>ONQJ01000009.1 GCA_900319935.1 uncultured Eubacteriales bacterium | reverse complement strand
CCCGGTGAAAAAGAAATAAGACATCCGATTTCCCGGTATCCCACGAAAAGAGGAAGATGATCTGCATTTTCATGTGCAGATCATCTTCCTCTTTTATCATGCAGGATTATTTTAATCTATGTCTTTATCCCTCCGGCTTTGCGGAGACCTCGGGCGTTTCCGTCTGTTCGGGCGTATTCCCGGAAATAACCACTTCGACTATCTCAGGCGTTCTGGAAGGCTCCGGCGTGGGTTCGGGCGTGGGTTCCGGCGTAGAGGCCGGCGCGGTCCAGGTCTTGCCTCCGGCATCTTTCACGGTGATCTTGGCGCCGTCGGAGGCCAGCATTTCGTCCCTGCTGTCTGTAAAGAGGCAGACGGCATACCAGCCGTTCATCTCGACAGGGATGTTATATACGATAAATACGTCCGTATCACCGTCTTCACACTTCAGTCCGGGAAACTCTTTCTTGACTTCTCTGTTGTTCCACACGATCTCGCGCGAATAGTCGGGAGAGACGAAACGCCATTCGCTGGAGACCGAGCCGCTTGCGTGCGAAACGAACACCGCGTTATTGCCCGAGTATAGCGTTTCGGGACCGGGCTGTTTGGTGATCTGGATCTGTTTGGAGGTCGCGATCTTGATAAAGCGGGCCGGGTCAGGCGTGGGTTCCGGCGTGGGCTCCGGCGTAGGCTCGGGCGTGGGTTCCGGCGTGGGCTCCGGCGTAGGCTCGGGCGTGGGTTCCGGCGTTTCGACCGGCGCGGGGATCGGCGTTGCCGCCACCACGGCGGCGGGAACGGGTTTGAGATTCTGAATCAGCGCAGAGGGATTGCTCTTCGAATGCATGATGCGGAAAAGGAGAAAACCGATTACCAGAAGCAAAATCAGGAGAATCGCCAGTACGATGGCGAGCTCGCCGTTTCCGCTGTGCTCTTTATTGTGTTTCTTTTTCATTCTTTTACTGTCTCCTGTTGATATGATGCGAAAACAAGTAAAGTACTGATTTGCCGATGCAGACATTATAGCAAACGACTTTTCAAAACGCAAGGGAGACGGCGCATTTTTGTATGTTGGCGCGTTTTTCTGACGAATCGGATAAGAATTGTTTATCCAGATCAGTTTTTTCTCTTTTCGGATCAAGAGGACTATGATAGAATACAGGAAAGAAAACTACGGATCGAGGCGCTGGAATCATGCTCAGCATTCGGCACAATTACATATCCGTCGACAATGGGTTGAGACGATCCTTCGGCGGCAACCAGATGTCTTCCGCTTCACGCAGCATGCGTGAAGTAGGCTGCGGCGTGATCGCGGCGCTCGACCTGCTGCTTTATCTTTGCCGCTTTCATCCGGGCTGCAGCTGCGACTTCTTCGCGGAAGCGGCCGAGGATGGCTGCATCGACGCGCATGAATACGACGATCTGGCGCTGAAGCTATCCAGGCGCTTTTTCCCCGTGATCCCCAAGCTGGGCATCAACGGGATCATGCTGGCGGGGGGACTGAACCGTTTCTTTCGCCGTTATGGTCTTCCCTTCCGCGCCGCATGGGGCATCGGCAGCGTCAGGCTTTTCTCGGAAATAGAAGACATGCTCTCCCGCGATATCCCCGTTATTCTCTCCGTAGGGCCGAATTTCCCCCTGTTTTGGCAGAAGCATGAGCTGAACTTTTACGCCGCCAGACCTGACGGCTCGATCTTCCGCGCCTGCAGCATCAAGGCTCACTACGTCATGGTCACGGGGATAGACGAAAAGCGGCTTTACATCTCCTCCTGGGGGCGGGCCTACTCCATCGACCGCGGGGAGTATCTGGACTACATCCGCCGCCGCAGCGGCAGCATCGTCAGCAATATCGTGAAGATCCGATCTCTTTGAGATTTGATTGCTTTTTTCTCTTTATTCAGATATACTGGAAAAAGACAAATGCACGCAGAAAAATAATACGAAAGCGAGAAAACGACATGGAACAAAAACAGTCTCTGCCTTTGAAATCCAAGATTTCCTACGCGCTCGGAGCTGTCGGAAAAGACATGGTCTACATGCTCTCGGCCAGCTACGTTCTGTATTATTTCCAGGATCTTCTGGGCGTCAACGCGATCGCAATGGGTATCATCCTCATGGCCGCGCGTGTGTTCGACGCCTTCAACGACCCGATCATGGGCGTCATCGTAGCCAAGACCAAGACGCGCTGGGGCAAATTCCGCCCCTGGCTGCTGATCGGTACGCTGACGAACGCGGTCGTACTGGTGCTGATGTTCGCCGCGCCTCCGAAACTCGACGCCTCCGGTCTCGTCGCTTACGCCGCTGTTACCTATATTCTTTGGGGCGTGACCTATACGATGATGGACATCCCCTACTGGTCCATGATCCCCGCCTTTACCGAGGGCGGACGCGAGCGTGAAAACCTCACGACCATCGCGCGTACCAGCGCGGGCGTGGGCAGCGCGATCGTAACCGTTTTTACGATGATGCTCGTCCCGATGCTCGGCAATATGTTTGCCGGCTCCGACGCGGGCGCCAAGATGATTGAGATCGTCGGCTTCAAGTATTTCTCGATCATCATCGCCGCTCTGTTCATCCTTTTCACGATCCTCACCTGCGTCAACGTCAAGGAAAAATCCACCGCAGAGATGGAGACAGTCTCCGTCGGACAGATGTTCAAGGCTCTCGTGCAGAACGATCAGGCCATGACCGTTACGATCGCGATCGTGCTGATCAACTGCTCGATCTACATCACCTCCAACCTTGTCATCTACTTCTTCAAATATGACTTCGGCACGACCGGCTGGAACGACGCCTATGTGCTGTTCAATATGTTCGGCGGCGCGATCCAGGTCCTTTCGATGATGGCCTTCTATCCCCTGCTGCGCAAAAAATACACCAGCCTGCAGATCTTTTATATCTGCCTGGCGATGGCTATCATCGGCTACGCCGTGCTGTTGGTCCTGGCCTTTACGAGCATGAGCGTCGTGTACATTCTCTTCATCCCGGCCTTCTTCATCTTTGCCGCCAACGGTATGCTGACCGTCATCACCACGGTCTTCCTGGCCAACACCGTCGACTACGGCGAACTGAAAAACGACCGCCGCGACGAAAGCGTCATCTTCTCGATGCAGACCTTCGTGGTCAAGCTGGCCTCCGGCGTCGCCGCTCTGGTCGCCTCCATCTGCCTGAGCCTGAATCATCTGCAGGCCGGCACCGAAGTCTCCGAGGCCGACAAGCTGGTCGACTGGTCGCTCGGCGTTTCCGCCGCGAGCAAAGCGGGCCTGCGCATGACCATGACGATCATCCCCGTGATCGGTCTCGCCTTTGCCATCTTCTATTTCAAGAAGAGATTTACGCTTACCGACGAACGCGTCAACGAGATTGTGGAGCAGGTCAAGGCCCGCCGCGAGAACAAGGCCTGATCTCATACTCAATCAAAAACAAGGCTGTGAAGTTTTTCTTCACAGCCTTGTTTTTTACGGAAATGCGGGATTCATCGCATAGACGTTTTTCTCATCCAGCTTTTCGAGCGTCAGGCGCAGGCCCTCGCCGAAACGCTGGTAGTGCACGATCTCACGCTCACGCAGAAATTTGATCACATCGTTCACATCGGGATCGTCGCTCAAACGCAGGATGTTGTCGTAGGTCACGCGCGCTTTTTGTTCCGCCGCCAGGTCCTCGTTGAGATCGCAGATCGGGTCGCCCTTGACGCCGATCGACGCTGCGCTCCAGGGGAAGCCGGACGCTGCGGTCGGATAGACGCCCGCCGTATGATCGACAAAATAGACGTCCAGGCCGCTTTTTCGGATCTCTTCGTCCGTCATCTCTCTCGTCAGCTGATAAATGATCGTTCCCACCATCTCAAGATGACCGAGTTCTTCTGTACCGATGTCGGTCAGAAGCCCCTTGAGCTCCGGATACGGCATGGAAAAACGCTGGCTGAGATATCGCATCGACGCGCCGAGCTCGCCGTCCGGGCCGCCGTATTGCGAGATGATGATCTTGGCGAGCTCCGGATTGGGGTTCTTGATCCGTACGGGGTACTGCAGCTTTTTTTCATATACAAACATCGGTTCAGCCCTCCCCTGCTTTTTTGAGTTCCCACGGCCACGGATCGTTCAGCCAGAGGAAACGCGTCATGTCCAGCATGTCGTTTTTAACGATCGGTCCGCACGTTTTTACATATCGTTCGTGCGCCTCCTTGGAGAGCGCGAGCACAGACCGGTACAGATCAAACGCTTCTTTATCGTCGCGGTGGGTGTCAAGATAAAGAGAGAGCTCATCGGCGACAAAGTCGATCGCCATCAGTTCGCCGAGCGGCGTAGCCGGGAGAGGACGATTGACCATTCCCCGGAAGGGCAGATCCAGCCCGGGGAAAAGCGTGCCGCGCGCGATGGCCGTCTGAGGCGGATAATTGGGATCGACGCTCTCCTGCATGGGGACATAGGCCGAAGCCAGCGGAGCGCGGGACGGCAGCGTGCCGAATAGATGTTCGTTCATGGATTCATTGTCCACAATCATTCCTCCTGTAAGATAACGTGAGCAGATGCTCAGGCCATTCTATGCCGCAGGAGAAAAAAAGTCGCCGCGGGAACGTTTTCCCGCGGCGGCGTTGTCGTAAAAAGTATTCAGCGGACCATCTCCGCAAATTCTTCTTCCGTTATGACCGGGATGCCGAGTTCCCGGGCCTTTGTCAGCTTGCTGCCGGCGTTTTCGCCCGCAAGAACATAGCTTGTCTTCTTTGAGACAGATCCGGAGGCCTTGCCGCCGTAGCGTTCGATGATCGCGGAGGCCTCGTCGCGGGTGTAATTTTCAAGCGCGCCGGTCAGCACGAAAGTCTTTCCGGCAAAGCGGCTGTCAACGATGCTTTCACGGCTGTCAAAGCTGACCCCCGCTTCGCGCAGAAGCCGGATCTGATGCTTTGACTGCTCCAACGAAAACCATTCCGTGATAAAACCGGCCGTGATCGCGCCGATATCCGGGATCGCCTTGAGCTCATCCTCGCTCGCCGACATCACGGCGTCAAGATCCCGGAAATGCATGGCAAGCGTCTTGGAGGCCTTCTGACCGACCTGCCGGATGCCGAAAGCGCACAGAAGCCTTGCAAGCCCTGCCCGCTTGCTTTTTTCGATCGCGGCGATCAGGTTTTGCGCGGATTTTTCTCCCATTCTGTCAAGCATGGAGACGGACTGAGCCTCAAGATAATACAGATCTGCGAAGCTGCGCACGAGACCGCTGTTGATCAGACTCTCGCATACCGAAATGCCAAGACCTTCGATATCCATCGCCTCGCGCGAGGCAAAGTGCGCGATATTGCGCAGACGCTGGGCCGGACATTCGGGGCTGGTGCAGCGCAGCGCGGCTCCGTCCTCGTCGCGCACGACGGGTGACCCGCATTCCGGGCAGAATTCCGGCATTTTGAACGGCACGGTGCCCTCCGGCCGCCTGGCGTAGTTCACCGAGACGACCTCGGGGATGATCTCGCCCGCTTTCTGCAGCACGACCGTGTCGCCCAGGCGCACGTCCAGACGGTCGATGTTGTCCTGGTTGTGCAGCGTCGCGGCGGAAACGGTCGTTCCGGCCAGCCGAACGGGCTCAACGATCACCTTGGGCGTCAGCACGCCCGTGCGGCCGACCTGCACGGCGATGTCGATCACGCGGCTCTCCTTTTTCTCCGGCGGATACTTGAAGGCCACCGCCCAGCGCGGCGCCTTGGCCGTGCTGCCGAGGGCGGCTCTTTGAGACAGAGAGTTGATCTTGATGACCGCGCCGTCCATGTCGAAGGGCAGCTCTCCCCTGTTCTCCCCCAGCCATTCGATGCGCTCGACACAGTCGCGAATGTTGTCGTAGACCTTATACTGCACGACCGGGAAACCCATGTCGCGCATGGCGTCGAGCGTATCGGCGTGAGTCTTGAACGGCTCGCCGGAGGCGAACTGCAGATTAAAGCAGATGATATCAAGCTTGCGGGAGGCTGCGACCTTGGGGTCGAGCTGGCGCATCGAGCCCGCGGCCGCATTGCGGGGATTGGCCAGCAGCGGCTCGCCTCTGATCTCGCGTTCGCGGTTGAGTTCTTCGAAAACCGCCTTGGACATATAGACCTCGCCGCGCACGATCAAGCGTTCCGGCGCGTTGTCGATCCGCAGAGGAACAGAACGCACGGTGCGCAGATTCTCCGTCACGTCCTCGCCCGTCGTTCCGTCGCCGCGCGTAGCGCCGCGCACGAACACGCCGTTTTCATACTCAAGCGACATCGAAAGGCCGTCGATTTTCGGCTCGACCGTATAGTTATGCTCCTCCGGGATCAGACTGTCCATCCTCTCACCGAAAGCAAAAAGCTCGTCATAGGAAAAAACGTCCGTCAGGCTCTCCAAAGGGACCTGATGATGGACCTGAGCGAACTGCGAGAGCGCCTGACCGCCGACGCGCTGCGTGGGCGAATCGGGCGTGATCAGCTCCGGATGCTCGCTCTCGAGCGTCTTAAGGCGCTGCATAAGCATATCGAAGTCATAGTCCGAAATGACCGGCGCGTCATAAACATAGTAGAGCTTGCTGTGATAGTTGATCTCTTTGCGGAGCTTTTCGATCTCCTTCTGGACGTCCATCGCGATCACTCCTTCTTTTCCAGCATGGCGCTTGCCGCCAGCATGACGCCGAGCCTTCCGGATTCGTAGGTAAGTCCGCCCTGCATATACACGGTGTAGGGCTCGCGGAAAGGCCCGTCGGCCGACAGCTCGATCGAGGAGCCCTGGATAAACGAGCCCGCCGCCATGATGACCGGGCAGTCGTAGCCGGGCATCTGCCAGGGCTCGGGCGTGACATAGGAGTCGACCGGAGCGCCCGCCTGGATCCCGGCGCAGAAGCGTTTCATGTTCCCGGCCGTGCCGAGCTTGATCATCTGGATAATGTCTGAGCGCTTCTTAGAGGCTTTCGGCGAGGTTTCCAGTCCGATGCGCTCCATCATGGCCGCGCAGAAAACGGCCGTTTTCAGGGCCTGTGCGACCGTGTGGGGAGCAAGGAACAGCCCCTGGAACAGCAGTCTGTTCACGCCGAGCGTAGAGCCGCATTCCCCGCCGATGCCGGGCGTCGTCAGGCGCATGGCCGCGCGCTCCACAAGTTCCTTTTTGCCCGCGACGTAGCCGCCCGTCGGGGCGACGCCGCCGCCGGGGTTCTTGATCAGGGACCCGGCCATGATATCCGCTCCGACTTCCGTCGGTTCAACGGTATCGGTGAATTCGCCGTAGCAATTGTCGACCATGACGTATGCCGCGGGATTGGCCGCTTTCACGGCCGCGCAGATCTTCCCGATCTCCCCGACCGTGAGCGCGCGGCGGTCCTCATAGCCGCGGGAGCGCTGGATCATCACGGCCTTCACTTTCGGATCGGCCGCGGCTTTTTCGATCGCCGCGTAGTCGGGCCCTCCGTCCGGCGCAAGCTCAACCTGGGCGTAGTCCACACCGTAGAATTTCAGCGAGCCGTGATGCTCGCCGCTGATGCCGATGGCGCAGCGGAGCGTGTCGTAAGGCGCGCCCGTCGCCGCGAGGAGCGTGTCGCCCGGGCCGACGAGCGAAAACATCGCGGCCGTGAGCGCATGCGTACCGTTGACAAAACCCGTGCGTACAAGCGCCGCCTCCGTCCCGAAGACCTGAGCATATATCCTGTCGAGCGTTTCTCGGCCGAGGTCGTCATAGCCATAGCCGGTCGTCCCGGCAAAACAGGCGTCGGAAACACGGTTGTCCTGAAAGGCCTGCATGACCTTCTGCGTGTTTTTCAGCGCCGTCTCGTCGATAGCGTCGAAAACGGGACGGATCGCCTTTTCCGTCTCGTCGGCAAGGGCAAAGATCTCAGGCCTGATATCCGATATCTTCATCTTTCAGCTCCATGACCAGTTTCTTGAAATGATCGCCGCGCGCGGCAAAATTGGGGAAGGCGTCGAAAGAGGCGCAGGCCGGGGAAAGCATGACGATATCCCCCTTCCGCGCTGCGGCCGCGGCGGCGCGGACGGCGTCGTCAAAGCCGTCTATCACCTCAAAGCGCAGATGGCTTTCGGGATAATACACGGAATTCATGATCGCCGTACGGATCTTTTCCGCCGTCGCGCCGGTGATGAACACGCGTTTGGCGTAACGGCAGAGATCGTCTCCGAGACCGTCGAAGGCGATGTGCTTGTCGTAGCCTCCGACAATGATGATGGGGCGGCATTTGACCGCACGCAGCCCGGCGGCGGTGCGTGTGGGACTCGAGGCGATCGAATCGTTGATGAACAGCACGCCCCCGCACACGCGCACCTGTTCGAGACGATGCTCGACGCCGGCGAAGCGCATCGCCACGTCGCGGCATATCTCGTCGGGGACCAGTCCTTCGGTCGCGGAGAAGGCCGCCAGATAATTCAGCACATTGTGCTCGCCGGGGATACGGATATCCTTCGCCTCCATGATCGGTCTTTCGACGCCGTTGACCGCGCGGAAAAGCTTTCCGTCAAGACAGAATGCGCCGTTTTCGACTTTTGACCTGTCGGAAAAATAAGCGAGCTTCGCGTGCGCGGCCGCCGCATAATAGGCGGAATGCGCGTCGTCAAGAAAAAGGACGAGCTTGTTCTCCTCCGTCTGCTCGGCGAAGATCGACATTTTCGCATCGATGTAGTCCTGATAGTCCCTGTGCTTGTCGAGATGGTTCGGAGAAATGTTCGTGATGACGGCCACGTCCGGACGGCATTTCATGCTGTGCAGCTGAAAAGAGCTGAGCTCCAGCACGGCGAAATCCTCAGGCTTCATCTGCGGTACGTCGCAGAGGAGCGGATGACCGATGTTCCCGCCGAGGTGGACGGTGTAGCCGGCGGCCTTCAGAAGCTCGGAAATAACGGTCGTCGTCGTCGTTTTGCCGTCGCTGCCGGTCACGGCGATCGTCCTGCAGGGGCAGAGCGAGAAAAAGACCTCCATCTCCGAGGTGATCTCGCTCCCCTTCTCCGCGGCGGCGACAAGATGCGGATCAAAAGGCATCAGTCCGGGCGTGCGGAAGATCAGATCGTGATCAAGCCCCTCCAGATATTCCTCGCCCAGCTTGAGCGTCGCACCGAGGGCTTTCAGTTCCTCGCCCTTTTGTCCCATTTCGGGGAAGGAACGTTTATCGCACACCGTCACTTCACATCCGTTTTCAAGCAGCAGGCGGATCAGCGGCATATTGCTCACGCCCGCGCCGATGACGGCGATGCGTTTTTCCTTTATGGAATCGACATATCCTTGCAGCGTCAAAAGTATCACCTCTAAACTACTTTATTATAAATCTTTTACGCTTCAAAAACAAGTTTCTTGTTGACTTGCGGTAACGAATTGGATAGAATAAGCCCCGTGAGCAGACCGAGCGGCCGCGGGTGCGAGGCGAAAGCCTGCACATGAGGAAAGTCCGGGCTCCACAGGGCAAGGATAACGGGTAACGCCCGCCAGGGGTGACCCTCGGACAAGTGCAACAGAAAGATACCGCCCGAAGCTTCGGCTGCGGGTAAGGGTGGAAAGGTGGGGTAAGAGCCCACCCGCCGCATGGAGACATGCCGGTGCTGTAAACTCTATCCGGAGCAACGCCGTGGGAGAGCACACAGATCGGCCCGATCGCTCTCAGGAGGCGGCTTGAGCCTGTCGGCAACGGCAGGCCTAGATAGATGGTCGCTTAAGACAGAACCCGGCTTACAGATCTGCTCATTTCCATGTGAAAGCTCCCGCCTCGGAGGCGGGAGCTTTCTTTTTTATTTCAGGAGCGCCGCGAGCATCGTCTCGATCGCGGCGGCTGCCGTCTTTGACGGCATTACGGGCGTTTGCGGAGCCTGATCCGACGGGACGCAGGCGGGAATGTGGATAAAGCCGCAGCGGACCGACGGGAACTCACGGCCAAGCGCATGGAGGAGCGAATACATCAGGTCGTTGCAAACAAAAGTACCCGCGCTGTTCGAAATCTCCGCTGCAAAACCGGCCTGTCTGGCCGCGGCGGTCATGGCCTTGAGCGGCAGCGTCGAAAAATAGGCCTCCGGCGCGCCGGGAACGACGGGCTCATCCTGCGGCTGATATCCGGCGTTGTCGGGTATGGCGGCGTCACGCACGTTGAGCGCGGCGCGCTCCGGCGTGACGGCGGCGCGCCCGCTTGCCTGCCCGAGGCAGATCACGACCTCCGGTCTTTCCCTGCGCACGGCCTCAAGCAGCGTCTTGCCCGCGAGTCCGAATACCGTCGGGACGGTTATTTTGATCAGTTCCATCCCGTCGCGGGGAACGATAAGTTTCAGCGCTTCCTGCGAGGCGTTCACTTTCTCTCCGCCGAACGGTTCAAACGCGCTGAGCAGAATCTTCATATGCGGTCACGTCCTTTTACGCATTTTGTGCAAAACCTTCCCGCCTTATGAGAGCGGGAAGGTTTTACAATGCACAGTTATTCTTTCATCGCGGCTTCACGCTCGGCAAGCGCAAGAGCATGAAGACTCTGAAAAACGCAGACGGCAAGAAAGGCCAGAACGGCATAGATCGGCAGCTTTTTGGCAATAGTATCGTTCTTCCCGCGCAGCAGGCTTACGAGACCCGCAACGCCGGAGAAAAGGATTCCGAAAAGACGATCGATCAGTTCGACCAGGCTTTTCATCGCTCTCACTCCGCGTCTTCCCAGTTGTGCCAGACGTTCTGGACGTCGTCATTGTCCTCGAACATGTCGAGCATCTTCTGCATGTTTTTCGCGTCGTCTTCGTTCGTGAGCTTGATATAGCCGTTCTGCGGCAGCATCTCGACCTGAGCGGAAAGCAGCGTGTAGCCCTTGGCCGTCAGCGCGTCGGCGACAGAGGCGATGTCATCCTCGCCGGTGTAGACGTTGAAGACCAACTCATCGGCCTCGAAGTCGGCGGCTCCGGCGTCGAGCGCGTCCATCATGACGGTGTCTTCGTCAAGCTCTTCGTCTTCGTTGTCGATGACGATGACGCCCTTACGGTCAAAAGACCAGGATACGCAGTTGGAAGTGCCCATATTCCCGCCATACTTGTCGAAGTAATGACGGACCTCGCCGGCCGTGCGGTTGCGGTTGTCGGTCATGGCCTCCACGATCACGGCGACGCCCTGCGGGCCGTAGCCTTCATAAGTGATCTTTTCATAATTCTCCGTATTGCCGGAGCCGAGCGCCTTGTCGATCGTGCGCTTGATATTATCATTGGGCATATTGGCCGCTTTAGCCTTGGCGATGACCGCCGCGAGCTTGGAATTGCTGCGCGGATCGCCGCTGCCGCCCTCCTTGACCGCGACGACCATCTCGCGCGCGATCTTGGTAAAGGCCTGTGCACGCTTGGCGTCGGCAGCACCCTTGGTCTTTTGTATGTTGTGCCACTTGGAATGTCCGGACATTGTCTTTCGCTCCTTCTTCTCTGTGATGCGGAGATTGATTTTCGGCCATTAGTTTAGCACAACAAGTCAGCTATGACAAGGGTGAATTTAGACTCTCGGGATCAGCAGCAGGTCTCCGTCCATTGGATACTTCGCGTTCAGTTCTCCGATCGCCTCGACACTGCTGTGATAGATTTTGGCAAGCTCCCACGGATCGCGCCCGCCTTTTCTGGCGATCGTCAAAGCCGGCAGCGACGAGGGCTCAATCGGCTGCTCCGTATCAAGATCGACCGAGGTCAGATACTGCAGCTCTTCGAGCTCGTTCTGCAAAAAGTCCAGTACAAGGGAGGCTTCCAGAAGGACCTCCTCGCCGCCGCGCTCCGCCCGGACCGCGGCGATCCGGACTCCGGTCAGTTCCCCTTCCGTGCCGGGAAGCGCCGTTTCGACCGACAGGAGCCTTTGCTGCGTACTGTACACGTTTTCCGCGTCTTTGAGGAGCAGGCTGACCGTTATCGGCGTTTCCGCCTTGCCGTCGCGGACCGAAAAGGGCAGAAGATCTGCGAAGGTATAAACGAGCTCTCCTCGATCGCTTTCGACCTGGATATGCTCGGATACGTCGGTCGTCAGATGCTGCGTCCCGCGGAAACGGCAGATCTGCGCCGCATCCTTTTCAAGCTTTACCGGACAGGCGGTGCTGTAAGCATCCGAAAGAAAGCGGATCTTTCCCGCCTTTTCAAAACCGAGCTGCGCGACGCCGTGAAGCTCCAGCTCGATCACGCGGCTTCCATTGATCGCATCGTTCAGATCCGCATAGAGGGCCGTTGTTTCAAACCGCAGGTTACCGACTCGGCAGTCTTCATCCGGCATATCCACCAGTACGCTGAAGGGCAGACATTGTCTGATAAAGACAGGACAAGTCCCTTCCCGCGTTTCACAGCCCAGCTCCAGCTCCGCTCCGCCCTTGACGAGGACCTTGCTCCCGATCGGCTGACAATCTCCGCCGGTCAGTTCGGCGCGTACGCTTGAGACGGCCGTGATCTCTTCGGGCGAATCGATGGGAAGCTGTTCGTTGATGACGAAGCTCTTCTCACCCGGTCTGGCCGTGATCATACAGTCGGCGTTCTCCGCGCGAAGCTGCAGACCGTCGGGCTGTGCTTGTTCCGCATCCGTCGGGATACAGACGCTCCCTTCGCACAGGCATGAGATCCCTGCGCGAACGGAAAGCTGCGCGGAAACCTTTCTCGGATTGACCGCGCGTGCCTGTACGCCCATACAGTGCAAGGAGATCTGTATATCCGATTCGGATGCGATCGAGGGGCTGTCAAAGCCGATCTCAAAGCTTTTTGAAAAGCTCAGAGTGCGAACCTGATCTCTCCGTTCGGTGATGTAAAAAACATGGATCTCGGCCGAAACGCCGATATTGACGCCGTGATCCGAGCTCTCTTTGCTTTTCAGAAACAGCTGCGCCTGTGCGAAAGAGATCTTTCCGATATCCTCGCACACGTCCGGAACGATGCATTCTGCCTGCTCCTGAACGGTTTTCGTCTGCCGGAACACCTCGCTGCAGCAGGATAATGATGGACCAGTCAAAGCGATCTTCATAACGTCTCTCCCCTTCTTTACGCTTTGTACAGGCTATGAGACGCGCTCTTCGATTATGCGCTTCCCTTCCTGAAAAAAGCGATCAGGCGGCGAAAAATGCCCGGCAAGCGAAAGACGATGATCTTCACGGCAGATCCCTCCCCTTTAATCAACAGCAGCGAATCAGCCATATGCCTCCGCCGATCAGGGCGGCAGCCAGAACGAACCACCAGAAGGAGGCAGGCAGGACGAGCGAAAGAATGATGACGAGGCCCGCGCAGACCGCGATCATGCCCCATAGATTGAATCCGTTTCTACGCATAAAAACACGCCCCTTCGCGCTTACTGATACCAGTTTAAGCGAAAGGGCGTCGATTTATGACAGTTCTTTTCAGCTCGTCTTGCTCTCCCAGGGCTTTTGCTTTGCCGTCAACTCATACAGGCGGGCATAGGAGGCGTATCGGCTTTTGCCGATCTTTCCCTCTTCAAGCGCACGGCGGACGGCGCAGTCCGGCTCCTTGAGATGCGCGCAGTCCAAAAAACGGCACTTTCCTATGTAGGGAGCGAATTCGGGAAAATCATTCTGGAGCTGTTCCTTTGTGATCGCCTGCATCATCTGGATCTCAAAGGAAGCGAAACCGGGCGTATCCGCAACAAAGGTGTCGTCTCCGAGCGGATAGAGCTCGACGTGCCGCGTCGTGTGTTTGCCGCGGCCGAGATGCTCGCTGACAGCGTCCGTCGGGATCGCCGCATCCGGCAGCAGAACGTTGAGGATGCTGGATTTGCCGACGCCGGAATTTCCCGTGAAAGCACAGACCTTCCCGCGCATTGCGTCAAGAAGCTCTTCGGCTCCCTCACCCGTCTCCGCGCTGGTGCGGATCACACGGTAACCCGCGGCGGAATAAATGCCGTAAAGCTCGTCTCCGTTGTCGAGGTCGATCTTGTTGACGCAGACGATCAGCTCACAGTTTGCCTCATGGGCGATCACAGCCACGCGATCGATCAGAAAAGGATCCGTAACGGGATTGACGTTTGCCGCAACAAAAACGAGCGCGTCGATATTGGCCACGGCCGGACGGATAAAAAAGTTCTTTCGCGCGCAGACTTCTTCGATCCGCCCGCTTCCGTCCTTGTCCAAAAGCAGCCGGACCCGGTCGCCGACAAGCGGCGAGGTCCCGTCCAGGCGAAATCTGCCGCGCGCCTTGCAGGCGACGACGCCTTCCGGCGTATCGACGTAATAAAAGCCGCTCAGGGCTTTGATGATGATACCCTCGGTCATGGACGCGCCGCTCAATTGTTTCCGAGCGAGACCTGGAGCGTGATTTTGCTGTGCTCCTCGATGCTCTCGCCGATCTGCACGTCCTGCCCGACGACCGTTCCGCGGTCAAGCGGGCTTTCGATCCAGTTGGATCCCGCGTAGCTGAGATTGTTGCTTTCGAGCTTTTTGATCGCCGCATCCTCGGAGAGGCCGATCAAATTGGGCATCTCGACATAAATGATCTCCGGGCCGCTGCTGACGCTCAAATAAAGCGTCGAGCCGCTGATGACCATTTCTCCGGACGCGGGGCTGGTGGAGATCACGCAGTTGTGCGCCACGGTGTCGCTGGTCGCCGATTCGATCTCGACGGAGAAGCCCATCTTCTGCAGCTGATCGGCGGCGGAACGGTAGTCGAGCCCGGAAACGTCCGGGACCTCGATCGAGGTCATGCTGCGGCTGACGGAGATCTCGACCGTGACGCCGTCGTTTTCGATACTCATGCTCCGGCCGGGGTCCGGCTTCTGGCTGATGATGATCCCTGGCTCCGTGTCGTTGGTGTAAACGTCCGTAATGACAAAATTGTAGATCGAATCCGCCTCCCGGATCACATCGTCATAGCGGCTGCCGACGAATTTCGGAAGGTCGATCCGTTCGGCCGGAGAAAACAGATCTCTGACCCAGAAGTTCCAAAGGAACACAAAGAGAAAGAGCGCGGAAAGCAGCAGCGCGAAGGCGCCGCTGAGAAAACTGACGCGCGCGGCCTTCTTGCGGCGGATATGATAGCTGGATTTCGTGAGCTCGCTGTACGACAGCACCGGCTTGGGAGAACTCTCCTCCGTCTCTCCTTCTACCGGAAACTCCTGCAGCATGGCGCTGTGCGTGAACTCGTCAAGATCGGCAAGCAGCTCGCCCGCGGTCTGATACCGACCGCTCAGGTCGGCGTTCATGGCCTTGAGCGTGATGCGCTCAAGCTCCTCGGGAATGGAGGGGATGATCGAGCGCATGGGCTCCGGCTTGGCGTTCATATGCTTGACGGCGATCTCGGCCAGCGTGTTGCCGGTATAGGGCAGCCTTCCAGTAAGCATCTCGTACATGACGACGCCGAGCGAATAGATATCGCTGCGCGCGTCGGGGCTGTTCCCGCGGGCCTGTTCGGGCGCGATGTAATGGATCGAACCGATGGTCTGGCCGTTGTTCTCATAGACCTCGTTTTCAAGCGCCGCGATACCGAAATCGGCGACCTTCAGCGTGCCGTCACGCAGCAGCATGATATTCTGCGGCTTGATATCCCGGTGGATGATCCCCCGCTCATGCGCGTGAGAGAGCGCCCGCGTGATCTGCTTGGCGAAATGCACGACCTCCTTCCAGTCAAGCGCGCCCTTTTTATCCATATACTGCTTGAGCGTGATGCCGGAAATGAGCTCCATGACGATATATTCCCGCTCGTCGCTGTGGCTGACGTCATAGACAGCGACGATATTGGGATTGGAAAGCATGGCGACGGCATGCGATTCGGCGCAGAAACGGCGGCGGAACTCCTCGTCCTTTGCCATCTCCTCACGCATGATCTTAACGGCCACATAACGGTTGAGACGGTGATCGAGCGCGCGGAAGACCAGCGCCATCCCGCCTTCGCCGATGGTCTCAAGGATCTCGTATCTGTCGTCAAGCAATTTGCCGATGTATTTTTCTTCTTCGTTCATAGCAGCTCCGTTATCGTTTGATGACAACGACCGTGACGTTGTCGCGGGCGCCGCGGTTGAGCGCTTTGCTCATCAGCGCGCGGCAGAGGATCTCGGGCTCCGGGTATTCGACGGCATAGTCGAGCATTTCCTCATCCGAAACGATGTTGGAAAGACCGTCCGAGCAAAGGATCAGCATGTCGCCCGGCGCGAGATTGATCTCGTAAAAATCGGGTTCGACATTCGCTTCGGAGCCGAGCGCGCGTGTGATCACATTGCGCTGCGGATGACGTTTTGCCTGCTCCTTGGTGATCGCGCCGTACTCAACGAGATCTTCTACCAGAGAATGGTCGCGCGTGATCTGAATGATCGTATCGTAACGCTTGAGGACCTGATAGGCGCGGCTGTCGCCGACATTGATAAGATACCCTTCTCCGTTGGATTTGATAACTCCGCCCACCAGCGTCGTTCCCATCCCGTTGTAGGCCTCGTCGAATTTGGAATACTCAAAGGCAACGCCGTTGGCTTCCGCGCAGGCGTCGGTCAGCAGCCTGCGGTAATCGACCGAGCGGCTCACGCGCGAGGTCAGCTTTCCGTAAACATAGTTGACGAATTCTTTGTTCGAGAGCTGACTGGCCAGGCCGCCCGCTTTTGCGCCGCCCATGCCGTCGCAGAGCGCGGTCACGACGCAGTCCTTCGCTTCGCAGTATTCGATTATATAGCTGTCCTGGTTGTCGCTTCTGACCTTGCCTTTGTCAGTCATTCCGAAAAAATCCATACGAACGTCTCCAGATATGATCATTCTTTACCGTTTTTCTTTTCCATCTTTCTGCGCAGCTGTCCGCAGGACGCGTCCACATCGCTGCCGAGCGTACGCCGGACGGTGTAGTTGACGCCGCCCTCATCGAGGATCTTCATAAAGGCTTTCATGTGCCCCTGCGTCGAAGGCTTGAATTCTCTCTCTTCCACGTGGTTGAGCGGGATCAGATTGACGTGGGCGCCGCATTGCCTCGCACGGCGAACAAGCTCGCGCGCATGATACTCCGTGTCGTTCACGCCGTCGATCATCGCGTATTCAAAGGAAATGCGCCTTCCCGTCTTTTGATAGTATCGTCTGCACGCCTCCATCAGCTCGTCAACGCCGCGGCCGCGGTTGGCCGGCATGATCCGGCTGCGCGTCTCGTCGTCCGGCGCGTGGAGCGACACCGTGAGCGTCAGCTGAAGGTCCAGTCCCGCGAGATCGTCAAAGCGTTCGACAAGACCGCAGGTGGACAGCGTGATGTGACGCATGCTGATGTTAAGCCCCTTGGGATGGTTGACCAGTCTGAGGAAACGAACCACATTGTCAAAGTTGTCCAGCGGCTCGCCGATCCCCATGAGAACGATATGCGAGATTTTTTTCCCGCTGTCGAGCTCGGAGAAAAGCACCTCGTCGAGCATTTCGGACGCATCGAGGCAGCGCACCAGCCCGCCGATCGTGGAGGCGCAGAAGGCGCAGCCCTGCCGGCAGCCGACCTGTGAGGAGATGCAGACGGTGTTGCCGTACTGATAGCTCATCACAACGGTCTCGATCGCATTTCCGTCGCGCAGCTCCCAGAGATACTTGATCGTTCCGTCCAGCGCAGAGACCTGCTTTGAGAGGATCTTCGGCCTGTACAGGAAAAAGTTCTCTTCAAGTTTGTCGCGAAGGCTTTTGGGCAGGTCGCTCATCTCCTCAAAGCTCCGCGCGCCGCGCGTGAGCCATCTGCCGATCTGCGCCGCGCGGTATTTCGCTTCGCCCATAGAGACAAGTTCATTTTCGAGCTCTTCCGGAAGCAGGGAGAGAAGGTCTTTTTTCATGTCGCCGTCCTTTTGAGTTTCGAGACGAAAAACCCGTCCGTCCCGTCGATAGGCGGATAGAAGGTGTAAGAGCCGCTTTGGGAAGCAAGCCCTCCGACGGAAAAGCCGCATAAGGAGAAATCGCTATGGCAAGAGAGAAAAGCTTCGACCACAGCCTCGTTTTCTTCGCGCAGGATCGTACAGGTGCAGTAGAGCAAAATCCCGCCCGGTCTGACGTAGCGGGAAAGGTTTTCCAGGATATCCCGTTGGATTTCAGGAAGCGCGGCAAGCTCCTCCGGTCTTTTATCGCGGATCTCCGGCTTTTTGCGGATCACACCGAAGCCGGAACAAGGCACGTCCGCGATCACGGCGTCGAAAGCCTTTTCATATTCGGGAAGAAAAATGCGCGCGTCGCAAGAGCGTGTTTCGATCATATCCAGCCCGAGCCGCGCAGCCGTCGCCTCGATCGCAGAAAGCTTTTTTTCATGGATATCGCAGGCGAGGATCTCTCCCTCGCCGCGCATGTTCATCGCCGCGGCAAAACTCTTTCCGCCGGGGCTGGCGCAAGCGTCGAGTACGCGCATGCCGCTTTCGAGGCCCGCGATATCGACGGCCGTGCGCGCGGCGCGGTCCTGGATATAGAACAGGCCCTCCGCGTATCCGGGAAGCTCGGTGACCGTTCCGCCCGAGAGGCATACGCAATTCTCCGGATAAGGCGGCAGCTCGTAAGCGATCCCGCGCTCGTCCAGAAGCCGGAGGTAGTCCCCGCGCGAGCAGCGCAGCGTGTTGACCTGAAGATCGAGCGGCGCGGGCGCGTTGTCCGCGGCAAAGAGCGCTTCGGTAAAAGCGTATCCTTTTTCATCAACAAACCGCTCCGCAAGCCACAGCGGATGAGAAAAGCGCGTCGCCAAATACGCCGCCGTACCTTCTCCGGGGACGCGGGGCAGCTCTTCAAGGTTCTCCGCGACGCGGCGCAGCACCGCATTGACAAGCGATGAGGCGCGGGAAACGCCGGCGGAGGCGCAGAGCGCGACCGTTTCGTTGACGGCGGCCCGCGCCGGGATCCTGTCAAAGGAAACAAGCTGACAAACGCCGAGACGCAGGATGTCCCGCACCTTCCTCTCGAGCCTGGCAGGAGGCGTCCTGCTGTAACAGGAAATCAGATAATCATAATAATCCCGGTTCTGCAGCACGCCGAAGGCAAGAGCGGAGGCAAGCGCGGCCTCGCGTCTGTCAAGCGCTTCTTTTTTGATGACGGCGTCGAGCGCGGCGGAGACCCACGCCCCGTCTTTTCCGCAGCGCTCCAGAGCCGTCAGCGCGGCCTGCCGAGAATTCATCAAAGTACCTTTTCCTCCGTGATCGGATGACCGCGCAGAAAATCGGCGGCGCTCATCCGCTTTTTCCCGGGAGCCTGAAGCTCCGTGATTACAACGCTCTGCCCGTCGCCGCAGGAGATCTCGATGCCCTTTTCACACGCGCCGAGGATCGTCCCCGGAGCGGCGGCGCAGTCCTTTCTTCCATAGGAAGCGGCAAACACGCGGAAGCAGTCCTTCCCGATCGTCATCGTGGCGACCGGCCAGGGCTGGAGGCCGCAGATCTGCTTGATCACCATGCGCGCCGGTCTGGAGAAATCAAGCGGCGAAAGCGATTTGTCGAGCATTTTGACATAGCTCGCCTTGTCGTGCTCCTGTGCCTTTCGCGGCGCGGTACCGTTTTCGATATCCCGCAGCGTTCTGGACAAAAGTTTCGCTCCCATGAGCTTGAGTCTGTCGTAGAGCTCGCCCGAGGTCTCGAACTCGCCGATGGGCGTCTCTTCGGTATAGATGATGTCGCCGGTGTCCATCTCGTTTGCCAGGTACATCGTCGTAACGCCGGTCACGTCATCGCCGTTGAGCACGGCCCACTGGATCGGCGCGGCGCCGCGATACTTCGGCAGCAGCGATCCATGGACGTTTACGGCCCCGAATTCGGGCACCTCAAGGATCTCGGGAGGAAGAATACGTCCGTACGCAACGACCGCCAGAATATCCGGCAACAGACTTTTCAGCATTTCCAACGCCGTGCCGTCCCGCATCTTCTCCGGCTGAAAAACAGGGATACCGTTTGCAAGAGCAAGCTCTTTGACGGGGGAGGCGCTCAAAGCCATTCCCCTGCCCTTCGGCCTGTCCGGCTGTGTAAAGACGCCGACGACCTCAAAGCCGTCAGAGAGGATCTGCCGAAGGGACGCCGCGGCAAAGTCGGGCGTTCCCATAAACACCACTCGCATCGCTTACTGCTCCTCGATCTTGCCCTGTTCCAATTCTTCCTGCGTGAGCATACGCTCGCAGAGCGTGGTAAAGACCACTCCGTCGAGATGATCGATCTCGTGGCAGAAGCAGCGCGCCGTCAGGCCCGTACCGCTGACAGTAAAGAATTCACCGTTTCTGTCCTGCGCGCGAACGGTCACGTCCATGGGACGGCGGACAAGGCCGTATTCATCGGGAAAGCTCAGACAGCCCTCGGCCCCGTACTGCTCGCCGGAGCTCTCGACGATCTCGGGATTGATCAGTTCGATAAGCTGCTCGTCTTCTCCTTCGGGCACGTTGGTCTCGATCACCAGAACGGCGCGGCGCAGCACGCCGACCTGGGGCGCGGCCAGTCCGACCCCGCCGGAGGCGAGCAGCGTTTCGGCCATGTCGTCGAGCAGCTGATGGAGCCGCGCGTCGAAGGCCTTGACAGGCCGGCTTTTTTTGTAAAGAAGAGGCTCTTCCTTCGTTACAATGTTTCTTGTCGCCATTGATTTCTCCTTATCGTCCGCCGCAGAACATGCGGAAGACGGTCCTTTTAATCGCTCGGGTCATGATCGGCGTAGATGCTCACGCCGCGGAACCTCTTGTCGCCGGAGCATTCGATGACGGCGGCGGACAGGGCTTTGCGGATCGCGGCGCTGTTTTTCCCGGTGACGTTCACGCGGTACCGGAAACGGTCGTTGACCTTGACGACGCTCAGCGGAGCGGGGCCCAGCACCGCCGTTCCGGGGATCTCTTTTGCCGAAAGACTGAGCAGATCAAACAGATAGCGGATCGCCCATTCGACCTGCTCTTCATTCTGACCCGAGGCCGTCAGCGTGTATCGGTCCGCGATCGGCGGCGCGTTCTGCAGGGCGCGCAGTTCGATCTCGGAGGCATAGAAGGCCTCGTAATCCTGAACGGCCGCCTGCCGGATCGTCTGATTGTCAGGCGTATAGGTCTGTATCACGGCGCGTCCCGTTTTTTCACCGCGTCCGCTTCGGCCGACGACCTGGGTGATAAGCGAAAAAGTCCTTTCTCCGGCGCGGTAATCGCCCGAATACAGGCTTTGATCCGCGCAGATCACGCCGACAAGCGTGACGTTTTCGAAATTCAGGCCCTTGGTGACCATCTGTGTCCCGACCATGATCGGGATATTCTCGTCACGGAAGCGGTCGAGAAGCTTTTCATGCGACCCGACGGGCGTGACCGTATCCGTATCCATGCGCAGGATCTCGGTCCCCGGGAAGCAGTCCCGAAGCTCCTGTTCGACGTGCTGCGTGCCGCTGCCGACATATTTGAGTTCGCCCCCGCAGTCGGGGCATGCCCCGTCCACACGGCGGGAATAGCCGCAGTAATGGCACATCAGCCTTCTGCGCGCGCTGTGATAGGTCAGGGACACGCTGCATTTGGGGCAGCGGTAGGTAAAGCCGCATTCCCCGCAGCTGACCAGCTTGTTGGCGCCGCGGCGGTTGATGAACAGGATGCTCTGTTCGCCGCGGTCTATATTCTCCTGCAGCTCTTTACGCAGAAAAGAGCTGATGTCCCCTCCGTTCCCGCGCCGAAGCTCACGCTTCATATCGACGATCGAAACAGAGGGAAGGTCTTTTTCATTATAGCGCTCCGCCAGTTCAAAGTAGCGGTATCGTCCGGTTCTGGCCTGATACATGCTCTCGATGCGCGGCGTGGCAGAGCCCATCAGAAGCAGCGCCCCCGCATGAGCGCAGAGGTATTTGGCGACCTCCCGCGCGTCGTAACGCGGCGAATTCTCAGAGCGATAGGTCTCCTCCTGCTCCTCGTCGATAATGAGGACGCCGAGATCCCAGACGGGAGCAAACACGGCGCTGCGCGTCCCGATCACGAGGCGGGCCTCGCCGCGGCGAATGCGCTTCCATTCGTCATAGCGCTCCCCTACGGAGAGCGAGCTGTGGAGAACGGCCACCTGTTCGCCGAAATGGGCGGAAAAGGTGTCGAGCATCTGCGGCGTCAGCGCGATCTCGGGAACGAGCAGGATCGCTGACTTCCCCGCTCTGAGCTGATCGTCGATCAGGCGGATGTAGACGCTTGTCTTTCCGCTTCCGGTCACGCCGAAGAGGAGCGCCGCGTTCGCAGCTCCTGAAAAAGAAAGACTCCTCAGGCCTTCGTATGCCCGGGTCTGCGCCTCGTTCAAGCAAGGCATCGGCAGATCGCCGGTCCCCCGTATCTCGGGGCGGCGATAGACCTCCCGTTTGCTCAAAACGACGGCTCCGCTTTTTACCAGCGCGTTCAGGGACGGCCTTTTCGCGCCCGTATGAACGAGCATATCGTGCACGGGAAGCGATCCGAAGCAGCACAGCAACTCAAGCAGCGCGGACTGCTGAGGCGAGCGAAGACGCTTCGCCTCGACGAGCGCCTCGGCCTCGTCGCCGGAAAGGGCAAGCGTGGCGATCTCGACGGTCTTGTCGCTCGCCTTGCGTCTTCCCTGCTCGTCGAACCAAAGGCCGGCCGGGAGCATCGCCCGGACCGCGTCGTAAACGGTGCAGAAAAAACGTTCCCGCATGAAAAGCGCCAGTCTGACCTGAGCCTCGTCAAGAACGTTTTCGGGATCCAGGACGCTGCGGATGCTTTTCAGGGCGGGCATTCCGCTCGCATCCGAGAGCGCCAGCACGACGCCCTCGCAGCTGCGGTTGCCCCTTCCGAACGGGACGCTTACTCTCGAGCCGACGGAGACCGAATCGACAAGCTCCTCCGGGACCAGATAGTCATAGGGCCTGTCTATGCTGTATGTCGCGGCGGAGACCGCTATTTTGGCAACACAGATCGGCACGTACGACACCACCCTGCAGTTTTTTTACTTCTTGATGGCAAGCTTGCCGGTATAGACCTCGTCGATTGCGGAAGAGACGGGCTTTCTCTCAAGGGAAATACCGTTTTCCTCGGCCTCGGCGGAAATCACGCGCGCGCGGCGCGCAACGAGATTGACAAGCTGATAACGGCTGCCGATCTTGTCGACAAGCTCGGCTACGGGGGGATAGAGCATCATAGGTTTTATCTCCAATCTGCCGCGAACGCGGCACAGTTTTTACAAAACGATCCTGGTTTTTTCAGGCGTTTTCCAGCCAATGCTTCCTGGAGCTGTATTTGCAGTTTTCCGCTGTGAGGATGGCCTGCAGCTCCGCCGCGGCGACCTCGACCTTGTCGTTGACGATGATATAATCGTAAAAGTCCGCCTCGGCATATTCTTCCCTTGCGCGTCTTAACCGGCCCTCGATAGCCTCGGGGCTGTCGGTGCCGCGCTTGACAAGACGTCTGCGCAGTTCCTCAAGCGAGGGCGTGATCACGAAGATCTTGATCGCTTCGGGCATTTTTTCGCTCACCTGACGAGCGCCCTGAACTTCGATGTCCAGAAAGACGCTGACGCCGGCGGCAAGCTTGTCCTCGACGAACTTTCGCGGCGTGCCATAATAGTTGCCGACGTATTCGGCGTGTTCAAGCAGTTCGTCGTCCGCGATCATCTGCTGAAAGCGTTCGCGGTCGATGAAGAAATACTCCCGTCCGTCCACTTCGCCCGGACGGGGACTGCGTGAGGTGACGGAGGTCGAAAAACACATATCGTCCCGGCCTTCGATGGCCTTGAACACGATGGTGGACTTCCCCGCGCCGGAGGGACCGGAGATCACGATCAGTCTGCCCTTTGTCTGCATGTTCTTACTTCCTGCCTTTTATTCTTTTTCTTCCGCACGCTGCGCCAGGACCTCCGGCGCAAGCGAGGATAAGATGAGATTTCCACTGTCCGTGACGATCACGGAGCGCGTGCTGCGGCCGAAGGACGCGTCGATCAGCAAACCCCTGTCGCGCACGTCCTGGATCATGCGTTTGATCGGCGCGGATTCGGGGCTGACGATGGAAACGATCCTCTCGGCGGAAACAAGATTGCCGAAACCGATGTTGATGAGCTTCATGGCGGCCTCACTCAATGTTCTGGATCTGCTCGCGGATCTTCTCGATCTCGGACTTGAGCTCGACGACCACGTGAGCGATATCGGAATTCTGACACTTCGATCCGATCGTGTTTGCCTCGCGGTTGAATTCCTGGATCAGGAAATCGATTTTCCTGCCGATCGGCGAACCGCCGGCAAGCATGGAGCGAAGCTGCGACATGTGGCTTCTCAGCCGTACCGTTTCCTCGTCGACAGCGACGCGGTCCGCGTAGATGGCCGCCTCGGCCAAAATGCGGTTCTCGTCCACGCCCGCGGAGGAAAGAACCTCGCTGATTTTTTCACGCAGTCGGTTCCGATACGCCTCGACGGTCCTGGGCGATTCTTCTTCGACAACGGCTACGAGTGACGAGATCGTCTCGAGCTTGCTCAATACGTCGGTGCAGAGCTTTTCACCCTCACGCTCGCGCATCGCGTCAAAGTCGCGCAGGGCTTCCTCCGCAACGGAGACGAGACCGGCCGAGATCTCTTCGGCGTCGAGATCTTTCTTTTCCACGCTGAGGATATCCGGAAAACGCCCTGCGGAAACGGCTGTCAGATCGTTTTCCAGCCCGAATTTTCCTGAAATCAGATTGATCGCGTCGATATAGCCCTTGAGCAGCGCCTCGTTTACCTTCACGCTCATATCA
>ONQJ01000034.1 GCA_900319935.1 uncultured Eubacteriales bacterium | reverse complement strand
TTCGCGCCCGCGCCGAAAAGACGCGAGAGCACCGCGCTGAGCACGCCGGGCTGATGGTCGAGCATCAGCTCGAGCACGGCCTTGCGGCCGCCGGTCGTCTCGGCGGGTTCGAACACATAGTCCTTGTATTTGTAATAGGTGCTGCGCGAGATGCCGACGCGGCGCACGGCCTCGCTGACCTCGCGGACCCGGCCGGATTCCAGCAGACGCCGCGCCTCGAGCACCTTTTCATAGTAATCGGGCAGAACGCTCTTGTGGATGATCAGATAGTTGTCGGACATTCCGATCGCCTCCCTCTCTATCATAATCATATATCATCATACTCTGTACCCGGGAAAAACACAAGCGTCTTCTGCGGAAAGACACGGCTTTTGCGCGGTTGAAAATGCGGCGCGCGCGTGGTATATTGAAAGCCGCAGTATCCAAGGAAAGGAAGTCTGATCGTGAAAGCAGTTTTCTCCCCCTACCTCGACGCGATCGCTCCGGGCCTGAAAAAGCTCGTGGAGCTGCTCGGCGAGGACTTCGATTACGTCAGCGTGCTGTCCACGGATTCCGTGGGCTTCACCGCCATGATCTCGCAGCGCGCCAAGGCGGTCAACCACTCGACGATGATGACCGAGCGCGGCAGCGTCGTCCGCGTCCGCCGCGGCGGCCTGTACAGCGAGTACGCCTTCAATCTCTTTGATCCGGCACATCCCGAGCTGACCGCCGCCGCGGCGCGCCGCGCGCTGGACGAGCAGTTCGCCCTGCTGGAAGAGACCGGAAGCGCCGTTTACGATACTCCCGTCCTGCCGGACGAGCCCTGCGTGCTCCGCGAGGAGATGGAAACGGGGCGGCTGCCGGAGGACTGCGATCTCGGCGCACTGGTCGACAGCTTCTCGGCGCTGTCGGCGCACGGCGTCGAATTCGGCGGGCATGCGATCGACTGCCGCCTGCGGGCGCAGTCCACCCATGTGTCCAAGATGTTCCTAACGGCGAAGCGCGACATGCGCCAGAGCTACGTCTACTCCGAAGGCATGGTCCTTGTGATCGCCGCGAAGGACGGAGAGGTCAAGTTCGGCTATGATTCCGTTTCCGGCCGCGAGGGCCCGGAGATCTTCGACAAGCTCGGCGAGAAAGTCGAAAAGGTCGCCGGGATCGCCGAAGAGCTGCTGGAGGCCGGGCGGATCGAGCCCGGCGAGTACGAGATCATCGTCTCGCCCGAGGTCAGCGGTCTGATCGCGCACGAGGCCTTCGGCCACGGCGTGGAGATGGACATGTTCGTGAAAAACCGCGCGCTCGGCGCGCAGTATATCGGCAAGCGGGTCGGCAGCGACCTGGTGACGATGCACGAGGGCGCAAAGCCGGAGATCCAGGTCGCCAGCTACGCCTTCGACGACGAGGGCGTCCTTGCCCACGACACCGTGGAGATCCGAAACGGCATCCTTCACACCGGCGTGTGCGACGCGCTCGCCGCGCTGCGCCTCGGCGTCGAGCCGACAGGCAACGGCAAGCGCGAGAACTTCGAGCACAAGGTCTACACCCGCATGACCAACACGGTCTTCGAATCGGGCGATTCCACGCTCGATGAGATGATCGCCTCCGTGAAATACGGCTATCTCCTCGCGGGCATGCAGTCCGGCATGGAGGACCCCAAGCACTGGGGCATCCAGTGCATCATCGACCGCGGCTATGAGATCCGCGACGGCGCCCTGACCGGCAAGGTCGTCTCGCCGATCGTGATGACCGGCTATGTGCCGGATCTGCTCGGCTCGATCTCGATGCTCAGCCGCGACCATGAGCTTTTCGGCTCCGGCGGCTGCGGCAAGGGCCACAAGGAATGGGTCAAGGTCTCGGACGGCGGCCCCTACATGAAAGCGAAAGCGAGGCTCGGATAATGGAAAACTTCATTCTCGATCTGCTCCGCGCATCCGGAGCCGACGGCTGGACCGTCGCGGACGAACGCCGCAGGGGCTGGGAGTTCTACTTCATCCGCCATGCGCTCGACCAGAACCGCATGCGCGACGTCGAGCATATCACGCTCACGCTGTACAGAAAATTCTCCGAAGGAGACAGTGAGTTCCTCGGCAGCGCCTCGGCGCGGCTCGCGCCGACGGCGACGCGCGAGGACGCCGAAAAGCTGATCGCCCGACTTCTCGAGGAGGCCAAGCTGGTCCGCAATCCGCTCTACGCCCTCAACGAGCCGCGCGGCGAGGCCGCGCCCGTCGCCGAAGCGCCCGACCTGCGCGCGATCTCCGGCGATTTCCTGCGCGCGATGCGCTCGGTGGAAGAAAGCGCGGAGGCGGATATCAATTCCTACGAGATCTTCGCCGACAGCGTGGAACGGCGCTTCATCTCCTCGACGGGCATCGACGTGACGGACGTCTATCCCGCCTCGATGGCGGAGGTCGTCGTCAACGCCCGCCGCGCCGGACACGAGATCGAGCTCTACCGCATGTATCGCTCCGGCAGCTGCGACGCCGCGGGCCTGAAGGCGAACGTCGAGGAGACGCTGCGCTTCGGCCGCGACAAGCTGCGCGCGGAAAAGACGCCCGCACTCGGAAAATGCGACGTGGTCTTTTCCACGGACGACGCCCTGCAGATCTACGATTACTTCGTCGACCGCATGGCCGCGGCCATGGTCTATCAGAAGATCTCCGACTGCGAGATCGGAAAGTCCATCTGTGAGAACGCGAGCGGCGATCCGCTCACGATCCGCGCGCTGCGGCGGCTCGACAACTCCTCGCACAACGGCGCCTACGACGACGAGGGCGCGCCGGTGCGCGACCTCACGATCATCGAAAACGGCGTTGCCAGAAGCTTTTTCGGCAGCCGCATGTTCTCGCAGTACCTCGGCCTGCAGGACAGCTTCATCCCCGGCAATATCGCCGTCGACGGCGGCGGCGCCTCCGCCGCGGAGCTGCGCACGGGCAGATATCTGGAGATCGTCGAATTCTCGGATTTCCAGGTCGATTCCGCGTGCGGCGACATCGCCGGCGAGATCCGTCTGGGCTATCTGCACGACGGCGGCACGGTCACGGTCGTCGAGGGCGGCTCGGTCTCCGGCACGATGCGCGAGCTCGCCGGGACGATGCGCTTTTCCCGGGAACGCAGGCAGTACAACAACTATCTCATCCCCGCCGTCACGCGCCTTTTCGGCGTGAGCATCACCGGCGCGGAATAAAATCTCCAAAACACATAACAGGCGGCCGGACTGCCAAAGGCGGTCCCGGCTGCCTGTCAGGAATGCCGGAATATGGAAAAATAGGCATTGACTTTTCAGCTTCCATCTGATATAGTTTGCATCGCGTGAAAATCGCAAAAATCTAAAAGAAAGCGAGGGAATCAAATAATGATCAGGAACAGAATCAAAAGCGCAACTGAATATCGTTTGATGACCTCGGTCCGTATTTTTTGATCCGAGCAGAACAAGTGTCTGTTTTTTGAACCGTGGCATCATGTCACGGTATTTTTATGCCCGTTTCGGGCCGATATCCGCCTGCATAAAACCGTGGCTGTACAGCCGCGGTTTTCTTTTTTCCATCCCTGTCCGGAGCGTCCTCCGCCCCGGCCGCCTCCCCGAAAGGAGGGAGCTGTTATGCGAAAACTACTGTCTTATCTCAAACCCTACAGGGGCAGGATCGCCCTGGCCACGCTCCTGATGGCTGTTTCGGCGATCTGCGATCTGCTGCTGCCGACGCTGATGGCCGACGTGCTGGACAAGGGCGTTTACGGCGCGGCGGAGGCCGACACCTTCGGCTACATCCTCAAAACCGCAGGCTGGATGCTGGGGCTCTCTCTGCTGAGCCTGGGCTCCGTGGCCGGGGGCTACTGGGTGGTCTATCACGTCGTCGCCGGCTATACCTGGAATCTGCGCTCCGCCCTCTTCCGCAGGATCCATACCATGACCCTGACGGAGGTGGGCAGCATAGGCGCCTCCAATCTGGTCACCCGTACCACCCATGACGTGGGCACGCTCAACGAGGTGATCTCCATGCTCTGCGGCGGCATCCTCATTATCCCGCTGATGTTTCTCGGCGGCGTCGTTCTCTGCATGCGCAAGGATATTTACCTCTCGCTCGTGATCATCTGCGTCGTGCCGCTGCTCCTCGGAGCGGGCATACTCCTCAGCAAGAGGATCGAGCACCTCTGGGAGATCGCCGACGGCCAGTGCGACAAGCAGAACGATCTGGTCCGGGAACGGCTGCGCGGCATCCGCGTCATCCGGGCTTTCGACCGAGAGCGCCATGCCCACGCGAAGATCACCGACGCCACGCGCGTCATGGCCGACAACCTCATCCGCGCCAACGTCAGCATGGAGATCATCGATCCGGCGGCGGCGTTCGTGCTCAACACGGCGGCCCTGCTGATCGTGTATCTCGGCGGCGTGCGCATGGAGCGGGGCAGCGGACTCACCGCGGGCGACGTCTTCGCCATCATCCAGTACATCAACATCATCCTCGGCGCGATCGTATCGGTCTCCTACGACATCGTCATGCTGCCGCACGTCCGCGTTGCGGTCAAGCGCCTGAGCCAGATCACCGAATCCACGGCTCTGGAGGAGGACCGTCCGGCACAGGGTCTGTCCTTTTCCGGGGCGATCGACCTCGAGCACATCGGCTTTACCTATCCCGGCAGCTCCCTGCCCGCCCTGAGCGATGTGGACGTCCATATCAAACCGGGGGAGTGGGTCTCCGTCATCGGCGGCACCGGCTCCGGCAAGACCACGCTGACGGAGCTGCTGCTGGCCTTCCGCGCTCCCACCGAGGGAAAGCTGCGCTTTGACGGCCAGGATGCGGCGAAGCTATCGCCAAAGGACGTCCGCGCCAACGTAAGCTGCTCGCTGCAGAAGTCCATGCTCTACGCCGGCACCGTGGCGGAGAACCTGCGCATGGGCAAGCCCGACGCCACCGACGAGGAGCTGTGGGCCGCGCTGGAGCTGGCCCGGATCGCCGACTTCGTGCGGGAAAAGCCGGAAGGGCTGAACTTCAGGCTCGAACAGGCCGGGAGCAACGTCTCCGGCGGCCAGAAGCAGCGCCTCGCCATCGCCCGGGCCGTCCTCAAGGAGGCCCCGATCTACATCTTCGACGACTCCTTCTCCGCTCTGGACTTCCTCACCGAGGCCGAGGTGCGCAGGGCGCTGGGCGAAAAGCTCGCCGGGCGCACGCGCATCATCATCACCCAGCGCGTGGTCTCCGCCATGCACTCCGACCGGATCTTTGTCCTGTCCGACGGCGCTCTCGCGGGTGCCGGGACCCACGAGGAGCTGCTGGAGAGCTGCTCCATCTACCGGGAGATCTATCTCTCCCAGACGGGAGGTGGGGCCGCATGAGTTCGTCCGAACGGAACGGAAAGGCGAAGGAAAAGCGCCGTATCTTTGACGAGACCGGAAAGCGCCTGATGCGGGAGATCCGGCCTCTGGGAGGCTGGGTCCTGCTCTCGGCCGTCCTCTGCCTGGTGCTGATCGGCTGCGCGGTGGCGATACCGGAGCTGATGGGCGCGCTGATCAACCGGCTCTATGAATGGACAGAGGCACGCACGCCCGGCCTCGGGCGAAGCCTGCTGCCGGGGCTGGGACTCCTCCTGGGCGTCTACGCGCTGCAGGCCGGGGTGACCTACGGCAAATACTATATGCTGCAGAACGCCGTCAGCCGCTACTTCTGCGCGGGCTTTCGCATCCGCCTGTCGGAGAAGCTGCGCCGCCTGAGCGTGTCCTATATGGACAAGACCCCGGCGGGCGACGTCATCGACCGGATGATGGACGACGTGAGCGACATGGCCTCGAGCGTCAGCGGCGTGGTGGATATCCTCATCTCGGGCTTTCTGCAGCTGTTCGTCATCGCGCTCATCCTCATTATCACCGACTGGCGCATGGCCATCCCGGTGATACTGCTTTTCCCGCTGTCTGTCTTTCTCTCGGCCAAAATGGCCACGCTGGGCGAGGAGCACTGGGACAAGCACTTCGATCTGGGCGGCAAGCTCACCTCTCTCGCGGAGGAGGCCTTCACCAACTATCCCGCCACCAAGGCCTTCAACCGGGAAGAGGAGCTGCAGAAAAAGTATGACGAGCTCTCCGAGCGTCATCAGCGCAAAGGCATCCTCGGTTACTTTCTCTCCTCGATCGTCCAGCCCGTCATCGCCTTTGTCAACGCGCTGGCCTATATCGCCGTGATCGTCGTGGGCGGTTGGCTGATCCTGCACCGCGGCGTGCCCATCGGCACCGTGGTCACGATCATCCTCTTTGCCCGCCAGTTCTCTTCCCCGCTGGAGCGGATCGCCTTCGGCCTCGGCTATATCCAGCACGTCAAGGCCTCCGCGAAGCGCGTCTTTACCATCCTGGATCTGCCCGAGGAGGAGGACCCCTCCGGGATCGTACAGCCTCCCACCCGCGGCCGGGTGGAGCTGCGCCATGTGGATTTCTCCTACGACCCGAAAAAGCCGCTGATCCGGGATCTGAACATGGACGTGCAGCCCGGGCAGAAGGTGGCCATCGTCGGCCCCACCGGCGCGGGCAAGACCACCATCGTCAACCTGCTCATGCGCTTTTATGACATCCAGGCCGGCCGGATCCTCATCGACGGGCGGGACGTGTCCGAGCTCTCGCGCGCCGAGAACCGCAAGCTCTTTGCCATGGTCCTGCAGGATACCTGGCTGTTCAAGGGCACCGTGGCCGAAAACGTGGCCTACGGCAGCCCGGAGGCCACCCGGGAGGAGATCGTGAGGGCCTGCGACAGCGCCTACTGCGACCACTTCATCCGCCGTCTGCCCCACGGCTACGACACGGTGATCTCCGAGGACAGCACCGCCGTCTCCTCCGGCCAGAAGCAGCTGCTCACCATTGCCCGCGCCTTGCTGGCGAACAGACCCCTGCTGATCCTGGACGAGGCCACCTCCAACGTGGACACCCGCACGGAGCTGCTGATCCAAAAGGCCATGGACCGCCTCATGGGCGGCCGCACCTGCTTTATCATCGCCCACCGGCTCTCCACCATCGTGGACGCCGATCTGATCCTGGTCATCCGGGACGGACAGATCGTCGAGCAGGGGACGCACCGCTCCCTGCTCGAGCAAAAGGGCTTCTACTACGAGCTGTTCCAAAGCCAGTACGCGATCTGAGGCGGGCCGGGGCTTCTCCGGCACAAACGCACAAACGCACAAACAAAGACCTCTCTCCCGTTTGGGAGAGAGGTCTTCTGCTTTTTTCGATCACTCGAGATTCAGGCGGCGCTTGAGGATGTAGCGCGTCAGGAAGAAGAAGGCCGCGCAGAGGATGAGCTCCATCAGGATGGCCGAGCCCATCGCGCCGGCCGCCATGCCGAGCCCGTTGACGGTGATCTCGCCGTTCTCGGCGAAGAAGCCCCAGCTCGCGCCGAAGCCAAACAGACGTCCGACGAGACCGTTCGACACGCCGACGCCGAAGAGGATGTTCAGCACGACGCCGATGCCCACGTAGCTCAGCAGCGCCCAGAGCGCGCGGTGCTTCTTCGCCAGATGGCCCAGCGCGATCGACGCGTAGATCTTCAGCGTCTGCGCCGCGGCGGTGACGATCACGAGCAGCACGCCCTCGACGATCAGCCAGGGAATACCGGAGGGGAGCTTGAGCTGACCGAGCGCCCGCCAGAATTCCATCCAGCCCTCGGCAAAGCCGGCGGGACGGTAGACCGTGACGAGCAGGAAGCCGCTCAGCAGCGCGACGAGCGCGGAAGCGAGCTCGAGGATCAGCGCGGTCAGTCCCTTCGAGGCGATGTGCGCGCCGGCGGAGGCGGGCAGCGTGAGCATCAGATAGCCCTCGTCGCCGAGGAGCCCCTTGTAGAAGCGCTCGCACACGAAGATCAGCGCGAGCACCGCCATCGCCACGAACAGACCGAAGAGCACCATCGACGGCAGCACGCCGAGCAGGAAGGTGATAAGGCCGCTGCTGCCGCCTTCGACGTCGACGACATAGCGGAACGACAGACCGATCAGCACGCTCAGCGCCACGGCGGCGATCCAGAGCGGGCCGAACTTGCGCAGGCAGGAGCGCAGGTCGTATTTCATCAATTTACCAAGCATGTTTTTTCCCTCCCTATCAAAGCTGCGCGCGGAACATGTCGCGGAAGAGCTGATCGACGCTGCCGCCGGTCCGCTCGCGGATGCTGTCCACGCTCTCGTGCAGGACGAGCTCGCCCTGCCGCAGGAACACCGCCTCGTCGAGCACCTGCTCGACGTCGAGGATCAGGTGCGTCGAGATCAGCACCGTGCCGTCCTCGCTGTAATTCGTCAGGATCGTGCGCATGATGAACTCGCGCGCCGCCGGGTCCACGCCCGCGATCGGCTCGTCGAGCAGATAGAGCTTCGCGGCGCGGGACATGACCAGCATCAGCTGCATCTTTTCGCGCGTGCCCTTCGACAGGGTCTTGATCGGCAGCTTCTCGTCAAGACCGAGCACGCGGCACATCTCGGCCGCCTTGACGCGGTCGAAGTCGGCGTAGAAGTCGGCGAAGAGCTCGATCATGTCGCCCACGCGCATCCACTCGGGGAAGTAGCCGCGGTCGGGCAGATAGCTGACGATCTTTTTGGTCTCGACGCCCGGGGCGTTCCCGGCGATGCGGACCTCGCCCGCGGTGGGCTGCAGCAGCCCGTTGAGGATCTTGATGAGCGTCGTCTTGCCCGAGCCGTTGGGCCCCAGCAGACCGACGATCCTGCCGCCCGGCAGGCTGAGATTGACGTTATCGAGCGCGCGGACTTCGCCGAAGCTGCGGCTCAGGTTGGTGCATCTGACCAGTTCGTTCATGTTTCTTCCTCCGTTTCTGCGGCGATCTCCGCGGCCTGTGCGCGGGAATAGCCCAGCTCCTTCATATCCGAAAAGTACTTCTCCGTCAGCTCCGCGGCGAGACGCTTCCGCATCGCGTCGAGCACGCCCACGTCCTCGGTCACGGTGCGGCCCGCGGTGCGGTTCGTGATCACGAGGCCCTCGCTCTCGAGCTGGCCCAGCGCGCGCTGCATCGTGTTCGGGTTGACCCCGGCCTCGGCGGCCAGGTCGCGCACGGTGGGGAAGCGCGAGCCCGGCGGATACGCGCCGGTCACGATACGGCGAGCGAGCTGCTCGGACAGCTGCAGCCAGATCGGCCGGGAGCTCTGCAGTTCAAAGTCCATATTCGCCCTCCTTTTTGTGTAGTTGTATTAAGCAATTAGTACAATACTACAACGACACAATTCTGTCAAGCCCTTTTGAAAAAAATATTTTTGTTTTTTCTCCGTCGGGGAGGAAAGAGCGCTCTCTTTGCGCAAAAACGTTGAAATCCGACAAAGGCCATACTATAATAAACCATCCGATGAAACGGACGTGGGGACATGAAAGACAAAACGGCTCTTTTGAAAATACGCTTCGTGCTGCTCATGGCGCTCTTCGGTCTGCTCGGGCCGCTGGTGCGCGCGATCGGCCTGCCCTCGCCGGTGACGGCCTGCCTGCGCGCCTGGGTCAGCGCCGTGTCGCTCATCGCCTTTTGCCTCGTCTCCCGCCGCCCGATCGACCGGGAGGAGTTCAGGCGCACGCTGCTGCCGATGGCGGTCTGCGGCGCGCTGATCGCGCTCGACTGGATCGGACTGTTCGCGGCTTATCATTACACGACGGTCGCCACAGCGACGGTGTGTTATTACGTCGAGCCGATTTTGATCCTGCTGGCCTCGCCGCTGCTGCTGGGCGAGCGCTTCACCGCGCGGCACCTCATCTGCGCGCTCACGGCTTTCGTCGGGATGGTCTTCGTCTCGGGCGTGGCCGAGAACGGCTTTGCCGCCGCCGACATCCGCGGGCCGCTTTTCGCGCTGCTCGGCGCGACGGGCTACGCCTGCGTGGTGCTGATCAACAAAAAGCTCCCGGGCGGCGACAGTATCCTGCGTACGACGGTGCAGCTCGCCGTCGCGGCGCTCGTGACGACGCCCTACGTGCTCCTGACCGAGCGCGGCGCGCTCTCGATCGATCTGCGCGGCGCGGTGCTGCTGCTCCTGCTCGGCGTGGGGCTCACGGCGATCCCGTATATCCTGTATTTCAGCCTGATTTTGCGCATCCCCGCGCGCAGCGTCGCGATCTTCTCCTATGCCGATCCGGTCATGGCGGTGCTGCTGTCGATGTTCCTGCTCGGCGAGAAGATGACGCTCTTCGGTCTCGTCGGCACGGTGCTGATCATCGGCGCGGCCCTGATCTCCGAGCTGGGAGGGAACAAAAGCGCGCCGGAAGCGTCTGAAGAAGTGAAAACCGGAAAAGAAGGAGAATGAAAATGAAAAAAAGACTGTCGATATGCCTTTGCCTCGTCCTGGCTCTCTCGCTGCTCGCCGGCTGCGGCGCGCAGAAGCAGCCGGCTGCCGCGCCGACGGCGGAAGAGCCTGCGGTCGGCCTGCCCAACCCGGTGAAAGCCTCCTCCGCGGAGGAGATCGCCGCGCGCTTCGGCGTCGAGATGAAAGCGCCCGACGGCGCGGAGGAGCTCTCCTGGACCGTCATCGAGGGGGACATGCCGCTGGCGCAGCTGGGCTTTTCGCTCGGCGGGATCGCATACAACTACCGCGTCGCAAAGGCGGAGGCCTACGAGGATATCTCCGGGATGTATTATGAATGGCAGGAAGTCAGCGCCGAGGAGGGCGGCGGCTCGATCCGCCTGATCTCCGGCGAGGCGGGCGTGTACGACCGCTTCGACGCGGAGGAGGGTCTCGTGTATTCGCTGTCGATGGGCCACGGCGCAAGCCCCGAGAAGCTCACGGAGACCGCGCGGCTCCTGTGGGGCGAGCCCTCGGCCGAGGAACTCCGCGCGCTGCTCGAGGACGTCCGCGGCCGCTATTTCCCCGGCACGGCGGGCAGCTCGCTCTCTGCCGCGGCCTGCGCGGCCGAGCTGGCGGATTACTTCCAGGAGAGCGGCGTCGGTCCCGACGAGGTCGACCGTGTCGTGCAGGACTGTCTCGGCTCTCTTTCGGCCGAGGACGCGGAGCTCTTTGCCCAACAGCTCGACGGCGTGGTCTCGGCCTTCTCGAGCCTGACGGGCGAGAACGGCGCGGGCCTGCTCGAGGACTGCGGCTATGCCGCGGAGCACTTCCCCTGGAAAGACGAAAATGTGAAAAACTGCTTCGTCGCCCTGCTCGGCTCGGATTGAGACAGTAGTTTTTAGATTTTAGATTTTAGTTTTTAGTAAAAAGCACGGCGGATCCGCAATTCTTTGCAGATCCGCCGTGCTTTTTATCTTTTTCTTATCGGAAACATGGGCTGCCGCAGGCTCTTTCCCCGCGTCCCCCGTCCTCTAAAAACTAAAATCTAAAAACTAAAAACTCTCCAGCAGCGCCTCGGCGCAGCGCAGGCCGTCCACGGCGGCGGAGGTGATGCCGCCCGCGTAGCCCGCGCCCTCCCCGCAGGGGTAGAGCCCCGCGACGGAAGGCGAGCAGAGATCCGCGCCGCGCAGGATGCGCACGGGAGAGGAGGAGCGCGTCTCCGGCGCAGTCAGCACCGCGTCCGGATCGTCGAAGCCGCGCAGCTTTTTCCCGAATGCCGGGATCGCGCGCGCGAGCACCGATGTGAGTTTCTCCGGCAGGACCTCTCTGATCTCGCCCCAGACGACGCCGGGACGGTAAGTGGGCGAAACGCTCCCGGGGCCGACGCTCGGCCGCGCGGCCAGAAAATCGCCGACGAGCTGCGCCGGGGCGCGGTAGTCCCCGCCGCCGTAAGCATAAGCGGCGCGCTCGATCCTGCGCTGCCATTCCATGCCCTCGAAAAGCTCGGGGCTCGAAAAATCCTCCGGCCGCAGCGTGACGAGCAGGGCGGCGTTGGCGTTCTCGCCGCCGCGCGCCGAAAAGCTCATCCCGTTGGTGACGACGCCGCCGCGTTCCGAGGCCGCGGCGAAGACCTGCCCGCCGGGGCACATGCAGAAGGTGTAGGCGCTCTCGCCGTCCGGGAAGTGGACGCTCAGGGAATAGTCGGCCGGAGGCAGCTCGCCGCCGCGCTCGTGGCCGTACTGCGCCAGGTCGATCGCTCTCTGCAGGTGTTCGATGCGCACGCCCATCGAAAAGGGCTTTCTTTCCATCGGCACGCCGAGATCGCGCAGCATCGAAAAAGTGTCCCGCGCCGAGTGCCCGATCGCGAGGATCAGCTTCGAGCAGGGGAGGAAATAGTCTCCTGCGGGACTGTGCACCCGCGCGCCGGAGAGGACGCCGTTTTCGATCTCCAGCCCGTCGAGCCGCGAGAAAAAGCGCACTTCGCCGCCGCGGGAGACGATATCCCGCCGGATGGACCTGACCACGCCGCCGAGCACGTCCGTGCCGATGTGCGGCTTGGCGTCGTAAAGGATCTCCTCCTGCGCGCCGTGCTCGTAAAACTGCCGCAGCACCCAGGCGATGCGCCCGTCGTGCGTGCCGGTGTTGAGCTTGCCGTCGGAAAAGGTCCCGGCGCCGCCCTCGCCGAACCGCTCGAGCACGATCGGCCGCGCCCCCGCGTAAGCGAGCAGCAGGGCGGCGAACATGCCCGCCGGACCGAAGCCGACGACGACGGGACGCTCGGCGCTTCGGACCTGCGGGATCGGATATTCTTTTTCCAGGTAAGGGGACACGTCGGCGCTCTTGTTTTTCGCGAGCAGCCGGGCTTCTTTTTCTCCGAGCCCGACGGCGAGCGAGCAGACGTAATGGATATCGTCCTTCTTCCGCGCGTCGAGCGAGCGCTTGACGAGCCGAAGCTCCGTGATCTCCTCCGTCCGGACGCCCAGCTTTTTCGCCAGGATCATCTTCCCAGCCTCCCGGCCAGCGCGCCGCTCGACCAGGCCCACTGGAGATTGTAGCCGCCGCAGTCGCCGTCGACGTCCAGCACCTCGCCGCAGGCGAAGAGCCCGGGCACGAGGCGGCTCTGCAGCGTGTCGGGGTCGAACTCCGCGGTCGAGATCCCGCCCGCCGTGACCTGCGCGCCGTCGAAGCCCGCCGTGCCGCGCACTTCCAGCGTGAAAGCGCGGCAGGCCTCCAGCACGCGCCGGAGCTCGCCGTCCGAAAGCGTGCGCAGCGGCGCGGCGCCCGGGAGGCCGGCATACTTCACGCACATGCGCCCCAGACGGTTGTGCAGCATGCCGCACAGCAGCTCGCCCGCCTCCAGCTCCGGCCGGGCATCGCGCCTGACGCGCAGCATGCCGAGCAGAACGCCGTCCTCGCGGCCGCGGAAGAAATCGAACGCGATCTGCGCGCCCTCTCCGCAGACGGAGGCCGCGCGCGAGACGTCGAACACGGCCGGGCCGGACACGCCGCGTTCGGTGAACTGCACCTCGCCCGCGCTCGCCGCGAGTATCTCGCGCCCGAGCCGCAGCTCCACGGCCGCGTCGGCGCGCACGCCCTTGAGCGCGCGCGGGTACTCCGGCGCGGTAAGGAGCGGCGTCAGCGCGGGATAGAGCTTCGTGCGGCTGTGGCCGAGCGCTTTGAGGAGCTCATAGCCGTCCGTCACGCCGCCGAGCTTCCCGCCCGCCGCGCCGCCGCAGGCGACGATCAGCGCGTCGGCGAAAAAGCGCTCGTTTTCACACGAAACGGCGAAGCCGCCCCTCTCGCGCCGTACGCTTTCGACGCGGCAGGAGGTGTGCAGCTCCACGTCCGCTCCCGCGAGGGCGAAGCGCAGCACGTCGAGAACGCTGTTGGCGGAGTCCGACAGCGGGTAGACGCGCCCGCCGGGCTCCTCCACGGTCAGCAGTCCGAGCGAGGAAAAAAAGGCGAGCGTGGCCTCCGGGCCGAAGCGCTCGAGCGCGGGGCGCGCGAAGGCGGCGTCCGCGCCGTGATAGCGCCCGATCGGGCAGGAGCTGTTCGTCAGGTTGCAGCGGCCGTTGCCCGTGGCGAGCAGCTTGCGCCCGGGGCGCTGCTGCCGCTCGAGCAGAAGGACGCGGTTGTTTTTATCCTTTGCGGCCGTGAGCGCGGCCATCAGGCCGGAGGCGCCGCCGCCGATCACAATGACGGTTTTCATGGCTCAGCCTCTGTAAAGCATGTCCGGCCCGACCGGGGTATAGAAGCGCGCGGCGACCCGTTCGGGATCGCGCGTCTCGGCCAGGATCCACATGATCTTCGCCAGCGCGGCCTCGCTCGTCATGTCGTAGGCCTCCAGCACGCAGGGGCTCTCCTTGAGACGGTGGCCCACGCTGTACACCGACAGATCCGAGCCCTCGTTCTGCACCTGCGTGGTGACGACGATGAATTTTCCCGCGGCGGTGTGACGGCGGATCACCTCAAAGAGCCTGTCGTCGCTGTAAGAAGGCAGCCCGCCCACGCCGAAGCACTCCAGCACCACGGCGTCCTTGCGCGAGAGCAGGAAATCCATCAGCTCCACGTCCGTGCCGGGGATCATTTTGATCAGGCCGACGTTGGCGTCGAGCGCCGCGGAGAACAGCGGCGTCTCGGCGTAGGGGCTCTCGATATAGCACAGCAGCCGCCCGTCCTGCAGCGTGGCGATGTCGGGGTAATTGATCGAGGAGAAGGCCGTGTAGCTCTTCGAGCAGGTCTTTCTGGCGCGCGTGCCCGTGATCACGCGGCCGGAGAAGACGATGTTCACGCCGTGGATCTTGTCCGAGCAGGCGCAGACGAAGGCGTCGGCAAGATTGATCTTCGAGTCGGTGGAATCGAAGTTGATCGGCTTCTGCGCGCCGGTGAGGATGACGGGCTTTTTCGCCCCCCTCACGAGATAGGACAGCGCCGCGGCGGTGTAGGCCATCGTGTCCGTGCCGTGGGAGATGACGAAGCCGTCGTAGTGGCCGTAGTGCTCGCAGATCGCGCCGGCGAGGCGCAGATAGTGCGCGGGCGTGATGTTCGTCGAGTCGATGGAGAACAGGCTCAGACAGTCCACCTCGCACAGGGAGGAGATCGACGGCACCGCGTGCAGCAGCTGCGCGGGCGTGAGGTCGGGGCTGAGCCCCTCCGGCGTCATTTCCGAGGCGATCGTGCCGCCCGTGCCGATCATCAGGATGCGTTTCAT
>ONQJ01000077.1 GCA_900319935.1 uncultured Eubacteriales bacterium | reverse complement strand
GGAGTAAGGGCCGAAGAAGACTACTTCGTTGATAGGCCGGCGGTGTACGCACAGTAATGTGTTCAGCCTACCGGTACTAATAGCCCGAGGGCTTGACCTACAAGATCTTATGCAGGTTTCGTCCTTGTAAAAATCCATTCCTTTCTCTGTTCAGTTTTCAGGGTACAGAAAAGTTCCCTGGTTTTCGATTCAAAGCCCAGCGCAAGCGGGTTTGGATCGAAGAGGAAGAGGAAACGGAACGAAGCGGAGGTCCGTCGTAAGAGGGACGAAGCGGAGTGAAGTTTTCTCTGACGCAGTTGGTGTTTCTAACGGTGAGGGTCCACCTGTTCCCATTCCGAACACAGAAGTTAAGCTCACCAGTGCCGACGATACTTGCTTGGCGACGAGCCGGGAAAATAGGTCAATGCCAACACAAAAAAGAAGTCATCCATATGGATGACTTCTTTTTTGTGTTTTTATTGTACACGAGGAGGGCCCTTCGCCCCTCCTCGAGCTCCTCCCGCTGCTCTATGGACGGAAGAGCGTGTCGCTGGTTGAAAGCGGCTCTTTTTGTGTTGGCATTGCTTTTATTGTACACGAGGAGGGCCGCTTTGCGGACAGAAAGAGCATTTTTCCTTTTCACCGCGTAACGACCCGGTCGGTGTCCATTTTCTCTTTGCTCGTGCAAAGAGAAAGTGGACAAAAAGAGAAAGCACGCCAAGGAGGGGGATGTTTCGATTCATCCCCCTCCTTGGGACCTCCCCCTTCAGCGACACAAGGAGGGGGCCTACGGGCCCCCTCCGTTGGATTCTCCCCCGGGGGACGTGAGACGGAGGCGAAAAGACCTCGTCAGTCTCGCGTTCGCTCGACAGCTTCCCCGCGCGCGGGGAAGCCGTGAATCCCGTAGGGGCCGACGCCCTCGGCGGCCCGCGCGGCGTTTTTGATTTGCCGTTGATATTTTCAAACGGATGGGGTATAGTATTTTTGTAACAGAGCTTTCAACAACTTATATTCATTATATTCAGGAGGAAACACCATGGCCAACAAATACGCGGGCACCAAGACCGAAAAGAACCTGTGGGAAGCCTTTGCGGGCGAGTCCCAGGCGAGGAACAAATACACCTACTTCGCCTCGACTGCGAAGAAGGAGGGCTACGAGCAGATCTCCGCGCTCTTCCTCAAGACCGCCGAGAACGAAAAGGAGCACGCCAAGCTGTGGTTCAAGGAGCTCGGCGAGCTCGGCGCGACCACGGACAACCTGCTGCACGCCGCCGAGGGCGAGAACTTCGAGTGGACCGACATGTACGAGCGCATGGCCAAGGACGCGGAGGAAGAGGGCTTCCCCGAGCTGGCCGCGAAGTTCCGCGGCGTCGCCGCCATCGAGAAGGCGCACGAGGAGCGCTACCGCGCGCTGCTGAACAACATCGAGACCAAGCAGGTCTTTGAAAAGAGCAGCGTCAAGGTCTGGGAGTGCCGCAACTGCGGCCACCTGGTCGTCGGCACTGCCGCCCCCGAGGTCTGCCCGGTGTGCAATCACCCGCAGAGCTATTTCGAGGTCCGCGAAGAGAATTACTGAGCGCGAAAGCGCGGCGGCGTCAAGGGGGCGCCGCCGCGCCTTTTTGCGAAACCTTCGGATGATCTCGCTTAGCTTAAAAGAGGAGGAACGGGCATGGAGCCGAGAGAATTTCTGAACATCCTGCACGTCGCGGAGCGGCTCAAGGACACGACGCGGCACTGCACCAGCTCGCAGGGGCGGCCGGAGAGCGTGGCCGAGCACAGCTGGCGTCTTTCCCTTGCGGCGCTGCTGCTGCGGCGCGAGTTCCCGGAGCTCGATATCGACCGCGTGGTGGACATGTGCCTCGTCCACGATCTCGGCGAGTGCTTCACCGGCGATATCCCCGCCTTCGTCAAGACCGAGGCCGACCGCGAGACGGAGGATTCCCTGCTCTCGCGCTGGGTCGCCTCGCTGCCGGAGGAGGTATCGAGCGAGCTCGCGGCGCTCTACGCGGAAATGGACGCGCAGGAGACGGCCGAGGCGAAGCTGTACAAGGCGCTCGACAAGCTCGAGGCCGTGATCCAGCACAACGAATCGCCGCTTGCGACCTGGACGGAGAACGAATACGAGCTCAACAAGAGCTACGCCAACGACGCCGTGGCCTTCTCCGCCTGGCTGACCGCGCTGCGGAGGGAGATCCTCGCCGACACGCTGGAGAAGATCGAAACCGAGGGAAGGAACTGACAAAAGAAAAAGGGCAGGCAAAAGAAAAAGGACCGGGATCCCCAAACGGGGATCCCGGTCCTTATTGCCGTCCGATCGGACGAGAGCGTCATTCCTGCGCCGCGTCGGCGGAAACTTCCGCGTCTTCGCCCGGAGCCTCCGGAGCGGGCGGGACAAAAGTCAGGGCGCAGAGCTCCGCGCTCTTTTTCCGGAAACGGGCGAGAATGACGAACTGCAGCACGACGGAGATGAGCGCGGCGAAGAGGCCGTAGAAAATCCAAACGGCCATCTCTCCGTCGTCCTCCATCCCGACCCCGGGGTTCGTGACCGTGGCCGAGTCGTACAGCGTGTGCCACAGGATCGGCAACAGCAGGGCGAGAAAACGGCGCAGACCGACGCCGCCGAGGCCCTTCTCCTTTCTGTACCGCGCGAGGCCCAGCAGCAGGCCCATGATGAGGTCGAAGATCATATGCATGGCGAAGAAGGGGATGCGGGACGCCGCCGTGACGATGTTGCCGCCGCCGTACAGGGCTTCCTCCAGCGCGGTGAAGCCGAAGCCCACGCCGGCGCCGAGCATGCCGTACTCATATATGTTCCGCGGCTTGACGAGCTTGATCGCGAGAAGCAGCATCAGGAACTTGACCAGCTCCTCGGGGAAACCGGCGCTCAGAAAGGCGGAGACCAGGGAGCTCAGCAGCGGAGAGGAGATGGCTTCCATGATCGGCCTGCCCAGGGTCTTGGTGACCACCAGACCGGTCAGGACGACCAGCAGCGTGGAGGGCAGCGGCGCGAACAGACCCAGCAGCGGCGGGAGGGCCGCTTTTTTCTTTTCGAGCGGCGTCGGAAGATCTCTCATATACATCCTGACGTACACGACGGCGCACAGCGAGGTCGCGATCAGGGAAACCAGAATACCAAGCATGACAAATCCTCCATGAAAATGATCAGATGACGCGGTTTTATCGCCGCACGCGATAAAGGGCAACCGCGTGGCAGGCAGTCAAACAGTTTTCCCCTTTGTTTCAGCGACGGAAACGACGAAGGACGCAGAGCCGACTCGCGGCCCTCACGTCTTTACGGCTTTCCGGACCGTTCAGGGAATCACGGTTCATCCACGCGCACAGACAGGAGTTCAGAAATGATCCGGCCGTCGTTGAGGTGCGCGGCGACCGGCTCCAGGCCGAGCCTGTGCAGGGGCTTGCCCTCCTCCGCCAGACCGAAGCGGCAGAGCAAAGGAAGACGCCTCACGCCGCCGGGCAGGCGGCCGATCAGCAGTCGATGGCGCAGCCCCGCCTTGGTCAGAAAAACCAGATAGACCTTCCGAGGAATCTGCCGGGACAGATAAACGCGGTCGATCTCGTCCCAGCGCAGCATCAGCGTCTCCTCGTCGGGCGGGGACAGGCGCACGCAGTTGCGGTCGGCCGTCAAAACCGGCGCGCCGCCTTCGAGAAGCGGGCTGCAGACGACGAACCGCATGGCCCTATTACCGCGCCCGCCTGGCATACGAGAACATCCAGATCACGATCACGACCAGCGCGATGATGACCAGGATGCCGAGGATCGTGTTCAGCGCGCCCTTGACCAGCTTGACGACCAGCACGACGGCGGCGATCACCAGCGCCAGCGCGACGAGGGCAAAGAGGACGCCTCCGAGTTTTTTCATTTCGTATCCCTCCGTTTATTCGGGTGTCCCGAGTTTCTTCAGTACTTCACAAAAATAGTCCGGCAGGGGGCATTCCAGCTCGACGCGCTCGCCGCTCGCCGGGTGGACGAAGCGCAGCCGCCGCGCGTGCAGGCACTGGCCCTCCAGCCCCTTGTCGGGCGAGGGCGCGCCGTAGGTATAGTCGCCGAGCAGCGGATGGCCGATATGGGCCATGTGCACGCGGATCTGGTGCGTCCGCCCGGTCTCGAGCCGGCAGCGGACGTGGGTGTAGCCGCGGTAGCGCGCGATCACTTCCCAGTGCGTGACGGCGCTGCGGGAGGCCTTGGGCGTCACGGCCATGCGCTTGCGGTCCGTCGGGCAGCGGCCGATCGGCGCGTCGATCGTGCCGGAGTCGGCGCGCAGGTGGCCGCGGACGATCGCTTCGTATTCGCGGCTTAAGCTGTGATCGCTCAGCTGCGCGCTCAGCGCCAGGTGCGCGGCGTCGTTCTTCGCCGCGATGATCAGCCCCGAGGTGTCCTTGTCGATGCGGTGGACGACGCCGGGCCGCTTCTCGCCGCCGACGCCGGAGAGGCTGTCGCCGCAGCGGTACAGCAGCGCGTTGACCAGCGTGCCGTCGGGATGCCCGGGCGCGGGGTGCACAACCATGCCGCGCGGCTTGTTCACGACGATCACGTCGCCGTCCTCGTACACGACGTCCAGCGGGATGTCCTGCGGCACTAGCGCCGTCTCCGCAAGCTCCGGCAGCGTGACGAGAAAGCTCTCTCCCGCCGCGCAGACGCGGTTTTTCCGGATCGGCCGATCGTCCAGCAGCACGGCGCCGTCTTCGATCAGACGCTGCACGGCGCTGCGGGAAAAACCCTCCAGATGGCGAGCGAGGAGAGCGTCGACTCGCTCGCCGCTCTCCTCTGCCGTGACAATGAAAACACTGTCGTCCATGTGCTTTATTTGAATTCCGCGAGGATGTCCTCCAGCGAGAACTCCATGCTCTCCTCCGCCTTCGGAGCGGCGGGCGCGGGCGCGGGTTCGACGGGAGCGGGCTCGACGGCGGGCGCGGGGGCCGGGACCGGATCGGGTCTGACGGCTTCCTCGGCCTTGCGCGCGGCGGCGTCCCATTCGGCGAAGGGATCGTCGGGATCGACGACGGCGGGCTTCTCCGGGGCCTCGGCGGACCACTTCTGCTCGCGCGCGGCGCGCTCGGCCTTGAAGCGGGCGTACTTCTCGTCCAGCTCGGCCTGACGGTCGCGGCGGGAGCTGCGCTTCGGCTTGGCAGGCTCCTTCTTTTCGGCCCTGGCCCTGCGCGGAGCGGGGGCTTCGTCGGGCGCTTCGTCCTCGTCCTCGGTCAGGTCTTCGTCCTCGTCCTCGTCGCGGCTCCTGCGCGCGGCGTGCTTCACGGGACGTTTGCCGTTGCGGGCGGCGCGGTCATAGCGGGAAGGACGGCGGGCGGGCGGGAGATCGTCTTCCTCCTCGTCCTCTCCGGCCTCTTCCTCTTCTTCCTCGTCCTCGTCCTCTTCCTCGTCTTCGCCGCCGCGGGAGCGGGATCTGAGTCCGGCAAAGAGGCCGCGCGGCTTCTCTTCTTCCGCTTCCTCTTCTTCGTCCTCGCTCTCGTCCTCGTCTTCCTCCTCGTCCCGGCGGGCTTTGGATCCGAACACGGCGCCGAGGCTGCGCGGCTTCTTTTCGACCGCTTCCTCTTCTTCCTCTTCCTCTTCTTCCTCGTCCTCGAGCTCTTCGTCCTCGTCTTCGTCGTCATAGTCTTCCTCGTCGCGCCTGCCGCCGAAAAGGACGAACAGGATGAAGATCAGGCAGAACACGGTGATGAAGATGTCCGCGACGTTGAAGATCGGCAGCTTGTCCATGAAGGTGGGCATGAACATGTCCTGGACATAGCCGCTGAGCAGACGGTCGATGCAGTTGGACAGACCGCCCGCCATGATGAACAGCAGGCTCCAGCGGCCGATGGGGGCCTTGACGAGCTTCGTCGCGAGCGCGATGATCACAAAGATCGTGAACACGGCGCAGAGGATGATGAAAAGCATCCCCGCGTTTTTCCCGCTCAGGAAGCCGAGGGCGGCGCCGTCGTTATGGATGTTCACCAGCTTGATCAGGCCGGGGATCAGCTCGCGCGAGCCCGTGTTGAGCGCGATGTGCCCGGCGACCCAGAACTTCGTCCACTGGTCGAGGATGATGACCAGCAGCGCAACAATGGCATACAGCATGTTTATCTCCTATCTGCCGCGCAGGCGGCAATTGGATTTCGCGCCGCATTTCCGATCGCGGCGTCGTCTTTGAGGAAGAGGATCAGCCCTGTCCGGCCACGACGGAGGCGCAGCGCGGGCACAGACCGGTCTCGGGATCGGCCTTCTCGGTCTGCATCCAGCAGCGCGGGCACTTCGTGCCGGGCGCCTCGATGACGGAGATCGTGAGCGAGCGGTTCTCCGAGCCCTGTCCGACCACGGCGTCGGCGACCTCGTCGTCGGAGATCAGGCACTTCGAGACGATGAAAAGCTCGGCAAGGTCCATATCCGAGATCCGATCGAGCTTTTCGCGGCTCTCGCCGGAGGCGCGCAGCGTGACGGCGGCCTCGAGCGGCTTGCCGATGCGCTTGTCGGCGCGGGCGGCCTCGAGCACGCCGTTGACGTCGCCGCGCACGGAGATCAGATCCGACCACTTTTCCAGCTCGTCCGCGGAGAGCGCGTAAGCGGAGAAGGGCTTGTTCATCTCGTTGAGCAGGACGTTGCGCGGATCGTCCTCGCTGCGGTGCGGCATGGCCTGCCAGATCTCGTCGCAGGTGAAGGCGAGGATCGGGGCGAACATCTTGGTCATGCTGTCGAGGATCAGGAACAGGGCGGTCTGCGCGCTGCGGCGCTTGAGACCGCTGCGCTCCTCGCAGTAGAGACGGTCCTTGATGATGTCGAGATAGAAGCTCGACAGATCGACCACGCAGAAGTCGTTGATCGCGTGGGAGATCACGTGGAACTCGTAATCGGCGTAAGCGGCCTCCACCTTCTCGATCAGGGCGTTGAGCCGCGTGACGGCCCAGCGGTCGAGCTCGAGCATATCCTCCGGGGCGACGAGATCGTCGGCGTCGAAGCCGTCGAGGTTGCCCAGGCAGTAGCGCGCGGTATTGCGGAACTTCAGATAGTTCTGGCTCAGCTGCTTGAAGATCTCCTTCGAGCAGCGCACGTCGACGTGGTAGTCGGACGAGCCGGCCCAGAGGCGGATC
>ONQJ01000023.1 GCA_900319935.1 uncultured Eubacteriales bacterium | reverse complement strand
ACAAATTCCGTCGTGAAGGAGTTGAGCGTCTCGGGCCGGTTGAGCGTCAGCCAGGCCACGCCCTCCTCCACACGGTAAAGGGGCGTTCTTTCCTTTTCGTCCATGCCCTTCTCCTTACAGCATCGCGGCCTTGGCCCGGAGCGTCGCTTCCGCTTCGGCCATGGTGTCGTCGATGATCGCCTTGCAGGACTTGATCTCGTGGATGCGGCCGATGCTCTGGCCGAAGAGGAAGGCCGCGCCCTCCGTGTCGCCGTCCCTGAGCGCCTGCAGCAGCTTCTTGCCCGACACGGCGCGCACGATCTCCGAGGGCTCCGCGCCGGCCTTTTCCAGCTCGTTGACTTTTCTGAGCACGCTGTTTTTCACGCCGCGGGCCTGCAGCGTCGTATGGCAGAACAGGTCCGTGTCCGTCTCGTTGAGCTGGACGATCCAGTTCTTGATGTTCTCATGCACCCAGCACTCCTCGGAAGCGAGGAAGCGCGTGGCCATCATGATGCCGTCCGCGCCGAGGCACAGCGCCGAGGCCAGCGACTTGCCGTCCACCATGCCGCCGGTCGCGAGCACGGGGATCTTCACGCTCTCGGCCACCTTCGGCAGCAGCACCGAGGTCGCCACATTGTCGGAAAGCGGATGGCCGCCCTCCTCCACGCCCGCGACGATCACCGCGTCGTAGCCGAGCCGCTCGATCTTCATCGCGTGGCGCACCGCGCCGACCTTGTGCGTGATCTTCACGCCCGCGGCATGCAGCATCGGGATGAAGTCCGTGGCAAAGAGGCCGGAGACCTCGATGTTGGTCACTTTTTCCTCCGCGCAGACGCGGAAGAAGTCCATAAAGGTCTCCTCGGTGATGCGAAAGCTCTTCATCAGCGTGATGTTCACGCCGAAGGGCTTGTCCGTCAGGGCCTTGACCTCGCGGATCGCCTCGCGCAGCGCGTCGCCGCTGGTGTACTGGTCCGCGGTGATGCAGCCCAGGCCGCCCGCCTCGGAGATCGCGGCGCAGAGCTTCGCGTCCGTGACCCAGAGCATGCCGCCGCAGATGATCGGATGTTCGATGCCGAAGAGTTCCGTGATCCTTGTTTTCATGGCTCTTGTCCTCCTTCGATCAGATCAGTTCAAAAATTCCCGCGGCGCCCATACCGCCGCCGATACACATGGAAACGAGTCCGCGCTGCTGTCCGCGGCGGCGCAGCTCGCCAATGAGCTTGATCGTCAGATACGCGCCCGTGCAGCCGAGCGGATGGCCGAAGGCGATGCCGCCGCCGTTGACGTTGACGATCTCCTCGTTGAGGCCGAGCTGGTCGATGCAGGCCAGCGACTGGGACGCGAAGGCCTCGTTGAGCTCGATGAGATCAATGTCGCCCAGCGTCATGCCCGCGATGTCCAGCGCGCGGGGGATCGCCTCGATCGGGCCGAGACCCATGTAGGCCGGGTGCACGCCGCGCACGGCGAAAGAGACGAAGCGCGCGATCGGCGTGAGGCCCTGCTCGCGGGCAAATTCCTCCTCCATCAGCACCACGAAGGCCGCGGCGTCGTTCATCTGCGAAGAGTTGCCCGCCGTCACGCTGCCGCCCATGCGGAACAGGGGCTTCAGTTTCGCAAGCCCCTCGACGGTGGTGTCCGGGCGGACGCACTCGTCCGTGTCAAAGATGAAGTACTCCCAGCCGGGGCTGCCGTCGGCCTTTTTAATCGGCCGCTTCGCGCGGACCGGGATGATCTCGTCCTTGAACTTGCCCGCACGGATGGCCTCGGCCGCTCTGCGGTGGCTCTCGCAGGCAAAGGCGTCCTGCCTCTCGCGGGAAATGCCGTATTTCTCCGCCACGTTCTCGGCGGTGATGCCCATGGTGTCAAAGTTGTCCGGATAGCTGCCGAAGCTCGCGCTGTCGGGGATGATCGCCACACGGTGCATCTGCACCTTGCTCATGTTCTCCAGGCCGCCCGCGACGATGCACCTGGCCTGTCCGGCCATGATGGCGTTCGCGGCGCTGGCGATGGACTGCAGGCCCGAGGAGCAGAAGCGGTTGACGGTCTGCCCCGCGGTGGTCAGCGGGAAGCCGGAGCTGTCGGCCAGCAGGCGGCCGATATTCAGGCCCTGCTCCGCCTCCGGGATCGCGCAGCCGCAGATAAGGTCCTCCGCCAGGGCGGGATCAAAGCCGGGATTACGTTCCAGGATGCCCCGAAGCACCTGCGTGCCGAAGTCGGCGCAGCCGGTATAACGCAGACTGCCGCGAATGGCTTTGGCGATCGCGCTGCGGCCGAAGGCGACGATGACGGCGTTTTTTCTTTCCATAGCCAAGCCTCCTTAATTGCGCACGGGCTTGCCCGTCTGGACCATGCCCTTGATGCGCTCGAGCGTTTTTTCGTTGTGACAGAGCTCCATAAAGGCCTTCCGTTCGAGGAAGAGGATATCCTCCTCGCAGATCGGCTCGCCGGCAAGCGCGTCGCCGCCCGAGAAGATCCGGGCGAGCTTCTCCACGATCACGGCGTCGTAGGGCGTCATCATCCGTCCCTGGAGCATCACGTTCACCGTGGCCATCAGATGCGTGTAACCGCTCTCGCCCGCGGCGGTAACCGTGCCCTTGACGGGCGCGCGCCAGCAGGCGTCGGCAAGCCGCAGCGCGACGGCCTTGGACTGTTCAAGCAGCGAATCGGCCTTGGCGATGATGAAATCGCCGCGGCGCAGGTAGCGGTTTTTCAGCGCCTCCTCGGCGCTCATGCTGTATTTGGCCTGCGCAATCGGGAGCACCAGCTCGTCGATCTCCTGGATGATGCGGGCCATCTGTCCGTATTGCAGGCCCTCCGTCGCGCGGAAGAGCAGCTCGGCGCAGCCGCCGCCCGAGGGGACGAGACCGACGCCCATCTCCACCAGACCGGCATACAGCTCCTGATGCGCGACGACGCAGCCGGCGTGGAGCATCAGCTCGGCGCTGCCGCCGAGCGCCTGGCCTTTGGCCGCGACCACGACGGGCTTTTTGAGGTATTTCAGCCGGAGGTTCGCTTTCTGGAAGTCCTCGACGCCCTTTTCGAGCATGTCGAACTGGCTCGACTCGATCGCCGCCGCGACCTCGTAGAGGTTGGCGCCCGCGCCGAGGTTCGCTCCCGGGTTGCAGACGACCATCGCTTTGAAGCAATCGCTCTTCTCGACCTCCTCGGCCGCGGCGAGCATCAGCTGCGCGGCCGGGATCGTATAGGTGTTGGCCTTTGTCCTGAGCGAGAAGAGCGCCGCGCCGTCTCCGAGATCGTACAGCGCCGCGTCGCTGTTTTCGAGGATCACACCCTTCCGGTCCGTCAGCTGCAGGTAGGCTGCCGCCTGCATCGCCTCGCCGGCATAGAAGCTTCCGTTGCGCTCGATCTTCTCCTTCGCCCAGGCGGGCGCGTCGAGTCCCTGCGCTTCCATCAGTCCGAGGATCTCCTTCGCGCCGAGCAGATCGCAGAGCTCGAAGGGACCCTTGATCCAGTTGTAGCCGCCGCGCATGGCCGCGTCGATGTCGCGGAAATCAAAGCTGATCTCGTCCGCCGCCTTCATAGCCAGCCACATCGGCTCGAGCACGACGCGCCGCAGGAAGGCCGTTTCGGGATAGTCTCCGAACAGCAGGCCGCGCAGACGCTCTTTCTTATCGCGCACGTCGGCGAGCGAGTCGATCTTCGCGCGCGCGAGCGGGGCATACTCGGCCTTTTCGTAATCCCAGACGAAACGCTCCGTCCCCTTGGGGCCTTTCTTTTTGGTATAGAAGCCCATGCCGGTCTTGTTGCCGAGAAAACCGCGTCCGACGATGTCGAGCAGCACGGCCGGACGGTTGCGGAAGGGTTTTTCGTAATCGGGGATGTCCGCCCCCGCCATGTAGTCCACCGTGTGCACGCTGATGTCCAGACCCACGAGGTCGAGCAGCTTGAAGGCGCCCTGCTTGGGCCGGAAGATCAGATCGCCCGTCAGCGCGTCGGCCTTCGCGAAGCCGTAACCGCAGTCCGTCGTGGCGTTCATGATCGAGGTCAGCGCCATCGAGCCGATCCGGTTGGCGATAAAGCCCGGCGCGTCCTTGCAGAGGATCGGCGTTTTGCCGAAGCGGTCGTTGATGAGCGCGCGGACGCTCCGAACGATCTCATCGTCCGTCTCGGCGTTGGGAATGAGCTCGACGAGATCCATATAGCGCACCGGGTTGAAGAAGTGAATGCCGAGGAAACGGCGCTTGCGTTCCTCCGCCATTCCCTCCGCGATCGAGGCGATCGAAATATTCGAGGTGTTCGTACCGACGATCGTCCCGTCCGAGGCGTTGTCAAAGATGAACTTAGCGGTGCTCTGCTTCACCGCTAGGTTTTCCGCCACGGCCTCGATCACCAAGTCGCAGTCCGAAAGCAGCGCGGCGTCCTGCTGCATGTCCGCGCAGACGACGCCGGCGCGGATGCGCGCCTCGTCCGAACCCTTCATCTCGCCGCTCTTGAGTATGTCGGCCACAGCCTTTTGCGCGCGGTCGCGGCCGCTCTGCTCCGCCTTGCCGCGGACCATCAGGATCACGTCCAGTCCCGCGCGGGCCCCGCAGGCGGCGATGGCCGCGCCCATGGTCCCTGCGCCCACGACCGCCAGTTTTCTGATGCTCTTTCCCATATATGCTCCTTTCTGTGTTCAGACAGGTATTTCACCTCACGCCGCCCGGCCCCCTGCGGCTCCCGCCGCGCACTGCGCCGCAGGCGTTCCGCCCGATCTGGGCCGACCAGCGTTTTCAGTATAGCATACTCCTTTTTCTATTTCAAGATGCTTTTGTGCTCTTTCACTATCGAACATCGATTTCCGCCTATTATTCTCTTGCGTTTTTGTGCAAGTTGGTGTATACTGGCTTTGAAATAGCGAAATCGTTCAGACAGGTTACCATAATCTGTCTAAAAAGACCGGATAAAGGAGAAGGCCCGCCCTTTGGTCGGACCAATTGTTGGAAATGCAGATCGGTGTGATCGAGGTCCCCACGCGCAAAACGCTGCTCGTGCAGAAGATCGAAGAGCAGATCCTCTCGGGAAAGCTGCGCGTCGGCGATCCCCTTCCCTCCGAGCGTCAGCTCCAGGAGGAGACGCACATCAGCAAGACCGTGATCCACGCCGCGCTCGTTGAGCTTGAACAGAAAGGCTTTCTGGAGATCACGCCGCGCCGCGGCGCCGTCGTGGCCAATTACGCGGAATCCGGCACGATGGAGACGCTCAACGCCCGCATCCGTCTCAACGGCGGCAACATGACGAAAAAGCAGACGCACAGCTTCATGGAGGCGCGCATCGCCATCGAGGGCGCGGCTCTCCGCCGCCTGGCGGAACGGCACACGGACGAGGATCTCGCCTATCTTGAGGCGATCATCGCCCAGGCCGACGCGCTGCTTGAGCAAAAAGAGCCGGATACCGCGGCGCTCGCGGAGGTGCTCTTCCGCTACCACCGCGGGATCTGTCTGCGCAGCGGGAACGAGTTTTTCCCTCTGCTTCTCAACGAATTCAGGCCGATCATCATGGAATTCTGGCTGCGCTCGATCTCGGTTTTCGGCGCGGCGTCCAACGTACACCTTGCCAAACGCTATCTCGAGCTGATCCGCGCCGGAGACGCGGAGGGCGCCTTCCACAGGCTTGAGCGCAGCGTGAACGAGTATCTCAACTGTCTCGATGAGCAGTAACGGATAAAAGATCATCAACAAAAGGAGGAACATAACAAAAATGGCAGACAAGGACTACTTGAAAGTACTCGACGAAGTCGCGCTGAAAAACGCGGCGCTGGCGCGCAAGCAGTACGACCCGGAGATCCCCGAGAAGATCGAGTACGAAGACAAGCCCTGCAAGTGGTGGTTCAACCACTGGGCGGAGAAGAACCCGATGAAGCCCTACGCGGTGCTCGGCGATCTGGTCCTTCCCTACGCCTACTGCAACGACGTGGCCCGCCGTCTCGCGAACGCCTTCCTCGACCTCGGCGTCAAGAAGGGCGACCGCGTGGCCATCATGGCCCCGAACGTGCCGCAGTACCTGCTGGCCATGCACGCGGTGTGGAAGATCGGCGCGATCGAAGTCCCCGCCAACCCGCTCTACACGGTGCCCGAGCTGACAGGCCAGTTCAACGACAGCGGCGCGGAGACCGTCGTGGTCATGGCGGCCTTCGCCCCCAAGGCGATCGCCATGCTGCAGAATCCCGGCTGCGCGGTCAAGCGCGTCATCGCCTTCCAGCTCCCCTCCGGCGCGGTCGAGCTGCCGCAGGTCGAGGGCCTGTATGACTTCAACCAGCTCGTCGGCACGCATCCCAACACCGAGCCCGATATCGAGATCTCGATGGACGATCCGATCCGCCTGCAGTACACCGGCGGCACCACCGGCATCCCGAAGGGCTGCGTCCTGACCAACAAGATGGTCTACTCGATGGGCTACCGCACGGCGCTGTGGACGACGCGCAGCTACACGATCGTCAACAAGGACGAGATCGTCACCCTCGCGGCGATCCCGCTCAACCACGTCTACGGCTTCAACGCCAACGTCGGCATCACGATGACCAACGGCGGCACGATCATCGTCGTCCCGAAGCCGGCTCCCGACGCGCTGCTGGCCGAGATCGTCAAGAACAAGCCCAATATCTTCGCGGCCGTTCCGGCGATGCTCATCGGCCTGCTCAACACGCCTCAGGTCCAGGCCGGCGAGGCGGACATCACCTCGCTCAAGGGCGTGTTCTGCGGCTCGGCCCCCTGCCCGGTCGCCGTCATGGAACAGCTCGAAGCCAAGACCGGCGCCACCATCGTCGAGGGCTACGGCATGTCCGAGACCTCGAACATCCTCACGATCAATCCGATGCACGTGCGCAAGCCCGGCTCGGTCGGCGTGGCCGTGCCGGATACGGATCTGGTCGTCGTCGACGCGGTCGACGGCAAGACGCCCGTGCCTCTGGGTGAGACGGGCGAGCTGATCTGCCGCGGCCCGCAGGTCATGGAGAAGTACTGGGAGAATCCCGAGGCCACCGCGGCCACGATCCGCGACGGCTGGCTCTACACCGCGGACGTCGTGCTGATGGACGAGGACGGCTTCATCTTCATCAAGGACCGCAAGAAGGACATGATCATCGTCAACGGCTTCAACGTCTTCCCGCGTGAGATCGACGAGGCCATGTTCGCCAACCCGAAGGTCAAGGAGGCCTGCGCCGTCGGCATCACGCACCCGAGGAAGGGCGAGGCGCCCGTGCTCTACACGGTCCTCAAGGAGGGCGAGACGATGACGGCCGAGGAAGCCGAGAAGTATCTGCGTCAGTCCCTTGCGCCCTACAAGATCCCCATCGCCTACGAGTTCATCTCCGAGCTGCCGCGCACGGCCGCCGGCAAGGCGGACCGCAAGGCCCTGAGCGCGATGTACAAGGAGAAATACGGCTTCTGAGAGTTCCCCAAGAACCTAAACGGAGGATAGATCATGTTTGAGGGAAAATACTTTCTGTTTTCTCTGGAAAAGGGCGTCGGCGTCCTGACGCTGAACCGTCCGCCCTACAACATCTTTGAAGCGGGCTTCTATGTGGAGCTCGGCGAGGTCGAGGACCACATCGCCGCCCAGGAGGGCATCCGCTGCCTCGTCATCAACGCCAACGGCAAATGCTTTTCCGCGGGCATCGACCTGAACTATCTCCAGGGCGTCAGCTCCGCCTACGTCCTCGAAAAGCTGCCGTGGCTGCAGAAGATCTACGGCTTCTGGCAGGAGCAGAACTATCCCGTCATCGCCGCCGTGCAGGGACTCTGCACCGGCTCGGGGATGGAGTTCATCCTCGGCGCGGACATCCGCATCGCCGCGGAGAACGCGCGCTTCTCGCTGCCGGAGGTCCAGCTCGGCCTCTCGCCCGACATGGGCGGCACCTCGCGTCTGACGCGTCTTGTCGGCATGGGCCAGGCCAAGCGCCTGATCCTCACCGGCGAGGAGATCGGCGCCGAGGAAGCGCTGCGCATTGGTCTCGTTGAGGTCGTCGTCCCGGCCGAGGAGCTCAACGAGCGCGCCATGAAGATGGCCAAGGCCATCGCGCGCAGCCCCGCGGCGGCCGTCCGCTTCGCCAAGAAGGGCGTCAACCTCACGGACGAGGGCGGCCTTTACGCCGGCCGGCTCTTTGAGCAGGCCCAGTCCACCTACTGCTGCGGGACCGAGGATCTGCAGAACGCGATCGCGGCCTACAAGGCGATGCTCGCCGCGCGCAGCAAGAAATAACGCAAGCGGGCGGGCTGCTCCCGCGGCCCGCCCTGTATGCCAAAAATGAAAAAAGCAAAGGAGGAATGTACATATGCCCAAATATGACATCGTGGTCGTGGGCGCAGGCAACGCCGGCATGTCCGCGGCGCTGCAGTGCCAGCTGGCCGGGAAAAAGACGCTTTTGATCGAAAAGCACAATCTCCCCGGCGGCGCGGCCACAAGCTTCGTTCGCGGCCGCTTTGAGATCGAGCCCTCTCTGCATGAGCTCTGCGACTTCGGCCCGCCGGACAATCCCGGCGACACCCGCAGGATCCTCGATTCCTACGGTGTCAAGCTGAACTGGCATGAGTGCAAGGACTGCTTCCGCGTGATTTCCAAGTACTCCGACGGCAGCCCCATGGACGTGACCATGCCCGCCGGGATCGACAATTTCATCGACAAGATGGAAGAGTATGTCCCCGGCTCGCGTGAGAAGATGCGGACCCTCTTCGACCTGTTCCAGGAGGTGCTCGACGGGATCGCCTACATCACGGCCTCCAAGGGCAACCCGGATTCGAAGGTCCTGCAGAAAGAATACCCCGATATGTTGCGCTGCGGCGCGTACAGCACGCAGAAGGTTTTCGACGCGCTCAAGCTGCCGAAGAAATGCCAGGACATCCTCTCGACCTACTGGAGCTATCTCGGCGTTGACATGGAGCATCTGGCTTTCATCCATTACGCCGCGATGGTGCACAAGTATGTGCAGCGCAGCGCCTACATTCCCGAACACACCTCTCATCAGTATTCCACCGCGATGATCGAACGCTTCCGCGAGCTCGGCGGCGACGTCTGGTTCAACTGCCGTGCCGAGGAATTCCTCTTCAATGGGGACAAGCTCTGCGGCGTTCGCACGAACCTCGGCGACATTGAATGCGATTACGCGCTGGCCAACATCAATCCGGACATCATCTATGGCAAGATGGTGCCGCAGGAGCTGATCCCCGAACGGGAAAAAAAGCTCTCCGCCGCGCGCGGACGCATCATGGGCGGCCGCATGTTTACCGCCTACTTCTGCTGCGACGCCACTCCCGAGGAGCTCGGCATCACCGATTACAGTTATTTCCTGCCCAGCACAGCCAACTCCGTCGTGGAGTACAAACGCATCCGGGGCGGCATGAAGACCAACGATTACTCGATCTTCCTGTGCTACAACATCGTTCTGCCCGAGTTCTCACCCCCGGGGACCTGCGTCTGCTCGTTCACGACCTTCGGCGCGCCCGAGGAGTGGGGCGAGCTCAAGCAGGAGGACTACTTCCGCTTCAAGAACGAGGGTGCCAAGAAGATGCTCAGAAGTCTCAAAGAGAAGACCGGCATCGACCTGGAAGGACACATCGAGGAGATGGAGGTGGCCTCTCCCTGGACCTTTGCCCGTTACCTCGGCGTTCCCGAGGGCTCGGTCTACGGCTATGAGGCCCGCGACTGGGACGGCATGATGGCGCGCATGCAGATGATCGGCAGCGATTATCCGATCAAAGGCCTGCGCCCGATCGGCGCGGCCGGTCCGAGAAGCGACGGCTACTCCGCCACCATCGTCTGCGGCCAGCTGATCGCAGGCAGCGCCTTAAGAGACCTCAAAGCCTGGAGCGAAGGAGGGAAGAAGTAATGCCTGATCTGAAAGTGAAAGTCGGACTGATCGGCAAGTTCGACATGCTCAAATTCAAGAACATGAAGAAGGTCCGCGAGAAGGCCATCCAGGCCGCTCCCGCCAATGAGATCAGCGGCGTGTTCCCGATCAATGAGAACGCGAAGGCCCTGCATCCGGACTTCCTCGAGCTGGTCATCGACCGCATCATCGACCGCGGCGAGGCCCAGGCCAAGACCTTTGTCCTCAAGCGTCCCGACGGCGCGCCGCTCCCCTACTTCCGCGCCGGACAGTACATCTCGCTCAAGCTCCCGCTGGACGGCAGCTTCGTCACGCGCTCGTATTCGCTCTGCTCCTCCCCGAAGGAGGCTCTCCGCGGCGAGTACGACATCACCGTGCGCGCCAATCCGGGCGGCTTTGTGGCCGACCGTCTGCTCGCGGAGAAAAAGCCGGGCGACACGATCATTTCCTCCGGCCCGCTGGGCTTCTTCTACTACGAGGATCTGCGCGACGCGAAGCACATCGTCGGTCTCGCCGGCGGCTCGGGCATCACGCCCTTCCTGTCCATGGCCCGCGCGTTGGCCGACGGCATCGAGGACTTCACGCTGACGCTGCTCTTCGGCTCGCGCGACGAGGACAACATCCTCTTCCGCGGCGAGCTGGACGAGCTCGCGCGCAGCTGCCCGAAGTTCAAGGTCATCCACGTCCTCTCCGAGGAGGAGAAGGAGGGCTTTGAGCACGGCTTCATCACCGCCGATCTGATTCGCAAGTACGCCCCCGAGGGCGAAGAGTATTCTGTATTCCTCTGCGGCCCGGAGGCCATGTACAAGTTCCTCAAGCCCGAGATCGAAAAGCTGGGCCTTCCCCCTCGGCTGTACCGCCGCAAGCTCATCGACGTCACCAAGACGCCGTGGGAGTGCGAGGGCTATCCGCAGGAGGCCAAAGGCAAGGAATTCTCCCTCGTCGTGAGACAGGGACCGCAGAAATGGACGATCCCGGCTTCGGCCGACGAGCCGGTGCTCGTCGCGATCGAGCGCGCGGGCATCAAGGCCCCGTCCCGCTGCCGCGCGGGCGAGTGCGGCTGGTGCCGCTCCCGTCTGCTCTCCGGCACGGTCTTCATCCCGCAGGAGAATGAGATGCGCCGCTGGGCGGATATCCATTACGGCTATATCCACCCCTGCTGCAGCTTCCCGACCGAAGATCTGCTCATAGAGATCCCCGGCGAATTTTTCTGATCGTTTCTTTTTATCGCAATACGCCCTGTCCGAAAAAAAGGCAGGGCGTATTTTTTCCTTTTTGTCTGTTTTCCGCTTTGAAAAGACGGTATGCCTGTTGCAATCAACGGGGAAAAATGGTATCATTCGGAGCAGACGAGCTTGCTTTCCGGAATGGCGTATTTCTTTCGGGAAAGAAGCAAAAAAATGATTTCAGGTGTGCGTTCATGATCAGTCGCTTTGAATTTGAAATTCTGACATACGTTGAGAAAAACGGCTCCGTCGCCGATTCTGTCCGGGAAACAGCCAACGAGCTCCGGCTCTCCTGGTCTGCCGTCGAGGCGGCGACCAATCGTCTGAAGCAGCAGGCTTTTCTTGTTTCGGACGCATCGCGTCTGTTCATCACGGAAAAAGGGCTGAACGCTCTCTCCCCTTTCCGCGTCCGGCGCGCCGTCATTCTGGCGGCCGGCTTTGGTTCCCGCATGATGCCCGCTACCGCCGACCGTCCCAAGCCGATGGTCAAGGTCAACGGCGTGCGCATCATCGACACCCTGCTTGACGCGCTCGCGGCCGCGGACGTTGAGGAGATCACGATCGTCGGCGGCTACCGTTTTGAAAAGCTGCGCGAGCTGCTGGAAAAATACCCTTCCCTTCGCTTGATAGAGAACAAAGACTACGCCTCGACCAACAACATCTCCTCCGCAGTCCTCGCCTCGGACGCTCTGCACGGCGGCTGCTATCTCTGCGAGGCAGACCTTTACATCGCCAATCCGCAGATCATCACCAAATATCAGTATGCCAGCAACATTCTCGGTTCTTATTCGATGGAGACGGATGACTGGTGTTTCAGAATGACGGACGGATGTGTGTCGGATTATCGAAAGGGAAATACCTACTGCTATACCTATTACGGCATCTCTTACTGGACGGCCGCGGACTGCGAAAAACTGCGGAAGGATTTCGCCGCCGTATATGACAGGCCCGACGGGAAGGATTGTTTCTGGGAGTTCGTCCCGTTTCTGCTGAAAAAGGACGCCTATCAGGTGGAAATACGTCCCTGCGGGAAGTGGGATATCATGGAGATAGACAATTATTATGAGCTGGCTCAGCTTGACGCCAGCTACCAAACGAAGGAGGACGATGAACGATGAAGTGCTATGAGGGTTCGATCCTGTCAGTAAACGCCGGAAACGATGTTTTCCGCTACCTGGTCGAAGACAAGGGAAAGATCGTCTATGTCGGCAATACGCTGCCCGCGTCCTGCGCACACGCAGAAAAAATCGCGCTCGGCAGCCGCGCGCTGATCCCTTCCTTTGCGGATACGCATCAGCATTTTGCTTCGTTCTCGACCTTCCAGGCCGGGCTGAACGTCATGGACGCGGCGTCCAACGAAGAGATCTCCGAGATGATCCGCGCTTTTTCCGCCCGTTCCAGGGGCAGCGCGCTCATCTGCTTCGGCGCATCGCCGTATTCGGTCAGAGAGGGCCGTCTCATCAGCCGGGAAGAGCTGGACGCCGTCTGTCCCGACAAGGAGATCATGGTCGTGAAATACGACGGCCATGCCTGCATCGTCAACTCAAAGCTGCTCAAAAAGATGGAGAGCAAGGTCAAGGATCTGCGCGGTTATCACCCCGACACCGGTGAGATGAACCAGGAGGCTTTCTTCAAGTTCTCCGATCATATTTCCTCTTCTCTTTCACTCGTCGACATGGTCGCCAACATGATGGACGCGGTCGACTTTATGGCCGCGCGCGGCATCGGCATGGTGCACACCGTCAGCGGCATCGGTTTTCCGATGGATCTCGACATTTCCATTGAAAAGCTTTTTGCCAAATCGCTGCGCAACGGCTTCCAGCTGCGGGTATTCCCCCAGCCGATGAATGTCAAGGCCGCGCTCAGCAGAAAGCTCCCCCGCATCGGCGGATGCTTTGAGAGCGCGCTCGACGGCTGCTTCGGCTCGCATGACGCCGCGATGAACGAACCCTACGTCGACAGCGAGGGCGGAAACGGCGTTCTGTATTATTCCGATGAAAAGGTCATCAATTTCTGCAAGGAGGCAAACCGCGCCGGACTGCAGATCGAAATGCACGCCATCGGAGACAGGGCCTTCGATCAGGCGACCAGAGCTTTGAAGGAGGCCCTGGACGATTACCCGCGTACCGATCACCGTCACGGCATCATCCACGACTGTCTCCCCACCGACGAGGGCATTCGGATCTGTGCGGACTATGGCATTACGATGCCCGTCCAGAGCGCTTTTATCAACTGGAAGCAGGAGCCGGACGCATATCTTGAATCCATCATGGGGGCGGAACGCTGCGCACGCCTCAACCCGATCCGCAGCTTTCTCGATCGCGGGATCCTTGTCTCCTTCGGTTCCGATGCGCCCTGCACCACGCCCGACCCGATCGTGTGGATGGACAAGGCCGTCAACAATCCCAATCCCGACGAGGCGGTAAGTATTCAGGACGCGCTGCGGATGTGCACCTACAACGGCTACTATACCACCTTTGACGAAAAAGAGCGTGGCAGTCTGGAAGTCGGAAAAATCGCGGACATGGTCATTCTCTCCGCCAACCCATACGCGATCCCCGGAAGCGAGCTGAAGGACCTGCGTGTCGAAAAGCTGATCCTCGGCGGGGAAGACTATCGCTCGGCGAAGCGTTCCGTCGCCAGCGCTTTTCTGGACGGCATGACGAGCAGGAGCAAAGCATATTAAGGAGTTCACTTTTACTATGACGAGAGAAGAATTCTGCGTTTTGAACAATGCTTATGAAGCATCCATCGGCAGAGCGCAATGCACGGCGGACCTGTTTCTGAACCGTACGCTTCGTGATCCTTCATATCGTTCCCGGCTCGTCGGGAAGGGCTATGTCGACGCTTCCAGCGGAAATCTGACCGAGGAGGGGAAAAAAGCCCTGGAGCCGTATCGCGTCGACAGCGCCGTGATCCTCGCGGCCGGTTCCGCCACGCGCTTTATCCCGCTCTCGCTTGAGCAGCCGAAGGCGCTGTACGAGGTGCGGGGAGAGCGGCTGATCGAAAGGCAGATCCTGCAGCTGAAGGAGGCCGGGATCGAGGATATCACGATCGTGCTCGGATACAAGAAGGATACGTTCGCCTATCTCGAGGACAAATACGGCGTGAGGCTCCTTTTCAATCCGGCCTACAACATAAAAAACAATATCGAGAGTCTTCGCGTTGCCCGAAGCCATATACGCAACAGCTATATCTGCGTATGCGACAATTATTTTGCGGAGAATCCGTTTCACAGGTACGAATACCGCTCCTTTTACGCGGGCTATTCCTCCAGCGATCCGGAAGACGAATTTACCGCTCATATCGGCCCGGACGGCCGCATCGAGGGCATGGATACGGGGTTCCGCTCCGGCTTTGTTCTTCTCGGACACGCCTTTTGGACGCAGGACTTTACCGAGCGTTTTTTCGCTCTTGCAGACGCGGATCTAACCGTCGGTGCCTATGACGACAAGTTTTGGGAATGTCTGATCAAAGACAATCTTGCTTCGCTTCCCCCCATTTATTTCAAGGAATACGCCCCCGGGACGATTTTCGAATTCGACTATTTTGATCAGCTGCGCGCATTCGATCCCGGATACGTCAGCCATTCGAAAAGCGACATCCTCCGGAACATCAAGTTGGTCTTCCGCTGCGACGAGGAAGATATCGTGGATTTCCGAACGGTACACGAGGGGCTCACGAACACCTCCTTCGTCTTCGGCATCGACGGGAAGGACTACATTTACAGGCATCCCGGCGCAGGAACGGAAAAGATCATCAACCGACGGAACGAAAAGGCCTCGCTGATCAAAGCCAGGGAATACGGGATCGATCCGACCTATATTTACATGGATGTGATCGAAGGCTGGAAGATCTCTTCGTTCATTCCGTCGTTCAGAGAACCCGATTACGCTTCTTTTGAAGACGCGAAGAAGATCATTTCCGTTCTGAGAAAGCTCCACGCGGCGCCCATTACCGCCGAATACGGCTTAATGCCCTGGGAGGACGCTCTAGTCATGGAGCGCATGCTCAGGGAAAAAGACGCAGGATGCTTTGATAAGCACGAGCGTCTGAAGAAAACCGTCGGAGAACTGTATCGGAGGACGCTGGGAGACGGCGTTGAAAAATGCTTCTGCCACGGCGACACCTACCGTCCGAACTGGATGATCCTCCCCGACGAGAGCGTGATCCTCATCGACTGGGAGTACGCCGGCTTCTCCGACCCCGGGATCGACGTGGGCTATTATATCGTCGACGCGATGTATGATTTCGACGAGGCGAAGCGTTTTATCCGGGAGTATCTCGGCGACGAGTGGACGGAGCGGAAGGAATTCCACTTTATGGTCTATACCGCCCTGATCGCCTACTACTGGTTCGTCTGGGCCATGTACCGCGAATCCTGCGGGGCAAATCTGGGCGAAGCGCTCTCCAACTGGCACGCGATGGCGGTCAAATACGCCGATCATCTGGCGTAACCGCCGCAGTCTCGATCCCTCAAAATAGCATAAGAAAAACCGCTGACCGCTCTTATGAGCGGCCAGCGGTTTACATAATAGCAGTATCAAGCCAGTCCCGGCGGGCAGGGACGGCCGCAGGCGCGGCAGTGCGCGAAGTACAGCTCCTCGGTGTCCTCGAGCGTGTTGAGATCGACGCAGTCGCCGTGCTTGCCGAGGTATTCGTACTCGATATGGCAGGAGTAGAGGCTCGGCACGGGCTTGATCATCTCGAAGTGGTCGCCGTCCACGTCCGTGCCGCGCACGGTGAAGCCGTTCATGTCGTGCACCATCGTGCCTTCGCCGAGGCGGATGAACCTTTTCGCGTTCGGCAGCGTGTCCACCGTGACGGGCAGAACGCCGCTGGAATAGCTGCCGTTTTCCACCTCGCGCCGGACGTTCGCGCGCTCCCATTCATACCAGTCCGGGATGTGGGAAAACTCCGTTTCTCCCTCGTCGGCGGAAAGCTCGCCGAGCTCGGACATCGTCCAGCTCTTGCCGCAGCTTTCGCAGAAGAGCTTTGTTCCCTTTGAGCGCATCCGGAACTCCGTGCCGCAGTGCGGGCATTGGTAGAGCACCTTGTGCAGGCCTTCGGCGCGTCCCTCATAGGGCGTGCGTATCCCCTTTTCCTTCTGCCAGGCAAAATCGTCGTATTGAAAAGCCTCGACGATGCGGCGGTTGAGCTCGTCCGCGCTCGATGCGGCCAGCTCCTCCGGCGTGAAGAGCAGCGAGAACTCCGCCTCCGTCGGCTTGACGCCGCGGTCGTGCAGATTCCAGAACGGCGAGTTGACGTGGTGGCCGTGGCAGATCAGCGTCACGACGGGGGCTTTCAATAGTTTACATAATTTCCCGAGCGAGGCGGGCAGCACGGCCGTCGTTCCACAGAGGGAATAACGCGCCTCCGGATAGATCATCGCCACGTCGCCGTTGTCGATCACGGTCTTGAGCTGGCGGACGAGCGTGATATCGTTGGTAAATTTTCTTTTGCAGATACAGCCGACCTGCCGCAGCAGCTCTTCCCGCCCGATAAAGCCGTCGATCGCGACGACGTAATTGGCGCGGTTGGGCCAGATCGCCATCGTAGCGACCTTGAAGTCCAGAAAAGCGTTGTGATTGCACAGCATCACATACGGCGGCTTCAGTCCCTCCGTTCCGATGCGGCGGATGACCGCGCCATGTTTTTTGACGTCCGGCGCGCTCAGCAGATAGGTCAGCGGCCTGAGAAACCAGCGGGTAGGCACCGGCGGGCGTTTCATGTCAAAGCGTTCAAATTCTCTCTTCATGGCTCGTTCTCGTTTCTGTCCGGATATGGCAGAGCTCCCGCGCGGGGAGCTCTGTCTGATTATTCGTTTTCGATCGTGATCTGGCACATTTTCATGGCCTCGAGCGCGTTTCGATGGCTCTCGGGCGTGACGCCCGCGCAGCAGGCCGCGTCCACGATGATCGGCGTCTCGGGCAGAAAGGCCTTGATCAGCAGCGCGTTGGAGATCACGCAGATATCCGTGCAGAGACCGATGACCGTGATCGCTCCGATCTTCTCTCCGAGATCCCGCTGCGTGAGCAAAACGCCGAGCTCCGTCGAACCGAAGGTCGGCTTGTCGATCACCGTGCAGGGGCGGATCGCTTCAAGCCCCTCGCGGATCTGCCAGCCGGGACTGTCCTTCACGCAATGCACGACGGGGAGTCTCCTGCCCTCCTGCGTTTCCAGGTATTCCGGCAGATGGGTGTCGCGACGATCGCCTCGGCCTCTTTCGTGCCGAGCGAGCCGTCGATGAAATCGTTCTGCATATCCACGACGATGAGATAGTTTTTCATAGCCTCCGCTCCTCGCTATAAGTTTACATAACTTATCTTATCCGGATCGTCTCCGCGCATTCCTTCCCGATCGTCCCGCGGTAAACGCCCAGACCGACACAGCCGAGATCGGCGCAGAAGCGCTCCTCTTCACCCCGGTTGATCACCGTGAGAAACACACTTCCGTCCGTTCTTTGCGCATCGTAGCGCAGCACGGTCAGCACGTTGCCGGAGGACACGCCGAAGAAGGCCTTTCCCTCCGCAAAGACGGGATCGGAATTCCGGAGTGCGGAAAGGTTAACATAATATTGATGCAGCTCCTTGTCGCCTTCACGGAAGACCGCGCGGTTGAACGGATCGCCGACGCCCTCCATCCCCTGTTCGTCGCCGTAGTAAATGCTCGGCACGCCGGGAAGGGCGAACTGCAGCGCCGCCCCCAGCTTTTCCAGGCGTACGGCGCGCGCGAGCCTTTCCTCGCCGAAGGGGATCTTCAGCTGCTCCTCGCGCGGCAGGCTTTTGATCACGACGTCCGTCGCCAGCGCGCTTTTGAGCCGCTCGACGTCGTGTGATCCGAGCAGGTTCATCAGACAGTAGTACATCGGCTCGGGATAGTTCATCCGCTGCGCCCGCAGGAAATCGCGCAGGCCGCGCGCGTCGATGCGGAAATGCAGAAAATCGAGCACGGCCGTGCGGAAAGGATAGTTCATCACGCTGTCGAGCGAATTGCCGAGGGCGTAATCGCGCCTTCCGCCGTAGCTTTCCTTGATGACGGCGTCCTCCCACACCTCGCCGATGATCGGCGCGTCCGGCTTTTCTTCCTTGGCTGCGAGCCGGATCAGCCGCAGAACGGGATCGGGCAGTTCGTCCGCCACGTCGAGCCTCCAGCCGGAGGCGCCGCGCCGCAGCCACTGTCTGACGACGCTGTCTTTCCCTTTGATGATCTTCTCCTGCCAGGCGGGGTTGCACTCGTCCACCTCCGGCAGGTCCTTGAAGCCCCACCAGCAGCGATACTCGTCCGGAAAGCTGCGGAAAAAGTACCAGCTGTAAAACGGCGAATCCTTCCCCTGGCAGGCGCCGACGGAGGGATAGCTGCCGTAGCGGTTGAAATAGACGCTGTCCGCTCCCGTGTGGGAATATACGCCGTCGAGGATGATGCGGATGCCGTTCTTTTCCGCCTCCGCGGCGAGACGCTCAAAATCCTCGTTCGTGCCGAGGATCGGATCGACCTTTTCGTAATCGGAGGCGTCGTAGCGGTGGTTCGAGCGCGCCTCGACGATCGGGTTGAGGTAAAGGCAGCTGACGCCGAGCTCCTTGAGGTAAGGGAGCTTCACCTCGATCCCGCGCAGGGTCCCGCCGTAAAAATCGTCCGGCGCGTAGCCGTTCTCTCCCGGACGCGCCTGCCAGCGCAGCGGCTCGTCAAGGCTTTTGTGCAGCTCGCTCTTCTGACCGAGCGCGAGATGATAGGCGATCCCCTTTTCTGCCGTTCCGTCATCGGAAAAGGCAAAACGGTCCGGAAAGACCTGGTACATCACGGCGTGGCGGAACCATTCCGGCGTTTCGAAATCCGCGCGGTAGACCGTCATGCGGAAGCCTCCGCGTTCGATCCCGCAGACCTCGCCGAAGCAGCCGGTCTCGTCCGGGCAGATGTAATAATAGCCCTCCGAGGCTTCCATACAGATGGAATACCACAGCGCCTCGGCCCGATCCGAAACACGGAAGACGACGCTGTAAAGGCCGTCTCCTTCTTCCTTCATGGGAAAAGAGATCCTGCCCCTGTCGCCGAAGACGCAGAGCGAGGCGTCCTCGATCCTGCCGCTGAGCAGGCGGAACGCGATGCGCACCGTCTCGCCGCAGCGCAGCGCGCGCGGCGGGTCGCGGAATTCCCTGCGGCTGCCGTCATGCTCGACGCAGAGCAGGTTTTCCTTCGCACGGCGCAGCAGCTCCGTCAGCCTGGCGGTCCGCGGCTGGAAGACGCGCAGCGCCAACTGCTCCTCCACCGTCGGCAGACCGGCCTTGCAGCTGTGCATCACGGCCGGGAACGCCGCCTCGAAGCGGAAGCCGCAGTCGTCCATCAGAAGGCGCAGCAGCTCCGGCGCGGCCAAGGGCTCGGTAAAACTAAAGAGCTCGTAGATCTGCGTCAGAGGCACGCTGCGGCGCAGGCATTCCTGCGAAGCGGCGTAGACCTCGACCGCCGCGTTGAAGTAGCGGCGGATCATCCCGTCGCGCGGCGCGGAGACGATCGCCGCGCAAAGCTGAGGATCCCCGCCAGCGGGGATCCAGCTCTCGCCCGTTAAGCGCGCGGTGACGAAGCGTCTGCCGCGATACGAAATGAAAAGAGAATAATCTTCCGACCAATGCTCGTCATAACTGCCGCCGAACCAGACCTTATAGCTTGTACCTTCCTCCAGCGTCAGAGCATGCATACGTAGAGCCTCGCATAAGCCTCCGCCGAGAGATCAAAGCTGAAATCAGCCTCCATCGCGTGGCTTACCAGGTATTTCATCACCTTTTTATCGCTGCACACGCCGAGCGCATAGAGGATCGTGTCGTACATCTCGTCCGCGTTGTAGTTGGCAAAGGAGAAGCCGTTGCCCTCGCCGGTGAAGCAGTTATAGGGCTGCACGGTGTCTTTCAGACCGCCCGTTTCGCGTACGATGGGCACCGTGCCGTAACGCATGGCGATCATCTGGCTCAGGCCGCAGGGCTCGAAGCGCGAGGGCATGAGATAGAAATCGCTGCCCGCGTAGACCAGGTGCGCCAGCTCTTCGTTGTAGCCTATGTAGGCGCAGACGCGGCCCTTGTATCTTGCTTCCGCGCCGCGCATGAAATCCTCAAAGCGGCTCTCGCCGGTGCCGAGGAGCATGAACTCGACGTCGCGGCCGCAGATCAGGCGGTCCAGCTGCGAGGCGACGAGGTCAAAGCCCTTCTGCTCGGTCATGCGCGTGACCATCGCGATGATGGGGATATCCGGATTCTCCTCCAGCCCCATGCGGCGCTGCAGCTCGGCCTTGCACTCGGCCTTGCCCTTCATGTGGGCGCGGTCGTAGCGGGCGGGGATCAGCGGATCGGTATGCGGGTTGAAGACCTTCGTGTCGATGCCGTTGATGATACCGGAGAGCTGCGCGCTGCGCGCGTTGAGGATGCCGTCGAGACCTTCGGAATAATACGAGGTCTTGATCTCCTCGGCATAGCTGGGACTGACGGTGTTGATGCGGTCGGCAAAGACGCAGCCGCCCTTGAGATAGTCCGCGCAGCCGTAGAGCTCCATGAACTCGGCCGTGTAGTACTTCGGATCGATGCCGAGCAGGTCCTGCACGTAATCGAAGCCGAACTTGCCCTGGAAGGCAATGTTGTGTATCGTCAGGAGATACTTGATCCCGTCCTGCTGACGCCCCTGATACTGCGTGCGCGCGAGCATCGGCAGCATGGCCGTGTGCCAGTCGTTGCAATGGATGACGTCGGGCATGAAGTCAAGAAGCGGGATCGCCTCGAGCACGGCGCGGCAGAAGAAGGAGTACTGCTCGCCCTCGGGGTAGCCGCCGTAGTAGATGCGGTCGCCGAAATACTGCTCGTTGTCGATGAGATAGATAATCACGCCGTCGAGGATAAGCCTCTCGACGCCGACGTAGCAGCTCCGCCAGCCCAGATAGCAGCGGATCGTGAAGAGATGCTCCGTCTGATCGCCGTATTTGTTCTTGATCACCCTGTGATAGGGCGTGATGACGCGCGCGTCCACACCGAGCCTGGCAAGCGCCTTGGGCAGCGTGCCGACGACGTCGGCCAGGCCGCCGGTCTTCGACAGCGGCGCGCACTCGGCCGAGGCCAGCAGCACCTTCGGCATGTCCTTGCGGCCCTTTTCCTTCAGCAGATCGCGAAACTCCTTTTTCATGTTTCTGCTCCTCCCATATATATCAAATTGTTATTTGTGCTGTTTTCTTTCCTTGTAGCGGAAGTAGACGCAGGACATGGGCGGCACGGTGATGCGTGCGGAATGCTCCATGTCGAGGAAGCCCACGTGGTGACTGCGGATCGCGCCGTGGTTCTTCACGCCGCCGCCGCCGAAGCGCACATCGTCGCTGTTGAGGATCTCGTGCAGCGTTCCGGTGTGCGGCAGGCCGATCACGAAATCGTCATAGCGGTTGGGCGTAAAGTTGCAGACGCATACGATGCCGCCCTCCGCGCCGGGATAGGTGCGCAGGAAAGCGATCGTGCTGCGGTCGCGGTCGTTGACGTTCAGCCAGCGGAAGCCGTCCCAGGAATTGTCGCAGCGGAAGAACACGTCCTCGGCGCAGTAGATGTGGTTGAGCTCGCGGCAGTACTGGCGCAGCGCCTCATGCTTGGGATAGTCGAGCAACAGCCAGTCGAGCGGCTGCTGCCAGTTCCATTCGATGAACTGGCCGAACTCGCCGCCCATAAAGGTCAGCTTCTTGCCGGGATGCGCGAACTGATAGCCGTAGAGCACGCGCAGCGAGGCGAACTTCTGGTCGTAATCGCCGCTCATCTTGTTGATCATCGAGTTCTTGCAGTGCACGACCTCGTCGTGGGAATAGGCCAGGATGTAGTTCTCGGAGAAGGTATACATCATCGAGAAGGTCAGCCGGTCGTGGTTATAGCTGCGGAAGTAGGGATCGAGCTGCATATAGTCGAGCGTGTCGTGCATGAAGCCCATGTCCCACTTGAAGCAGAAGCCCAGGCCTCCGTTCTCGGGCGGCGCGGTGATCAGCGGGAAGGCCGTGGATTCCTCGGCGATCGTGATCGCGCCGGGATAGTTCACCAGCACGGTGCGGTTGAGCTTCTGCAGGAAGGCGATCGCGTCAAGGTTTACATAACCACCTTCCCGGTTGGGCGTCCATTCGCCGTCGCGGCGGCCGTAGTTAAGATACAGCATCGAGCTGACCGCATCCACGCGAATGCCGTCGATGTGGTATTCTTCAAAGAATTTGCAGGCAGAGGAGATCAGGAAGCTCTGCACCTGGGGAGAGCCGTAGTCGAAGATCAGCGTCCCCCACTCGGGATGCTCGGCCATGCGGCGCTCCTTGCACTCGAACATGGGCGTGCCGTCGAAGTAGGCCAGACCGTGCTCATCCTTCGGGAAGTGCGCGGGGACCCAGTCCATGATCACGCCGATATCGTCGCGGTGCAGCCGGTCGACGAGATAAGCGAAATCCTCCGGTCTGCCGTAGCGGGAGGTAGGCGCGTAATAGCCCGTGACCTGATAGCCCCAGGAGGCGTCGAAGGGAAACTCCATCAGTGGCATCAGTTCGACGTGCGTATAGCCCATTTCCTTGCAGTAATCGGCCAGCATGTCCGCGAGGTCGCGGTACTGCGCCCGCTCGTAGGAAAAGGCCTTCCAGGAGCCGGCGTGCACCTCGTAGATGCTCATCGGGCGGTGCATGAAGTCCCGGTGTGCGCGGCGGGCCATGTAGTCCTTGTCCGTCCACTCAAAGCGCTCGTCGTAGACCATCGAGGCGGTCTGGCTGCCGTTCTGGCCCCAGGAGGCAAAGGGATCGGCCTTATAGACGGTCCTCCCGTCCGCCTGGGTGACGGCGTATTTGTAAAGTCCGCCCAGCCCGATGTTTTCAATGAAAACAGCCCAGACGCCGCCCTCGACGCGCTCCATGGGCGTGGCAAAGGGATCCCAGCCGTTGAAATCGCCCACGAGGCTGACCGCCTGTGCGTTGGGCGCCCAGACAAGAAAGCGATGGAGGCCGATCTCCGGGATGTAGCGGCAGCCGAAGCAGAGCCAGGCTTTCTGGGCGTTGCCGGTGTTGAACAGATAAATGTCGTCCTGCGGGATGTACTGCATGAGCTTGCTGTCCATACCGTTTTTCTCCTTCTTTCTTTTAAAATTTTCCGATTTTATTGTATCGGTTTTTTGCTGCATCGTCAAGTTTGCGCTCGGATTTTCCCGGCTTTTTTTCACGCCGGCTCATCCCTTTTCGCACGCTCTTTTCGCCGCGCGCGATTTCCAAAACTTGTGCATGTTGCCAAAATCGCGCAAAATAGCATTTTCTTTTTCGTTGAATTCCATAAATTTGTTGATATTGCATGATTGTGCTGTCTTTCTACCTTGAAAAAAAGTGCGTAATAGGGTAAAATACACAAAGGAAAGAGGAGCGATTCTCTTTTTTCACTTTTCTTGAGAGGAGAACCCATGATGGATAAGATTGTATGGCTGGCCCCGGTCCTCTCGGTCGTCGCTCTGCTGTTCGCCGCCTATAAGGCCATGTATGTGTCCAAGGCCCCGGCGGGCACCGACCGCATGCAGGAGATCGCGGCCGCTATCGCCGAGGGCGCCAACGCTTTTCTGACCTCCGAATACAAGATCCTCGCGATCTTTATCGTCGCTCTTTTCGCGCTGATTTCGATCTTTATCAATATCGGCACGGCGATTTGCTTTCTGATCGGCGCGGTCTTCTCGATCGGCGCCGGCTTCTTCGGCATGCGTGTTGCCACGCGCGCCAATGTGCGCACCGCCAACGCCGCCATGGAGAGCGGCATGAACAAGGCCCTGTCCATCGCTTTCTCGGGCGGTTCGGTCATGGGCATGTGCGTCGTGGGCCTAGGTCTGCTCGGCTGCAGCCTGATCTACATCACCGATAATCTCAGCTATATGTTCGGCTTCTCGCTCGGTGCCTCGTCCATCGCGCTCTTCGCGCGTGTCGGCGGCGGCATCTATACCAAGGCGGCCGACGTCGGCGCCGACCTTGTCGGCAAGGTCGAAGTCGGCATCCCCGAAGACGACCCGCGCAATCCCGCCGTCATCGCCGATAACGTGGGCGACAACGTGGGCGACGTGGCCGGCATGGGCGCCGACCTGTTTGAGTCCTACGTAGGCGCGATCGTCTCCGCCCTCACCTTGGGCGTAGCCATGACGGGCGTGGCTTTCAAGGGCGCCGGCGCGCTCTATCCGCTGGTCATCGCCGCGATCGGCATTCTCGCCTCCGTGATTGCCTCCTTCTTCGTCCGCGGCAAAGAGAACTCCAACCCCCACTCCGCGCTGAAGATGGGTTCCTATGTCTCCTCCGCGATCGTCGCGATCGCCTCGTTCGTGTTCAGCAAGATCTTCTTCGGCGGCTTCTACTGCGCCTTCTCCATTCTCGCCGGCCTCGTCGTCGGCCTTGTGATCGGCAAGGTCACCGAGGTCTATACCTCCGAGGATTACGGCTCCGTCAAGCGCATCGCCGACCAGTCCGAGACCGGCTCGGCCACGACGATCATCAGCGGCATCGCCGTCGGTATGCGCAGCACCTGGATCCCGATCGTGCTGATCTCCATCGGCATCTTCATCTCCTACCAGGCTACCGGCAACCTTTACGGCATCGCGCTTGCGGCGGTCGGCATGCTCTCGACCACCGGCATCACCGTCGCCGTTGACGCTTACGGCCCGATCGCCGACAATTCCGGAGGCATCGCCGAGATGAGCGGGCTCGATCCCCATGTGCGCGAGATCACCGACAAGCTCGACGCCGTGGGCAACACCACGGCCGCCATGGGCAAGGGCTTCGCCATCGGCTCCGCCGCGCTCACCGCGCTGGCCCTCTTCGTCTCCTACGCCGATCAGGTCAATCTCGCCGACGTCGGCATCAGCATCCTCGATCACAAGGTCGTCATCGGTCTGCTGGTCGGCGGCATGCTCCCCTTCGCCTTCTCCGCGCTGACGATGGATTCCGTTTCCAAGGCGGCTTACAAAATGATCGAAGAAGTCCGCCGTCAGTTCCGTGAGATCCCCGGCATCCTGCTGGGCGAGGCCAAGCCCGATTACAGCTCCTGGCGCTGCGCCAGATGATCGTTCCCGGTCTGATGGCGGTCGTGTGCCCGCTGCTGATCGGCATCCTGCTCGGCACGGCGGCGCTCGGCGGTCTGCTCGCCGGCGCGCTCGTCACCGGCGTGCTGCTCGCGATCTTCATGTCCAACGCCGGCGGCGCCTGGGACAACGCCAAGAAGTACATCGAAGGCGGTCATCACGGCGGAAAGGGCTCCGACGCGCACAAGGCCGCGGTCGTGGGCGACACGGTCGGCGACCCCTTCAAGGACACCTCCGGTCCGTCGATCAACATTCTCATCAAGCTGATGACGGTCGTCGCGCTGGTCTTTGCTCCGATCTTCACCCAGAGCGGTCTTCTCTGATCCCGCCGAAAAACCAAGTGCGGCTTTCCTTTCGGGGAAAGCCGCACTTTTTGCGCGCAGGGTTTCTTTTCCATTCTAACTCTTGCTTTATCGGGAAAACATATATATAATACTTCCGTTACGGTTTTCCCGTCGATTTTTCAGTGAGGTTGTCGACAGATGAAAAAGGTCCTTGGCGGTTTTATCTTTATTTTCGCGCTGCTTGCGCTGGCGCTGCTGCTTGCCCTGCGCGGCGGTTTTCTGGATACGTTTTTCGGAAGCAGGCCCGTCGTCGACGTGATTCCGAGCGCCGCGCCCGCGGCTGCCACGGATGCGCTCACGCCTCCGGTCCACATGACGCCCGATCCCACCCCCTCGGCCGAGCCGACGGCTGAGTCCACGCCTGAGCCGACCCCGGAGGCCGAGCCCGAGAGCTTCGTCCTCTCCTTTATCGGCGATCTGACGCTGACCGGCTCCCCCGGCGTTCCCGTGGATTTTGAGGGGACGATGAACGGTGACTTCGGCTATCCCTTCTCCAACGTCAAGCAGTACTTCCTTGACGACGAATACACCTTCGGCAATCTCGAGTGTACCTTCTCCGACCAGTGGCTGAGCTCGATCGAATATTTCAATTTCCGCGCCCCGACCACCTCCGCCAATATCCTGACCGAGGGCGGCGTCGACTTCGTCACCACGGCCAACAACCACAGCGACGACTTCAACAACGCGGGCAAGCGCGACACCTGGGAGACGCTGGAGAACTACGGCGTCGCCTACGGCAAGAACGACGAGGCGCAGATCGTCACCACTCCGAGCGGGCTGAAGATCGGCATTTACTGCCATTACAACAAAGACTACGGCGATTACCGTCCCGACGAGGAAAAGGCTCTCGCCGCGATCCGTGAGCTCAAAGAACAGGGCCCCGACCTGATCATCTGCATGTTCCATATGGGTATCGAGCTGAACTATTACCCGGAGGACAAGACGCCGGAGACCTGCAAGATCTGCCGCCGCTGCATCGACGAGGGGGCCGATATCGTCTACGGCTCGCATCCGCACTGCCTCCAGCCGATCGAAGAATACAACGGCGGGCTGATCTTCTACTCGATGGGCAATTTCATTTTCGGCGGCAATTCCATGCCCTCCGATCAGGACACCGCGATCGTACAGCTGACCGTCCACCGCGATGCATCCGGAAACGTGAGTCTGGGCGACTATACGATCATCCCCTGCTGCATTTCCAGCAAGCCGGTGACGGACCCCTCCCTCGCTTCCGGCGTCCGCGGGCGCTATACCGCATACAACGACTTCCGCCCGACGCCCTATGAGGAGGGCACGGAGGACTATGCCCGCGCGCTGAGCAAGATCGACGGGACCTATGACGGCCCCGACGGCAAGGCCGATTACACCAACTGGCACGAGCAGCACGGCTAATATCCCGAAAACGAAAAGAAACGAGGTCAGAGACCTCGTTTCTTTTTTATTCTATTCCGAACAGCCTTTTGCCGTTTTCCCAGGTGATCCGCTCGATCTCCTGCGGCGTCATGCCCTTGATCTCCGCGATCTTTTCAATTATGTAAACCAAATTGGAGGAGTCGTTGCGCTTGCCGCGCAGCGGCACGGGGCTCATGTAGGGGCTGTCCGTCTCGATAAGGATACGCTCCGTGGGGACGATCTCGAGGACCTCCACGGCCTTGCGCGCATTCTTGTAGGTCACCGGACCGTCGAAGCCGAGATACCAGCCGCGCCGAAGGAGTTCCTTTGCCATCTCGGCGCTGCCGGAGAAGCAGTGGAATACGCCTCTTGCCTTCGGAAAACGGCCTGTCAACTCCAGGCAGTCGGCATGCGCCTCGCGGTCGTGGACGATGACGGGCAGATCCAGTTCCTCCGCGAGCGACAGCTGGGCGGCAAAGAGCTCCTTCTGCTCGGTTTTGTGCGAGGCATCCCAGTAGTAGTCGAGGCCGATCTCTCCGATCGCGACGCATTTTTCGTGCCGGGCGAGCGCGCGGATCGTCTCGAGCGTTTCGGGACTCATTCCCTCCATATCCTCCGGGTGTACGCCCACCGCGGCGTATACAAAGGGGAATTTCTCCGCAAGTGCGAGCGCGGCGCGGCTGCTGCGCTCCTCGCAGCCGGGATCGAGGATCAGCCCGACGCCTTTTGACGGCATGGATGCGAGCAGCTCCTCGCGGTCGGCGTTGAAGGCGCCGGAATCGTAATGTGCGTGCGTATCGAAGATCATGGGCTCCGTCCCCTTTCCTGTCAGCCTGGCTATATTATCGGATAAAAAAAGCGAAAAAGCAAGGGCTTGCTTTTCTTCCCCTGTGTTTTTCCCTTGCCCTTTCACAGAGGCGATGCTATAATGAAAAAGTAATCTCTGAATAAGGGGACGAATGACAAGATATGAGCAAACCTGTCATCATCACCGCCGACAGCACCTGCGACCTCTCGCAGGATCTGCTGGAGCGTTTTTCGATCAAGACCATTCCTCTCACGATCCTGTTGGGCGAGGAAAGCTTTTACGACGGCTTCGACTTCACGCCGGCGGACATGTACGTGCGCTATCGCGCCGACGGCACGCTGCCGAAGACCTCCGCGCCTTCCGTGCAGCAGTTCATCGACTTCTTCCGCCCCTTTGTCGAGGCGGGCTGCGAGATCGTTCATCTGGACATCAGCTCCGAGCTGTCAAGCTCTTATTCCACTGCCTGTATCGCGGCGTCGGAGCTCGGCGGCGTGTATCCCGTCGACAGCCGCATGCTCTCCACGGGCGTCGGCCTGCTGGTCATCGAGGCAGCCGAATGCCGCGACAGAGGCATGGAGGCCGCGGAGATCGCGGAGCACGTCGCCTCTCTCACCGACAAGGTGGACACGAGTTTTGTGCTCGACACGCTGGAATTCATGTGGAAGGGCGGGCGCTGCTCGGGCGTCGCGGCGCTGGGAGCCAACCTGCTGCACCTCAAGCCCGCACTGGAGATGAGCGGCGGCAAGCTGGGGGTGTATAAAAAATACCGCGGCGGCATCAAGGCCGTCTACAAGCAGTACGTCGCCGAGCGCCTTGCCGGCAAATCCGTGCGTCCCGGTCACGTTTTCATCACGAACTCCGGCGAGGTGGACGATCAGACGCTTGCCGAGCTTGAAGCGCTGGTACGCGCCACGATCCCCGTCAAGGAGATCCACCACACGCTGGCGGGATGTACCATCGCATCCCACTGCGGCCCGAAGTGCCTGGGCGTCCTGTTCATCAACGAGTAAGCATTGGTTTACATAAAAATATTTACATAATATGGTTAACATAATGAAAACTGCACACCCCTTCGGGTGTGCAGTTTTTGTATCGTCGGTTTTTTACTTGACGCTGAAGAGGATATCGCCGTAGGTCGGATAGGGCCAGATCTCTCTGTCGCAGAGCAGCTCCATCGCGTCGACGGAAGCACGCAGGGATTCCATCGCGACAAGCACCTCGTCGTGGTAGAGGCGGGCGCGGCCCAGCGGGTCGGGCGTCGACAGCGCTTTGTCGTTCGCGGCCTTGAGCGTTCCGGCGCGAACGGCCGTCTCGCGCATCAGCTCACCGAGTCTGGCGGCCGTGTCGCGCTCGAAGGCGGTGCTGACGGATGCCCCGAGCGCTTCCTTGGAGAGCGCCGCGGCGGCCAGCGCGCCTGAATAACGGCTCACGGCCGGAAGGATGTCCTTCCAGACCATGTTGACCATGGTCTGCGCCTCGATCTTGACGACCTTGTTATAGGTGTCGAGCTTGATCTCATAGCGCGCGTGCAGCTCCTCGGGCGTGTAGACGCGGTGATCCGTGAAGAGCTTGACGTTTTTCCCGCTGAGGTAGCAGGGCACGCAGTCGGGCGTGGAGGGCAGATTCATGAGTCCCCGGCGCGCGGCCTCGCGGAGCCACGATTCGTCGTAGCCGTTTCCGTTGAAGAGGATGCGCTTGTGGCCGGAGATCACGCCGCGGATCAGCTTGTGCAGCTCCGCCTCAAAATCCGCCGCGCCTTCCAGCACGTCGGCATACTGGCGCAGCGACTCGGCCACCGCGGTATTCAGCACCACGTTCGGGCCGGAGATGGAGGCGGAAGAGCCGGGCATGCGGAACTCAAACTTGTTGCCCGTAAAGGCGAAGGGCGAGGTGCGGTTGCGGTCCGCGGAGTCCTTGGGCAGCTTGGGCAGCACGTGCACGCCGACCTTGATGAGCTCTTTTTCCTTGCCGCCGTAGGGTTCGTCCTTCTCGATGCTCGAGAGGATCTTTTCCAGCTCCTCCCCGACATACATCGACACGACGGCCGGAGGCGCCTCGTTCGCGCCGAGACGGCAGTCGTTGGAGGCGGAGGCGACGGAGAGGCGCAGCATGTCCTGATAATCGTCCACGGCCTGGATGACGGCGCAGAGGAAAAGCAGGAACTGGGCGTTTTCGTAGGGGGTGTCGCCGGGCTCGAGCAGGTTGACGCCGGTGTTGGTCATGATCGACCAGTTATTGTGCTTGCCGCTGCCGTTCACACCCGCGAAGGGCTTTTCGTGCAGCAGGCAGACCATGTCGTGCTTGCGCGCGATCTTCTGCATCAGCTCCATCGTCAGCTGGTTGTGATCGGCGGAGATGTTGGTCGTCGTGAAGATCGGAGCCAGCTCGTGCTGACCGGGCGCGACCTCGTTGTGCTCGGTCTTGGCCATGATGCCGAGCTTCCAGAGCTCCTCGTTGAGCTCGCGCATGAAGGCTGCGACGCGCGGCTTGATCGAGCCGAAGTAGTGGTCGTCCAGCTCCTGTCCCTTGGGCGGAGCGGCGCCGAAGAGCGTGCGGCCGGTATAGCGCAGGTCGCGGCGCTTTTCGTACACGGCGCGGTCGACCAGGAAGTATTCCTGCTCGGGTCCGACGGTCGTCTTGATGCTGCTCACGTCCTCGTTGCCGAAGAGGCGCAGCACGCGCATGCCCTGGCGGTTGAGCGCTTCCATCGAGCGAAGCAGCGGCGTTTTCTTGTCGAGCGCTTCTCCCCCGTAGGAGCAGAAGGCCGTGGGGATGCAGAGCACGCCGTCCTTGATGAAGGCGTAGGAGGTCGGGTCCCAGGCGGTGTAGCCGCGCGCCTCAAAGGTTGCGCGCAGTCCGCCGGAGGGGAAGCTGGACGCGTCCGGCTCGCCCTGGATCAGCTCGCGGCCGGAGAACTCCATGATGACCTTGCCGCCGTCGATGGGAGAGATAAAGCTGTCGTGCTTCTCGGCGGTGATGCCCGTCATCGGCTGGAACCAGTGGGTGAAGTGGGTGGCGCCCTTCTCGATGGCCCAGTCCTTCATCGCGTTGGCGACGATGTTGGCCGCCTCGCTGTCAAGCCGGACGCCCTCGTTGATCGAGCGCTGGACCTGCTTGAACACATTCTTGGGCAGACGCGCCCTCATGACGGAATCGTTGAATACCATCGAGCCGAAAATCTCTGTGACGGGGTTCATGAGCAGGCCTCCTTTTTTGAACAAGAATATAGGGTCATGTTAATTCCAAAGCGCTCTTTTGTCAATGGATTTTTCATATCGCTTGTTTTCTGTTGCCGATATCGGGAAAATATGATATTCTGTTTGCATCAAATTCCGGGAGGAAAAGACTGTGATTGATCCGCGGGACGTTATGAAAGTCGACGATGAAAACTGGGAGGCCTTCAAAAAGGAGGCCATGAAGGACGAGCTCTTTTACAATGGGCCGGGCGATCTGCTCGACACGCCGGAGGGCCGGGCAAAATTCTGCCGTCTGAACAAGACGTCTGTTTTCAACAAGCAGGACCCCGAGTTTCCCGGCTACAAGATCTGGGTCTACAACCTGCAGGGCCAGGGATTGATCGTCAAGAAGCTCAGCCGTGTCGATCACGCCGTGATGGAGAACATCGAATACGACGCCGAGGGCAAGGAAGTCAGCCGCTCGTATGAGCCGGCCTGAACACCGCGAAAAGCGAATTGTAGTTTACATAATATTTTAATCCCGTACACGGAAAGGAGTCTTCCCCATGGAAAAGAAAAGCGTCTCGCCTGTGATCAAGCTTGTTGTGTCCCTGATCGTCTGTCTCGCTTTCGGGGCTCTCGATCGCTTTGTGTATTCCCATCCGGTCCTGCGCGTCATTGCGATGGCTGCGCTCGTGCTCTTCTGCACCTGGGTGCTCGTGCTGATCCTCGGCCTGTTCAAGCCCGCCTCCCATCGGGCAAGGACTGTGCTGAGCCTGATGGCGAGCCTTGTTCGCTATCTCGCCGCCATCGTCATCCTCTGCTGGGGACTGTCGATCTTCGGCGTGGACGTGAACACCATCGTCGCCTCCGTCGGCGTGCTCGCTCTCGTGATCGGCTTCGGCGCAGAGAGCCTGATCGCCGACATGGTCACCGGATTCTTCATGCTGTTCGAGAACCAGTATAACGTCGGCGATATCGTCGAGGTCAACGGCTTCCGCGGCACCGTCAAGGAAATCGGCATCCGCACGACCTCGATCATCGACACCGGCAAAAACGTCAAGATCATCAACAACTCCGATATGAAGAACATCCTCAATCGCTCGGACAACGCCTCGATCGCGGTCTCCTCGATCGACGTGCCCTATCCGACCGATCTGGAAAAGCTCGAGGCGCAGATCCCCGCGCTGTTGAAGGATATCTACGAGCGTCACCGCGACGTCATGCTCTCCGAGCCGCGCTATCTCGGCGTGCAGGCGCTGGGAGAGTCCGGCATCACGCTCAAGTTCATTGTGGAGATCGAAGAGGGCAATATCTTCACCGTCCCGCGCATCCTCAATCACGATCTGCTGCTCGGCTTCCGCAAGCTGGGCGTGGAGTGCCCCTTCCCGCAGCTCGACGTGCACAGCTGCTGATGCGCCATGACCGGAAGAGAAGCTGAATTCCCGGTGCGTGAGGAACACCCTCTCGTACCGGATGAATTCCCTCAGCCGCTGCCGGAGACGGAATTCCGTCAGCCGGACAGCCGCGCGGAGGACTCCGCTCCGCCGGGGACGGATTATCGAAATCCAGACCCGGATGCGGAGTTCACGCCGCCCGGCGGCGGCGGAGCGGAAGCCGGCGCGCCGCCTTCGCGTAAGAGGCGGATCCGGCGGCTGCTGTACGGCGCGGCCGCGCTCGTTCTGCTCGGCCTGCTGTTTTCTAGACAGGGCGAACCCGTCCCGGCTCCGGCCGCGGTCCCGCTCGTCGTGACGCCGTCTGCCGCTGCGCCGAACGTCTCGCAGACGCCTGTTCCGCAGCCTTCGGATGAACCGACGCCGGAGCCTGCGCCCACGTCTGCTCCCGAGCCGGCTCCGGAGCCGCTCGGCAAAGAGCCCGTGATCGACGTCGATTTCTTCTATTTCTCTCACGAGCATCACGCCTTCGTCCATATGAGCAACACGGATGCGCTCCATTCCGTGCGCGTCACGGTGCGCGAGAAAACGCTGGACAAGCAGGTCTATGAGCATTACCTCGACGAGGACGAGATCGCAAGCGGTCTGTTTGAAGCTCCGATGCTCTCGACGGGCGATTTTTATATGGAAAACCGCGAGGCCCTGGACGCCGTCAACGCCTGGCCGGACTTCGAGCTTACGCTCGACGCCTGGTATGAGAACGAGTCCGGAGACGGCGAGGACACGCTGACCATCACGCGCGATCCGGATTTTGAAATGGGTATCGGACTGAACTACATGCGGCCTGACTACAACTGGAGCGAGTATGTCCCGCCCGACAGCTTCTATGTCTCTCCCTGGGAAGAGACCGAGGAGATCAACTATGTGATCAACGACCCCGACGCCGTCAACGATCCTCTCACCTTCAGCGTCGATATCTCCTGCAACGGACGGCATGCCGCACCGGAGGAATATGAGACAGTCGTCGAAAAGAACGAGTATACCCTCGTCGACCGCGAGGCCGGTACGGAAACTTCCATGGTGAGCTATACCAAAGAGCTCGTGCTGCGCCGCCCCGACTGGATGCCGGAGGAAGGCACGATCCACGTCCATATCGTACAGTTCCTCGCCAGCACGGGTGAAAAATGGGTCCGCGATTACGATTACGAATACCCGGTGCGTTACGACTGGGAAAACTGATCCTGTCCGCAGGGGTATGCCGGGAGGCATACCCTTGCTTTTTTATGGTCAATTTGGTATAATCCGGCACTGTAATACGTTTATTTGAGGAATACCATGCTGTCGTTACTGCTTGCCATCATCTATCTGGCCTTCATCAGTCTGGGCCTGCCCGATTCGCTGCTCGGCTCGGCCTGGCCGGTCATGCGTCTGGATTTCGGCGCGGAACTCTCTTTTGCGGGCGTGATCTCCATGATCATCGCCGCCGGGACCATCGTGTCGAGCCTTTTGTCCGAGCGGATGACCAGGCGCTTCGGCACCGCGCTGGTCACGGCGGTCAGCGTGGCCATGACGGCAGCGGCGCTCTTCGGCTTTTCTCTCTGCACCACGCCGTTCCAGCTCTGCCTGTGGGCCGTTCCCTACGGTCTCGGCGCAGGCGCGATCGACGCGGCGCTGAACAACTTCGTCGCGCTGCACTACTCCTCGCGCCATATGAGCTGGCTGCACTGTTTCTGGGGCGTCGGGGCCTCGATCAGCCCGTACATCATGAGCGCCGCCCTGATGCGCAGCGGCAGCTGGCAGGTTGGTTACCGCACGGTCGGCGTGATCCAGCTCATTCTGACGGCGCTGCTGTTTTTCTCCCTTCCTCTGTGGAAAGCGTCCGAAAGCGAAGACGGGGCGGAGAGCGGCGAAGCCCCTCCCCTGCTCGGTCTGCGCGGCGCGCTGCGCATCAGCGGCGTCCCGCTGATCCTGATCGCCTTCTGCGCCTACTGCGGCGGCGAGACGACAGCCGGCCTCTGGGCCAGCAGCTATCTCGTCGGCGTGCGCGGCATCGCGCCCGAGACGGCGGCAAGCTTTGCCTCCCTTTTCTATCTCGGCATCACCTTCGGCCGCTTCCTCAACGGCTTTGTCGCAGACCGGATGGGCGACAGGCGCATGATCCGCGTCGGGATCGCCGTGATGGCGCTCGGCGTCGTGCTGATCCTGCTGCCGCTGCGCTCCGATCTGCCCTCGCCCGCAGGGCTTGTGGTCTTCGGTCTCGGCTGCGCGCCGGTCTATCCTTCGATCATCCACTCCACGCCCCGCAACTTCGGCAAGGAGAACTCCCAGGCGATCATCGGCGTGCAGATGGCGAGCGCCTACGTCGGCAGCACCTTCATGCCGCCGCTCTTCGGCCTGATCGCACAGCATCTGTCGCTCAAGCTCTTTCCGGCGTACCTCGCGCTGCTGCTTCTCGCCCTCCTGCTTATGACCGAGGGTCTCAACCGACTGAAGGACCGCGAACGGGCCTGATCGCAAAAAACCGCCCTGTGCCTTGCGGCACAGGGCGGTTTTTTTCATTTTTTCAGAGAGATTGATCAGCCCTTCTTGATGCCGAAGAGCCCGCGGATGATGGCGCTGCTGCCGCTGCGCATCACGGAGGAGAGGGCGTTGCGGGCGGCGCGCTTGGCGATCGTGGTCGCGCTGGTGGTCTTGCCGCCGGTCGCGGCGTTGACGATGTTGGTGCTCACGGAGCTGACGACGGAGGATGCGGCGTTGCTGATCGCCTGCTGGGCGACCTTCTTTTTCTTGTCCGCTTCCTTCTGAGCAGCCTTCGCGGCTGCGGCGGCTTCCTTGGCGGCGGCCTTCTCGGCGGCAGCTTTCTCCTTGGCGGCGGCCTTCTCGGCTGCGGCTGCCTCCTTCTCGGCGGTCTTGCGGGCGGCCTCTTCCTCGGCCTCCTTCGCGCGCTGGGCCTCCAGTTCGACGGTAGCCTTGCTGATGATCTCGTAGGCGGACTCGCGGTCATAGCTCTGGCGGTACTTCTGGTCAAGCTCGGTGCCGTTGATCAGCGCGTCGATCGCGGACTGGGTAGCCTCGCCCATCAGGGACTGCGGCGGGAGGATGCGGGCGCGCTCGACAATCGTGGGGATGCCGTCCTCGTCGAGGAAGCTGACAAGGGCTTCGCCGACGGCCAGCTCGGACAGAGCGGTCTCGGTGTTGAACTTTTCGTTCACGCGGAAGGCCTTCGCCGCGGCGCGGACGGCCTTCTGCTCGGCCGGCGTATACGCACGCAGCGCGTGCTGGACGCGGTTGGAGAGCTGGGCCAGAACGTCGTTGGGGATGTCGGAGGGGCTCTGCGAGATGAAATAGATGCCGACGCCCTTGGAGCGGATCAGCTTGACGACCTGGACGATCTTCTGCACGAGCGCCTTGGGCGCGTCGTTGAAGAGCAAATGCGCCTCGTCAAAGAAGAAGATCATGCGCGGCTTGTCGGGATCGCCGACCTCGGGCAGCTGCTCGTAAAGCTCGGTCATCATCCACAGCAGGAAGGTGGAGTAGACCAACGGGCTCGCGATCAGGCGCTTGCTGGTGAGGATGTTGATGAAGCCGCGGCCGGAGGCGTCGACGCGCATCCAGTCGTGGATGTCGAGACCCGGCTCGCCGAAGAACTGGTCGCCGCCCTCGTCCTCAAAGGCGAGGAGCGCGCGCTGGATCGCGCCGATGCTGGCGGCGGAGACGTTGCCGTACTCGGTGGTGAACTCGGCACGGTTGTCGCCGACGTACTGGAGCATCGCGCGCAGGTCCTTGAGATCGAGCAGCAGCAGGCCGTTGTCGTCGGCCACGCGGAAGACGATGTTCAGAACACCGGTCTGGATCTCGGTCAGGCCGAAGAGACGTCCCAGGAGCGTCGGGCCCATCTCGGAGACGGTGACGCGGACCGGGTGGCCCTGCTCGCCGAAAATGTCCCAGAAGCGGGTGGGATAGGATTTGAAGGAAAAGTCCTCGATCCCGAAGCCCTTGATGCGTCCGGCAAGGTTGTCGTTCATCACGCCGGGCATGCACATGCCGGAGAGGTCTCCCTTGATGTCGCAGAGGAACACCGGAACGCCCATGTCGGAGAAGGACTCGGCCATCACCTTCATCGTGACGGTCTTGCCGGTGCCGGTCGCGCCGGCGATGATGCCGTGGCGGTTGGCCATCTTCGGCAGGATGAAAAGGTTCTTATCGGACTGTGCCATCCATATCTTGTTATCAGTAAACATAGCGATCCCCCATATCTTTTATTTTGCTGATAAAGGTATCTTATCACAGCTTTTTGCCGCATACAAGTTGCAATTGAAAAAAACTATATGATTCGGGCGCGAATGAGCCAAAAAAAGACAAATAAACGCAAACTGTCTGTTGAGAGTTGGCGCAAGGTGTGATAATATTTACAATAAAGAAACAAGCGAGGGGTAAGGGAATTGAAGACAAGAGTCATCTCCGGCGCCGTCCTAATCACGATCACGCTGCTGTGCGTGCTGCTCTCCCCTGTCACGAGGATCATCTTCTTTGCCGTGGCGGGACTTCTGTGCGCCTATGAATACAGCCGCGCCCTGGAAAAGATCGAGGTATTCTGCTGCGCCTGGGTCATGTACGTGTACATCTGCGCGCAGGCCACTCTCGCCTTCTTCCACGCCGGCCCCGTCGCGCTGATCTCCTGCTTCTGCGCCGCGGTGTTCCTCGCCCTCTTTTCCGGGATCCTGCACAAGAAGGTCTCGGGCAGCGGCGCGCTCTACACGCTGGCGGGCGTGGCCTATCCCTGCTTTCTCTTCAACCTGCTGATGGTCATCTCCGTGACCGAGCTGTGGGCGCAGACGCTGCTGGTCGGAAGCGTCGCCACCTGGATCTGCGACACCGCCGCGCTCGTCGGCGGCAGCCGCTTCGGAAAGCACAAGGTGGCTCCGCTCGTTTCGCCGCACAAAACGGTCGAGGGCTGTCTCTTCGGGCTCGCCTCCTCGCTGCCGAGCGCGGTGCTGCTGTTCTTCCTCATGAAGAACACCTCTCTTGCCCTCCCCTTCTCCGTGATCCTTATCACCTGCGTGCTCGCCTCCTCCATGGGACAGATCGGCGACCTGGCCGCACGGCGGGATGTTCGATCGGGCCGACAGCCTTCTCTTCGCGATCCCGACCGCATACCTCTGCCTTTACATCGCGCATCTGATCGCGTAAGACTTCCGGAAAACAAAAAAACACACAGGCTGCATGCCTGTGTGTTTTTTGTTGTAAGAGATCGATCAGACGGAGTCTTCCTCCGTGAGCTGCTCGATATCCTCGCCTGTTCCGGAGATGGCCTCCTTCTCGGCCTTCTTCTCAAGCTTGCTCATGAACATCGGGGAGAGGATACCCACGATGCACAGCGCGATCAGAACCCAGCAGACGACCGAGGAGAAGAGGATCATCGGATCGCCGCCGGAGGATTTCAAGGCGTTGCGCAATCCCTTCTCGCCGATCGGCCCGAGGATCAGGGCCAGAACGACGGCGGCGGTATTGAGGTCCAGCTTGCGCATGAAGTAACCAAGCACGCCGAAGGCCATCATCACGACGATGTCCAGGATGTTCTTGTGGATGGCGTAGGAGCCGACGCAGCAGAGCACGGTCACGCAGGGGATCAGGATCGCGTCGGACAGACGCGAGATTTGCGCGAAGCCGCGGCAGCCCAGCAGGCCGATGCCCAGCATGAAGAACTGCACCAGCACGAAGCCGGCGAAGAAGGTGTAGGTCATCGGCGCGTATTTGCCGAAGAGCTCCGGTCCCGGAGCCAGGCCCTGGATGACCAGGCCGCCCATGAGGACCGCGGTAACGGACTCGCCGGGGATGCCGAGCGTCAGCGTCGGGATCAGCGAGCCGCCGGTAACGGCGTTGTTGGCCGCCTCGGAGCCGGCCACGCCTTCGATGGAGCCCCTGCCGAACTGCTCCTTATGCTTGGAGAAAGACTTGGAGGTATTGTAGCCAAGGAAGCAGGCGATCGCGGCGCCGGCGCCGGGCAGCAGGCCGATGATGTTGCCGATCACCCAGGAACGCAGGATCGTCGGCCGGATCATCTTGCGCTCGTCGCGCGTCAGGCTCATCTTGTCGCTGAACTTGGTGGCCTGGGCGCGCTCCTTGATCTTCTTCTCCGCCAGGATGAAGACCTGGGACATCGAGAACAGACCGATCAGCGCGCAGGTGGTGTTGATGCCCTCGGCAAAGTAGGCCTGGCCGAACATGACGCGCTTGGCGCCGGTGACCGGGTCAAGACCGATGGTGGAGATCAGCAGACCGAGCGCGCCGGAGATCAGGCCCTTGACGATCGACTTGCCGGAGACGCCGGCGATGATCGTCAGGCCGAAAATCGACAGCCAGAAGTATTCCGCAGAGCGGAACTTCAGCGTCAGCTGGGCCAGCAGCGGGGCAAAGAAGTAGAGCGAAATGCAGCTCAAAAGGCCGCCCCAGAAGGAGGAATAGCAGGCGGTGAAGAGCGCCTTGCCCGCTTTGCCCTGCAGCGTCATCTGGTAGCCCTCGATGGCCGTGGCGGCCGAGGCGGGCGTGCCGGGCGTGTGGATCAAAATGGCGGAGATCGAGCCGCCGAAGATCGCGCCGCAGTAGATGGCGCCGAGAACGATCAGGCCGGTCTCGGCCTTCATCGTAAAGGTGAGCGGCAGCATCAGCGCGACGCCCATCGCGGCGGACAGGCCCGGCATGCAGCCGATGATGATGCCCAAGGCCACGCCTGCGGCCATCATCAGAAGATTGATCGGGGTGAGGGCATTGATAAAGCCTGCACCCATCAGACCCAAGGTTTCAAGCATTCTCAATTCCCTCCCTTATCTCAGCATTTTAATGACCGTGCCGATAGGCAGCTTCACGCCGAGGAACTTGCCGAAGGCAAAGTACACCAGCGCAAGGATCGCCACGATCGCGATGGCGCTGTGCAGCAGCGGGACCCGGAGATACAGCAGCACAGCCGCCATAAAGATGACGGTCGAAATATAAAAGCCGAAGAAATGCATCAAAACCACATACACGATCGATGCGAGCAAACAGAACAGAAACTGTTTGGGCTGGAAGTCCTTAAAGACCTCGGCAACGCCGCTCTCCACGCCGTGCTTTTTGGCCGCGACGAGCATCTGCAGCAGGTACAGCGTCGTCAGACCGAAGAGCAAGATGATCGTGAATTTGGGATAGGTCTGGCTGTCCGCCCGGAAGGTGACCGTCTTGGCGTAAAAATAGGCGCAGACAAGATACATAAAGACGACGACGCCGATATCCGTCTTCTTCATTTTCAAGGGCCATCACTCTCCTTCATTAAGACTGTTTTCTTTTCAAAGAAAGGGCAGGTGGATTGCCTGCCCTTTTTTCCGGGATAGACTATCAGTCGAAGGACCAGAATTCGTCGGTCTGGGCCTCGGCGGCGGCCTGCTGCTCTTCAATCAGAGCGGCGGTGGCTTCGTGGTCGAGGAAATTGGTGTCGAAGCTGGCGGCCGCTGCGATGTAGTCGGGATCCTCCATCGTCTTCTTCAGCGCGTCTTCGTAGAAGGAGATGACCTCGTCGCTGACGCCGGCGGGCGCAACGATGGCGCGGGAGGCGCCGACCCACTTGTCATAGTAGCCCAGCTCGGCCAGCGTCGGGACGTCGGGGAAGCGCTCGTCGCGCTCGAGGGCGAAGATGCCGAGCACCTTGTAGGCGCTCTCCTGGCCGGAGATGTCGCCGAGCTTGACGACGGTAAAGTCAGACTCCTTGTTGCGAAGGCTCAGCAGCTGGTCGGCGGTGCCGCCCTGCGGGATATCGATGTAGGAGAAGCCCGCGGACTTGGCAAAGAGCTGCGCGCCGAGGTGGTTGGAGGCATGGTTACCGTTGGTGGAGGCCCTCAGCTCGCCGGGATGCGCCTTGCCATACTCGACGAGGGTGTTCAGATCGGGGAAGCGGTCGTCGTCAGCGCGGACAATGACGATCGAGGTCTCGGTGACGTGGTTGCAGATGGCCTTGAAGTCGGCCGTGGTGTAAGTGCCGAGCTCCTCGGTGATCGTGGTGTTGAAGTTCGGCAGGTTCATGACGCCGATGGTCATGCCGTCGGGATCGGACGCGGCAAGCTGTGACCAGCCGATGGAGCCGGAGCCGCCGGGCACGTTTTCAACGACGACCGTCTGGCCGATATACTTTTCGGCATACTGAGCGAGGATGCGGGCGGGACCGTCGGTGCCGGAGCCGGCCTTGTACGCGACGATCAGCGTGACCGGGCCGTCCGGAGCAAAGGGGCCGCCGCTGGTCTTGGCAGCGCCGCCACCGCCGCAGGCGCAGAGCGCGAAGACCATGCAGAGGGCAAGCATCAGTGCAAGAAACTTTTTCATGGTATCCTCCTTAAAAAAAATTCTGTACCTTACAGAGATACAGTAATTTCCGGGGCGTTATGCACAAAGGCGATTGCGGAATCATGGCTGCAAAAAAAGCCGGAAATGGCACGCATTTCCGGCTTTTTTTGCATTTATGGAAGCTTTTTCTTTTTCAACGCAGGGAGCTGCTTTTTATTTTTTCTCCGAGAATACCCACTCGCGCTGGATCGGATAGCTGATGAAGAACAGCACCGTCATCACGAATATATGGATCAGCGTAGTCAGCCCGGCCGAGATCGTGTGACCGGCCGCGCGGGAAGCAAGAGCAACCAGCCCATTCAGCAGCGCCGCGTTGACGGCGTACTGGATCACGCAGAGGATGTAATAGCGCAGCATGGCCCGTTTGTAATGGCCCTTGTTCTGAAAGACGAAGCTCTTGTTGGCGTTGAAGTTGACAAACGAGGACACAAGCCGCGCGATCGTCAGGGCGATCGTCGGCGCGAGAGCGCCCCAGCGCTCGCCGAAGAGCTTCAGCAGCACATAGAGCAGGATCGTGTCGATCAGAAAGGCCGCGCCGGAGGAGAGCAGGAACTTGGCCATCACCTTGAAGATGCGCCAGGAGTCCTTGAGCGCGTTGTAGTGGGAGGAATAGTCCTCCTTGTCGTAGACCGTCTCGATCGGCTGCTCGACAAAGGCGATGCCCATGCGCTTCATCTGCAGGAGCATGTTCGTCTCATACTCGAAGCGCTCGCCCTCGATCTGGGAAAAACGTTCGAGATACTGCGCGGGGATCGCCCGCAGGCCCGTCTGCGTGTCTGTGATGCGGATCCCGTAGCACAGACGGAACATCGCCGCCGTGAAGCGGTTGCCCGCCACGGAGCGCGGCGGCACGTCGGGATGGCTGAAATCGCGGCAGCCCATGACGACCTTGTCCTCTTCTTTGAGCATGCGCTCGCCGCAGGCGATGATGTCGCCGAGGAGGTGCTGGCCGTCGCCGTCGATCGTGACGACGCCCTTGAGCTCCGGCAGGTTTTCATGGACGTAGGCAAAGGCGTCCTTGAGCGCGCGGCCCTTGCCTTTGTTGACCTCGTGTACCAGCACATGGCAGACGGGACTGGGCCGCAGCTCGTCAAACCAGCGCTTATGCTCCTCGTCGCTGCCGTCGTCAACGACGACGATGTGCCGGAAGCCCGCTTCGATCAGACCGTCGGCCACCGCCTTGAAGCGGTGGTCGGGGTTGAGAGAGGGCAGCACGACCGCGACGGAATCGAGGCAGGATGCTTTCTCTTCCATGTGTTTCTCCTGTTAGTTTGAAATCAGTACAATACGACCATCTGGGCCAGATACGCCTCATCGCCCCTGTACAGGACAAGATACATGTCCGTGTCGGTGGTCGTGCTGCCCTTGTCGGCGTAAGTCACGACAGAATAGGACAGATCCACGATGTAATACTCGTTCTCCAGATTGAAGACCTCGTGGATGCGCACGTCGCTGGTCTGCGTGCCGCGGCTCTGTGCGAAGACCTGGCCGCCGATCGCCGCCTTGAGCCTTTGGTCAAGCTCGCTGTCGGGTACGACGTAGGGCTTGATAAGGAAATAGTTCATGCTCGCGTTGCGCGAGACGTTGGAAAGGCAGTTTACATAACGCGGAATAAAATCTCTTGTGAAGGCGCCGATGTCCTGCAGCACCATGCCGGAGGCGTGCCTCATCTGGTCGTGTCCGTCCGTAAAGGTAAACCGCGGCTGTTCCACGCCGTCGGCGTCGAAGAAGCGGATCCTGGGATCGCCGACATAGTTGCTGATCTCGTATTTGGCCAGATGCGGCATCGGAAAACTGTTTCCGTAGAACTGCGAGAGAAAGCCGTATTCGACGCGCGGATCGATGATATACTGAACGCCTAGGCGGCGCTCGCCGCAATAGACGACCCAGTGCTCGGGGACGATGAACTGCTCGGATTCCTTCAGGAAGGAAAAGTCGTAGTCTTCCTTGACAAGCTTCCAGGTCTTCTCTCCCGTCTCAACGTCGCTCTTCGCGAAGGTGACCAGGCCGAGCCTGTTTTCGCGGTTGCGGACCTCATAGGTGATGGTCTGTTCCTCGCTGTCCGTGGAGACGAGCTCATACTGTACGCCGCCGACAAAACAGCGCCATACCACGGCGTAGGCATCCGCTTCGCTCTGGATGCTGCGGTCGAGCGAGGAAACGAAATCAAGAGAGATCTTTTTGACGTGGGTCTCGTCCAAGGTGGCGACGTAAGCCGCCATCCTGCGGTTGGGGAGCGAACGCTCGTAGTTGTCCGCGTAATCCCAGAGCAGCTTCAGCGCAACGGACGCGGCGATAAGCACGATCAGCGCGTAGACCACCATACCCAGGAAAAAGCCGAGCCACTTGCTTTTCTTTCTCTTCATCCCTGTCCCTCCTTCAGCACCAGGAAAGAGGTGGGGACAGGCCTGATCCCGATCACGGAGGCCGTTTTATTGATGTAACCGCCGCGATACCACATGACCGAGGAGGAGCCGCCGTCGAGGTTGATCGCATTGACGGCGCCGTAGCGCTGCATGATCTCCACCTCGTCCTGAAAGGAGGCTCCCATGCTGGAGACCTGGCGGCCGTCGATAACGAGCAGGAGCATCGCCTTGTCGGAGCGCTGTCCGATCGCCGTGCGGGGATTGAGGCTGTCACGCAGGCTCTCCGGGTCCGCCGGCTCGCCGTTGGAGATCAGCACCGGCCCGTAGCATACCGCATAGCGGATGTCGTTGTCGATCAGTTCCTGGTCGCTCATGGCGTTCGCGACGTGCAGGATATGGTTCGAATCCAGCGCGGCGATACCGCCGCTGCAGCCCAGGTTGGAAAAGTAGATGCGGCCGTCGACGACAACGGTGGAATCCGGCAGACTGCCGTCCCCTTCCCCGTTGGGGTCCTGGAAACCGCCCGCGTTGATCCCCGCCACGGCGTTGAAGTTGCGTACCATCCTGTCGATGGTATAGCCGCGGGAGCCGTACGACGAGGGGACGCTGCCCATGATGACGCGGGAGGGATCGAGCACGACCATCATATAGCCGGAATAGCCCGCGCCATTGATCTGCTCGACGATGATCCCGTCGCCGTCCTCGTCGACGAGGCCCCACTCGTCGGGCTGCGGCACGCCGTCGGCGGACGGCGAGTCGTCGCCGACGGTAAAGAGCGTGGTGTCCGTCGGCGCGTATTCGCGCGTCTCCTTCACGGCTTCGATCTCCTCGATCTCCTCTTCCGAGAAATAGAGATCCGCCAAAAAACCGATCGCGCTCGTCTCTCTGACCGAGGTGACGAAGATCTTGCGGATCGCCGGCGACGGTCCCTTCGCCAGGATGTACATCCCGGCGTAAAGAACGAGCGCGGCAAGCAGCACCGTCTCCGCAAGCAGGATCAGGAGCTTGGCAAATATGCGGCCGAGCTTTCTCAAAAAGCTCTCTTTTTTTTCGTTTTCCGCGGCGAAGAAGCTGTTGACGGCTCTCTCCTGCCCAGTCTGGTCCATGCTGCGTAAACTCCTGTCTTAGCTTTACTTGATAAACAGTTCGGACGCGAAAATACCGTCCTTCTGCTGGTCCTCGGCGACGATCAGCATGCCCGCCTCGTTAGCGATCGTGCCGGCGTTGCCGGTGGTGTCCACCTGGTAGTCCACGTCGATGAGGAAGCGGTCGCCGCCGAGATCGAACACGCCGTGGACGACTACGTCGTGCAGGTAATCTCCCTTGCTGTGGCTGTACACCTGACCGCCGATGGCGTTGTAGAAGCGGCTTTCAAGGTCGCTGCCCGGCAGCAGATAGGGATGCACGCGCGCGTAGTTGTCGTAGGCGTTGTGGTTGGTGTTGGACATGAAGGCGATATAGAGAGGCAGAAAGCGTCTCGTAAAGTCCTCCATGCGCGCGCGCTGGTCTTCCGTGCAGCGGTCGGAAAGCGTATAGGCCGCCGGGTCGGGCTGCAGCTGCATCTCATTCCCCTCGGCGTCCCGCGCGCTGATCGCTGCGTCGCCGATATAGTTGCCGATCTCGTACCGCACGAGCGTGGGCAGAGAAAAGCCGTAGTCGTAAGCTTCCTCCATTGAGGGATAGCGGATGCCCGTCTCGGCGATAAATTCCTCGCCAAGCGCGGTGCCGTTGCACAGGACCGTCCATTCCGCAGGAGCGAGGATCTCCCGGCCGTTTACAAGATCCGAAAAATCGAATTGCTCGTCCGAGACGGTCCATACCGTGTCGGAGCCGCTGCCGCTTCGGTTGAGCGCCATGGTGCCGAGCAGCCGATCGTCCGAAAGGATCGAGAAAACGAGCCTGTCGTCCGTGCTCTCCGCGCTCTTCTTGGAATAGTGGAGCTCGCCCTTGAAAAGGCTTTCGATCAGGGCGTAGCTGTCCTCCTCGCTCTGAAGACGGTGGTCGAGCGTGGAGACGAAGTCGCCCGACAGCGCACGGATATGCTCGCTGTCGAAGGATTGGATATATCGGTCGATCGCGTGCTTCGGCTGGGACTTCTCATAGCTGTCGATCATGCCCCAGAAGATGCGCAGGCCGATCGCGAGAAAGACGATGAAGGTCAGCGCGTAAACGATCATGCCGAGGGCGAAGCGCCCGGAGCTTCTCTTGTTTCTCTTAGCCATTGTTCGCGCCCTCCTTCAAAACAACAAAGGACGTGGGCATGTCCCGAACGCCTATGACCGAAGAGGAGTTGTTGACGTAGTGGTCCTGGAACCAGAGCATCGAGGAGGAGCCGCCGTCGAGATTGACGGCGTTCACGGCGCCGTAGCGCTCCATGATCTCGACGAGGTCCTGGTACTTCGCGCCCATGCTGACGACCTGGCGGCCGTCGATGACGAGCAGCAGCATCGCGCCGTCGGCACATTGGCCGATCGCCGTGCGCGGGTTGAGACTGACGTTCAGAGAGTCGGGCGTGGCGGAAACGCCGTTGACGATCAGTACGGGCCCGTAACAGACCGCGTAG
>ONQJ01000005.1 GCA_900319935.1 uncultured Eubacteriales bacterium | reverse complement strand
CACGAGCATCTCTACTTTGAAAGCCTGCACACCGGCGGCGACGCCGAATTCAACGCCGCCTACGAGGACGCGCACGCCCGCTATTTCCGGCAGCTGGAGGAATCCGAGCCGCCCGCCCGTCCGGCCGATGTCTCCGCGGAGCCGGCGCAGGCCTGAACCCGGGCCTTGCCCGCGGCTGATGCAAAACCGAACGAAGAAAAACCGGCTCCCATCCGTTTGAGGATGGGAGCCGGTTTCGTTATTTTCGCTCATCCCTCGCGCAGCACCGCGCTGGTCTGTCCACCCAGCGTCAGCACCGTGCCGTCGAGCGAGGCCCCTCCCTGCCCGATCGAGGCGGCGAGCACGGAGAAGCCGCGGTCCGTCAGCGCCGCGAGATCTATGCTCTGCTCGTCGGGCGAGGCGTTGTGCAGCACGCACACGGCCCGGCCCTCCCACACGGAGACGAAGCCGCCGAGCTTTCCGCTGCCCGTTTCCAGCGCGCTGAAATCTCCGCGCGCGATCTCGGGATTGGCGTGGCGGATCATCAGAAGGGTCTTGTAATAGGTGTAGAGACTGTTCGGATCCGTGATCTGCTCCGCCGCGGGCGTTTTCAGGCGGTTCTTCTCCGGATAGTCCGTCCCGGTCGGGTCGGCGACGGTGTCGCCGTCGCCCCAGGGCATCGCCAGGCGGCGGTTGGCGTCGGTGTTCGAGCCGCCGCGCGAGCCCTTCGCGCCCAGCTCCTCACCATAGTAGATGAAGGGCGAGCCGGGGCCGAGCAGGTAGAGGTTGGCCGCCATCTGCATCCGCCCGTTTGAGACGGGCAGGAAGCCTGCGGCGCGGTCCATGTCGTGATTGACGATGAAGGGCACGATCGTGGCGTCGGCGCGTTTGGCGCGCACCGTGTCGAGATAGCCGTCGATATAGCTGAACAGCCTGTCCGTGCCGCTGCCGGCGGCGGCCTTGGCGATCAGGCCCTCGGCCTGGGCGACGGTGAAGTCGAAGCAGTTGAGCGCGCCGAAATACATGTCGGTGATGCCGTCCGCGTCCCAGACCTCGCCGACCAGATAGATATCGCTCCTGATCGCGCGCAGCTCGTCGCAGTACCACTGCCAGAACGCGGCGCTCTGCGCGTGGTCGCCGAAGTAGACGTACTTCACCGCGTCGAAGCGGAAGCCGTCCACGCCGAGATCGAGCCAGTATTTCGCGATCTTCACGACCTCCTCGCGCACGGCGGGGTTGTCGAAGTTCAACTCCGGCATCCCGGAGTAGAAGTTGCATTCGTAATAATCGTCCGTGCCGTCGATCGGATAGAAGGTCCGTCCCGCGGGGATGTTGTCCCGTCCGGCGCACCAGCTGTAAAAATCATAGAACTCGTCGGCGGCGTCCCCGTTCTGATGCGCGTTCTTGAAGGCGACGAACCAGGGGTTGAGCGTGCTGCTGTGGTTGATCGCCAAATCCAGGATCAGCTTGACGTTGCGTTCATGGCACTTCTGGCACAGCTCGCGCAGATCGTCCTCCGTGCCGAAGTCGCGGTCGACCTCATAGTAGTCCATCGCGTCGTATTTGTGATAGCTCGAGGACTTGAAGATCGGCGTGAGCCAGATGCCCTCGACGCCGAGACTTTTGCCCGAATTGGGATCGCCGTCGTTGAGATAGTCCAGGCGCTCGATGATCCCGCGCAGATCGCCGATCTTGTCGCCGTCGGAGTCGGAGAAGGAGCCGACGAAGATCTCATAAAACACGCGGTCGTTGTCCGCGCACACGAAATCGGAGCGCAGCGCCGGATCGCTCACGACGTATTCGCCCCCCGCGCTCTCCCCGGCCGGAGTCTCCGCGGCGGGAGCGTCCTCGACGGGCGCTTCGGCGGCCGGAGCGGCGCTTTTCCCGCAGCCGGCGAGCAGCGAGCAGACGAGCAGGAGGCACAATAGGGCTGAGAGCAGTTTTTTCATCTGAGCGCACATCCTTTTCTATCGGATAAAAAAAAAGTACCAAAGCGCGAAAGAAAAGTCAAGTGCGCCAAGGTCCTTGCGCGCGGGGAAATCTGTGTTATAATCGGCGTATGAAGACCTGTTTTTACCGCGCGGAGCACGTCTCCGCGCTCGAGAGAAAAAAACGGATATGGACCGCCGTGTTCGCGCTCGTCTGCGCCGTGACGGCGGGCTTCTGCGTCTTTTTCATCCTGCGCAGGACCACGCTCAACGCCGGAAGGATGGAGCTCTACGCCACCGCCGCGCTGACGGCCGGGGGCTGGGTCGCCATCGCGATCCGCACCTGCGCGCTGAACTACCTCCGCGCGCTGTGCGAGCATGAGGAGCGCATCCTCTCCTCCGGGGAGGAAGCGCGCGAGGTGCGCGGTCTCGTCACGCTCGACAAAAAGGCCGTGCACATCTTTCGCAGCATCGACGTACGCGGCGTGCGCGTGAAGACAGAGGACGGCGCGCTGCGCCTGCTCGTCAACGCCGCCCACGCGCGCGAGCTTGAAAGGGCGGCGGCGCAGGGCGAGCTGACGCTGCGCAGCGTCGAGGGCTACGTCACGGAGGTGGAGAGATGAGAGTGCTCAAAACGATCTTCTCCAAATTCTACCTCTATGTGCTGTGGGCCTTTTTCGCCTTCCTTATCTGCGGGCAGATCTTCTCCCGCCTGGGCGACGCGCCCGCGGCGCACAAGGTCACGCTCTATGCCGACGTGCCCTCCATGCGCGACGCGGCCCTGGCCGCGGAGCTCGAGCGCGAGCTGCCCGAGGGTATCCGCGTGGTGAAGGTCCACCCCTTCTCCTATGCGATGATCGACGACGGCGATCTGCTCGCCTCGGATCTGTACATCATCCCGGAGAGCCATGTCGAGCAGTATTCCGACAGCCTCCGGCCAATCGGCGGCGCGGCCCTGCCCGAGGAGGGCGGCTGCTTCCGCGAAGGAGAGCTTTGGGGCGTCCGCGTCTGGGACGCCGCGAAGAGGCAGGGGATCGCCGCAGACTTCATCGACTATCCGGACGAGGACTGCTGGCTGTTCTTCAACAAGGCTTCGCGGCATATCCGCACGCTGAGCGGCACGGGCGACGACGCGGCCGTCGAGATCGCGCGGCGTCTCCTTGCCATGACGGGAGGGACCTGAACATGAAAAGAAAGGGATCATCGGCTTCCGCCGCGGCTCTGGCCGCGGCGCTGCTGCTTTCCGCCTGCGCCTCGCCCGCACGGGAGAAAACGGAGCTGCCCGCCGTGAGCTCGGAGAGCCTGTATGTAAAAAAGGTGGAGGATCTCCCCGCGGACTTCATCCTCGGGATGGACGTCTCCAGCGTCCTGGCCGAGGAGCGCAGCGGCGTCGTGTACCGCGGCTTCGACGGCGGGGAACAGGATCTTTTCGACACGCTCGCCCAATGCGGCGTCAACACGATCCGCGTGCGCGTGTGGAACGACCCCTATGACGCGCAGGGCCGCGGCTACGGCGGCGGCAACTGCGACGTCGCGGCGGCCGCCGAGATCGGCCGCCGCGCGGCGGAACACGGCCTGCGCCTTCTCGTCGACTTCCACTATTCCGACTTTTGGGCCGACCCCGGCAAGCAGTTCGCGCCCAAGGCCTGGGCGGGCATGCCGCTCGAGGAGAAGACCGCGGCGCTGTACGCCTTTACGAAGGAAAGCCTTGAAACGATCCGCGCCGCCGGCGCGGAGATCTCCCTGGTCCAGCTCGGCAACGAGACCAACGGCGGCCTCGCCGGAGAAACGCGCTGGTCCTATATCGCGGCGCTGATGGCCGCAGGGTCGAAAGCCGTGCGCGAGACCTGCCCGGAGGCGCTCGTCGCCGTGCACTTCGCCAACCCCGAGAACGCGCAGAGCTATGCCTTCTACGCCTCCAAGCTCGACGAATTTGGTCTCGACTACGACGTGTTCGCCTCGTCGTACTATCCCTACTGGCACGGCACGCTGGACAATCTTGCCGCGGTGCTCGGCGGTATTGCGGCAAACTACGGCAAGCAGGTCCTGGTCATGGAGACCTCCTACGCCTGGACGGGAGAGGACACGGACTTTTCGGCCAACACGATCTCCGACGGCAGCGCGGTCGAAAAGCCCTGGCCCTATACCGTCCAGGGCCAGGCCAACGCCGTGCGCGCCGTGATCGACACGGTCAGCTCGATCGGCGGTCTCGGCGTGGTGTACTGGGAGGGCGCGTGGATCGCGGTCGGCACAGACTCCCGGGAGGAAAACCGCGAAAAATGGGAGCGCGACGGCTCCGGCTGGGCCTCGAGCTTCGCCGCGGAATACGACCCGAAGGACGCGGGGAAATACTACGGCGGCTGCGCAGTGGACAACCAGGCCTTCTTCGCGCCGGACGGCACGCCGCTCGAGTCGCTCAAGGTCTTCTCTCTCGTCCGCACGGGAAATGAGATCCCCGTCGTGCCCGACGCGCTGGAGGATGCGCGCGTGCGCTTCGGCCTCGCCTCCGCGATCGCCCTGCCGGACACGGTCGAGGCGGTCATGAGCGACGACAGCCGGCAGGCCGTCCCCGTGCAGTGGGAGCTCTGCGACGAACTGCTGGAACAGATGCGCCGCGCCCCGGGCGTCTATGAAGTTCCCGGCACGGCGGAGGGACAAACGGTGCGCTGCTTCGTCACGACGGAGGAGTACAACTATCTGCCAAACGGCAGCTTTGAGGACGGCGCGCTCGATCCGTGGGTACTGACCGACCGCGGCGGGGCGGACGAGCTGGGCGTCGAGCGAAAGGCGCTCAACTCCCTCGACGGGGACTGCAACCTGCATTTCTGGGGCGCGCGGAGCGGCAGCGTCGACTTCGACGCCGAGCAGACGCTCACGGGCCTTGAGAGCGGGACCTACCGCTTTTCGATATCGATCCAGGGCGGCGACGGCGGCGAGACGGATATCCGCGCCTATGTGAAGACGGACGGCGAGACCGTTGCGGAAGCGCCGCTCGCGATCACGTCCTTCAACAACTGGACGAGGGCGGAGCTCCGGGATATCGTCCTCGCGGAAGGACAGACGCTGACGGTCGGGATCCGCGTCAGGGCGGAAGGCGAGGGCAGCGGCGCTTGGGGCATGATCGACGCCGCCGTTCTCAGCCGTTTGGAATGATATGGAAACCGAGCCGCGGTTTGGGAGTTTTGCCCAAACCGCGGCTCTATATTTTGTCAAAAAAGATGACGCGGTCGCGGTTTACAACAAAAATTAAAAATAGTATAATACAATTGTTAAAAAAGTATTACGTACAGCAGGCGGGGTCCCCGCCTGTCATCCCGTGAAACACGGGATGATGAAGTCCGGATTCTCTGGCCGCAAGGCCATGGAACATAAACATGCAAATCTTTTGTTAGGAGGAAACAAAATGAAGAAAATTCTTGCAATGCTTCTGGTGCTTGCCATGGTGTTCGCACTGGCTGCCTGCGGCCAGCAGGCTGCGCCCGCGGCTTCCGGCGGAGCCCCCGCGGCTTCCGGCGGCGAGGCTGCTCCCGCTGCGCAGGCCGGCAGCGAGCTCGCCGGCACCTATGACATCCTCGTTTGGACCGGCGAAGCCGCTGTCGAGCTGACCAAAAAGCAGATCGCGGACTTCAACGCGAACAACGAGTTCGGCATCACCTTCAACGCCGAGGTCAACCCCGTCTCCGAGGCCACCGCGGCCGACCAGATGCTCGTTGACATCGACGCCGGCGCCGATCTGTACTGCTTCCCGCAGGACCAGTTCGCCCGCCTCGTTCAGGCCAACGCCCTTGCCAAGCTGGGCGACGCGGCCAAGGCCTTCGTCAGAGAGAACAACGATCCGGGCGTTGTCGCTGCCGCCACCACCGGCGACGAAGTCTACGCCTACCCGCTGACCTCCGACAACGGCTACTTCATGTACTACGACAAGTCCGTCATCCCCGAGGCTGACGTCGACTCCCTCGAGGCCCTGATCAAGGACTGCGAGGACAACAACAAGATCTTCGCCTTCGAGGCCCAGACCTCCGCGTGGTACATCGTCTCCTGGTTCTTCGCCACCGGCTGCGTGTCCGAGTGGACCACCGACAGCGACGGCAACTTCATCTCCGTCAACGACAACTTCAACTCCGACAACGGCCTTGTCGCCGTCAAGGGCATGGAGAAGCTCCTCAAGTCCCCCTGCCATAAGTCCTCCTCCGCCGCCGATGAGTTCGCCAACGGCGCTGCGATCGTCGTGACCGGCACCTGGGCCTACGAAGACATCTCCAAGATCCTGGGCGACAACATGGGCGCCACCGATCTGCCCTCCTTCGAGGTCGACGGCAAGGAGTACCACCTCGGCTCCTTCAACGGCTGCAAGCTGATGGGCGTCAAGCCCCAGGCCGACGCCGTCAAGGGCGCCGCTCTCCACAAGCTGGCCCAGTACCTGACGGGCGAAGCCTGCCAGATGGAGCGCTTCAACGAGCTGTCCTGGGGTCCCGCCAACCTGGTCGACCAGGCCTCTCCGGAAGTCCAGGCCAACCCGGGTCTCTCCGCTCTGCTTCTCCAGGGCGCTTACTCCCGTCCGCAGGGCCAGATCCACGGCTCCTGGTGGAACATCGCCAACGTCATCGGTGACGAGGTCAAGGCCGCTTCCAGCGAGGACGACCTGAAGGCCGCGCTGCAGAACTACTACAACAAGATCAACGACCTCTTCAAGCTCGACGCCTCCGCGCTGCTCTTCGTGGGCGCCTGGAACGGCTGGAACAACGCCGACGACGCCGACACCTACTATCTCACCGACAACGGCGACGGCACCTTCTCCCTGACGCTCGACGTTCCCGCGAGCGATTACATGGGCGGCCGCATCGTCTCCCCGGGCGACTGGGGCGCCGACAAGGGCTTTGCTCAGGTCACCGACGGCGCTGATCTGCTCAACGCCGACGCCGCCGGCGACGACAACAACATCGTCTTCAACGAGGCCGGCAACTACACCGTCACGTGGGACGGCGCCGCGATCACCATCGTGAAGAACTGATCATCAAGACGCTTTCAATCTGACCAAAGTACAGATCTGCAAGGCTTCTGACACCTGAGGTATTTGGCCGGAGCCAGAATTTCATTTTGGCTCCGGCTGATTTTATAAAGGGGCTATGCTATGAAAAGATACAGCGATCTGGAATTCCTGCGCCTGTCGAAGGGCCAGAAGTTCCTCTATAAACTGATAGCTTTTTTTGCGTCGATCCCCCGCGCGGTGGCTAACTTCTTCATCGGGATCGGGCGCTTCTTCAAAAAACTTGGCGTCGGCATTGCCACGGAGCTCGCCGACGTCGTGTCGACCTTTGCAAAGGGCGACTGGAAAACGAAACTCTCCTATGTGGTGATGGGCTTCGGCTCGATCGCGAGGGGGCAGGTCCTGCGCGGACTGCTCTTCCTGATCTTCGAGCTTGTGTTCATCTTCTACATGGTCACCTCGGGCGGCTACTGGATGAGCATGCTGCCCTCCCTCGGCAAGATCGGTCCGCACGAGGAGTACAACGCCATCCTGGATACGCACTATCCGGTCTACGGCGACAACTCCTTCAAGATCCTGCTCTACGGCGTGCTGACGATCTTCTTCATCATCGCCTTCATCTACACCTGGCGCCTCAACGTCAAGCAGAACAAGATCGCGCAGGAGTATGAAAAGGCCGGCCGCAAGCTCAAGAGCGGCGCGGACGACCTGCGCTCCCTCGTCGACGAGCAGTTCTACAAGACCCTGCTGGCCCTGCCGCTGCTCGGCATCGTGATCTTCACGGTCATGCCGATCGTGTTTATGATCCTTGTGGCCTTCACGAACTACGACGGCGCGCACAACGGCTATTCCAACCAGCTCTTCACCTGGGTGGGGCTGGAGAACTTCCGGACCATGTTTTCCTGGGACGTCGGCGGCGTGAACTACTCCGCCACCTTCGGCGAGGTCCTCACCTGGACGCTGATCTGGGCCTTCTTCGCCACCTTCACCAACTACTTCCTGGGCATCTTCGTGGCCATGATGATCAACAAAAAGGGCATCAAGCTCAAGAAGATGTGGCGTACGATCCTGATCCTCACGATCGCGATCCCGCAGTTCATCTCCCTGCTGTATGTTTCCAGGATGTTCTCCATCAACGGCCTCGTCAACGGCGCGCTGCAGGCGCTGCACATCACGAGCACGCCCATCGACTTCTGGGGCACGCCGAAGCTGGCGAGGATCATGGTCATCGTGATCAATATCTGGATCGGCATCCCGTATCTGATGCTGATCGCGACGGGCATTCTGATGAACATCCCGGCAGACCTCTACGAATCCACCAGGATCGACGGCGCCAACGCCTGGCAGCAGTTCTCCAAGATCACGCTGCCCTATATGCTCTTCATCACCGGCCCGTATCTGCTCACCAGCTTCACGGGCAACATGAACAACTTCAACGTCATCTACCTGCTGACGGGCGGCAAGCCTACGAACATTGCCGCATCCGGCGCGGCGGGCAGCGTGGGCTACACCGACCTGCTTATCACCTGGCTGTTCAAGATCACCACCGGCAGCGACACCAAGTACTACCTGGCCTCCGTCGTCGGCATCATGGTCTTCGTCGTCGTCTCGGTGATCACGCTGATCGTCTACGGTCTGCTGCCCTCGGTCAAGAATGAGGAGGATTTCCAGTGATGAACGAAACGATTGAAAAACGTCACATGGGTCTGCGCGCAAGCCGCGCCCTCTCCAATACGATCATCTACATCCTGCTCATCATCATGAGCGTCATCTGGCTCATCCCCTTCGTCTGCATCGTGCTGCAGTCCTTCCGCTGCGAGTCCACCTGGCAGGTCGGCTACGTCATCCCGCAGCAGTGGGGCTTCGACAACTACGTCCGGCTTTGGCAGACCAACTTCCCGCGCTGGTATCTCAACACCTTCATCATCGCGCTGGTCGTGGCCGCGCTGCAGACCATCATCGTCCTGTGCATGAGCTATACGCTCTCCCGTTTCCGCTTCCGGGCGCGCGCGGGACTGATGCGCTTCATGCTGATCCTGGGCATGTTCCCCGGCATGCTCGCGATGATCATCCTCTACCGCGTGCTCGACGACCTGGGTCTCACCGGCAACAACTCGCTGCCCGGCCTGATCCTGGTGTACGTGGCCTCCTCCGGCATGGGCTACTATGTGTCCAAGGGCTTCTTCGACACGATCTCGAAATCCCTCGACGAGGCGGCCCGCATCGACGGCGCGACGAGGGCGCAGGTGCTCACGAAGATCATCCTGCCGCTGTCCAAGCCGATCGTCATCTACACGATCCTGACCGGCTTCATGGGCCCCTGGGGCGACTTCGTGTTCGCGCGCTACGTTTCCCAGCTCAAGCCTCTGGGCATGAACGTCGCGGTCGGCCTGCAGTCCTGGCTCGCGACGGATACGATGACCTTCAACAACTACACGCTCTTCTGCGCCGGCGGCGTGGTCGTCGCGCTCCCCGTTGCCCTCCTCTTTATGTTCCTGCAGAAGTACTATGTCGAGGGCGTCACCGGCGGCGCCGTCAAGGGCTGATAAGGCCACGATGTGAAAAGGAGAAATCAGTATGGCTAGTGTGAAACTGACGAAAGTCAAAAAAGTATATGACAACAAGGTCGTCGCCGTCCACGATTTCGATCTGGACATCAAGGACAAGGAGTTCGTGGTCTTCGTCGGCCCCTCCGGCTGCGGCAAATCCACGACGCTGCGCATGATCGCCGGCCTTGAGGACATCTCCGACGGCACCGTCGAGATCGACGGCGTGGTCGTCAACGACCTCCAGCCGAAGGACCGCGGCATCGCCATGGTCTTCCAGAACTACGCGCTGTACCCGCACATGACCGTGTACGACAACATCGCCTTCTCCCTGCGCCTGCAGAAGGTGCCGGAGGACGTGATCTACGAGAAGGTCACGAACGCGGCCGAGATCCTGGGCATCACGGACTACCTGCTGCGCAAGCCGCGCGCGCTGTCCGGCGGCCAGCGCCAGCGTGTGGCCATCGGCCGCGCCATGGTCCGCGATTCCAAGGTCTTCCTGATGGACGAGCCTCTGTCCAACCTCGACGCCAAGCTGCGCAACCAGATGCGCGCCGAGATCATCCTCCTGAGACAGAAGCTCGACACCACCTTCATCTACGTCACGCACGACCAGACCGAGGCCATGACCCTCGGCGACCGCATCGTCATCATGAAGGACGGCTACATCATGCAGGTCGGCACCCCGACCGAGGTCTTCGAGATGCCGAAGAACCTCTTCGTGGCCGAATTCATCGGCGCGCCGAAGATGAACATCATGACCACCGAGCTCGTCAAGGAGGGCGGCAAGTATTACGTCACGCCCTTCGGCTCCAAGATCGTGGTCGACGGCGAAAAGGGCGAGATGCTCGCCAAGGCCGGCGCCGAGAGCGGCGAGATCCTGCTCGGCGTCCGTCCGGAGCATATCGTGCTCTCCAAGACGAAGGAGAACGCGATCCGCTGCACGCTCGAGGTCAACGAAATGATGGGCAGCGAGCTGCACCTGCACGTCTTCACCGAGGACGGCACGCGCCTGATCGTCCGCATCCCGACCATCGACCTCACGCCGGAGGACCGCGCCTCGCTCGTCCGCGGCAAGGAGCTGTACATCAGCTTCGAGGGCAAGGTCATGCACTTCTTCGACAAGGAGACGCAGAAGAACCTCCTCGTTCCTCAGGACTGATCCCATTCCCGATAAAACAGCATAAAACAGCGCCCGGTCTTCCGACCGGGCGCTGTTTTCATATAAAAACACCGGTACCGTTCAGGTACCGGTGTTTTTCCGTCTCCGCAAGGGAGGATCAATCCATGATCTCCACGGAGACCTTTTTGCCCTTCCGCTGGGCGACCGCGCGCATCAGAACGCGGATCTGCTTGACGATCCGGCCCTGACGGCCGATGACCTTGCCCATATCGCCGTCGGCGACGCGGACCTCAAAAATGGTCTCGCCGTCGGCTTTGCGCTCGGTCACAGAGACCTCGTCGGGATGATCGACCAGGCTCTGCACAAGATAGGTCAGTAGTTCTTTCACGATTGATCGCTCCTATTACGCTTCGATCTTTTTAAGAAGGCCGCGAACGGTATCGGTGGGCTGCGCGCCCTGGGAGATCCAGTACTTCACGCGCTCGACGTCGAGGTTGAGCTTGCTGCCCTCCGCCATCGGATCGTAAACGCCCAGCTCTTCGATGAAGCGTCCGTCACGCGGGGAGCGGGAATCGGCGACGACGACACGGTAGTAAGGAGCCTTCTTGGCGCCCATTCTGCGAAGTCTGATTTTGACCATGTATATTCACCTCCATACATTTTTCTGCTTTTTTTAGTCTTGATATTTTACAAAGCGCCTGCGGCGCGGTGTAAACCTTTTTATCAGAAGCCGAAGCCGCCGAGCCCTCCCATGCCGGGGAAGCCGCCCATGCCGCCCATCTTTCCGAGCTTTTTCTGCATCTTCTTCATGTTCTTGCCGGAGAACTGCTTCATCATCTGCTGCATGGCCTCGTACTGCTTCAGGAGGCGGTTGACGTCCACGACCTGCACGCCGGAGCCGGCCGCCACGCGCTTTTTGCGGCTGGAGTTGAGCAGCGCGGGGTTTTCACGCTCGGCGGGCGTCATCGAGAGGATGATCGCCTCCTGGCGCGCCATCAGCCTGTCGTCGAACTTCGCGCCCTTGAGCGCGCCGGCGTTCATCCCCGGGATCATCGCGGCGATGCTCTCGAGATCGCCCATGTTTTTCAGCTGACCCATCTGCTCGAGATAGTCGGTCAGCGTGAAGCGGTTGGCCTTGAGCCTTTCGGCGGCCTCAAGCGCCTTTTTCTCGTCGAAGCTCTGCTCGGCCTTTTCGATGAGCGTCAGCACGTCGCCCATGCCGAGGATACGCGAGGCCATGCGGTCGGGGTGGAAGGGCTCGATCATGTCGAGCTTCTCGCCCACGCCGATGAACTTGATCGGCTTGCCCGTCGCGGCGCGGATCGACAGCGCCGCGCCGCCTCGGGCGTCGCCGTCGAGCTTGGTGAGCATCACGCCCGTCACGCCCAGGGCCTCGTCAAAGGCTGTCGCGGCGTTGACCGCGTCCTGGCCCGTCATCGCGTCGACGACCAGCAGGATCTCGGCGGGTTCGACCGCGTCGCGGATGCGCCGCAGCTCGTCCATCAGCTCCTCGTCGATGTGCAGGCGGCCGGCCGTGTCAAGAAAGACCAGGTCGTTGCCGTGCTTCTTCGCATGCTCGATCGCGGCTTTGGCGATGTCCACGGGGTCGGTCTGTCCCATCTGGAACACAGGGATGTCCAGCTGCCTGCCGACGGTCTCCAGCTGCGTGATGGCGGCGGGACGGTAGATGTCGCAGGCGGCCAGCAGCGGACGTTTACCCTGCTTGCGCATATAGGCGGCGAGCTTGGCCCCGTTCGTGGTCTTGCCCGCGCCCTGCAGACCGACGAGCATCACGACGCTCGGCGATTTCGAGGAGATGTTCAGCTTCTGGTTCGCCCCGCCCATGAGGGCGCAGAGCTCCTCGTTGACGATCTTGACGACCATCTGCGCCGGGGAGAGGGACTCGAGCACGTCGGCTCCGCTGGCGCGTTCGGTCACGGCCTTGGTGAAGTCCTTGACGACCTTGTAGCTGACGTCCGCCTCCAGCAGGGCCATGCGCACCTCGCGCATCGCCTCGCGCACGTCGGCGGAGGTCAGTCTGCCTTTGCCGCGCAGGCGCTTGAAAGCCGCATTCAGTTTTTCGGATAAGCTCTCAAAAGCCATGGTCTATCCTCTCGTGCGCAGATCGCGGATCTCCCGGCGCAGCTTTTCCGCCAGCGCCCGGCTCTGCGCCTCCAGCGGAAGCTCCAGCAGCGCGCCGACGGTCCCGTCCAGCTCGTCGAGACCCTTCTGCGTCTCGGCAAAGCGGCGGATCAGGCCGGTCTTCTCCTCGATCTCCTCCAGCGCGGCCGTGCCGCGGCGGATGTTGTCCCAAACGCCCTGCCGCGAGACGCCGCATTGTTCGGCGATCTCGGCGAGCGAGAGGTCCTCGTTGAAGTGAAGCTCGCAGCATTCGCGCTGCTTGTCCGTCAAAAGCTCGCCGTAGAAATCCAGCAGCAGGCTTTGCATCACTCTGTCCTCAGCCATCTTGCCGCCTTCCTTCCTGTCAAGCTTTTTAACTTTACAACGAGAGGATTATAGCAGAGCCGCACGGGTCTGTCAAGGTTTTTTTCTTGTCAGAGAAGCGCATGCGGCATGAATAAGAGACAAGGGACGGGAGAGACTATCCATTATCCAATTTTTTCTTTTCCGAGGGAGAGCTATGGACATCGTTTCTTCCGGACTGAACATCGACGCGGGCAAGCTCTATGCCTACGCGGTTTCGACGGCGCGGCTGCTTTCCGTCGACGGCACATGCTCCGCGCGCGCCGAGCGGCGCCGCCTGCGCGAGGAGATGCGGACGCTGCGCCGCCGCTACCGCGCGCTGTGCGCGAAGGAGGCGCGGGGACAGACGCTCACCGGCGCGGAGGAATGGATACTCGACAACTATTATCTCGCCCGGCGCGAGGCGCAGAGCGCCGCGGCCGAACTGCAGAGCTGCGGCGCGCTGCGCGCCTCGGGAGGGGAGAGCCTCTGCTTCGCGCTCTGCCGCGCGCTGCTGCGTGCGGGCGGAGGAAAACTGTCGGAGGAGAGGCTGAAATACTTTCTCGACGGCTTTCAAAGCGTCTGTCCCCTGAAGGAGAGCGAGCTTGAAAGCCTGGGCGCCTTTGCGCGCTGCGCCGTGATCTCCGCGCTCGCGGAGGTCTGCCGGGCGATGGAGCGTCCGGACGGCGGAGCCCGCGGACACGAGGGCTGCGCGCCCATCCTCTCCGCGCTCTTCGCCGCGCTGCGGCAGCTGCCGCAGATGGATCTCGACGCGCTCTGCGAGCAGGTGAATATACCGGGGCTGATCCTCGCGCTCGATCCGACGGGGGAGTATCCGCGCATGGACGCGCTGACGAAGCGGGACTATCTCCGTCGGCTCGAGAGCATGGCCGAGGCTTCGGGAAAGGACGCGCCTGCGCTGGCGCGGGAGCTGATGGAACGCTCCCACGGCGAAGGGCGGCACGTGGGCTTTTTTCTCTTTGACGAAGAAAGCGCGCCTCGCGGAGAATACTATCTCGCCCTGAGATTCGCGCTCGCGGCGGCTCTCGCGCTGCTCGTCGGCTTCCGCTGGGGCCTTTGGGCGGCGGCGCTGCTGCTTCTGCCGATCTCGGAGGCGACGGCCAAGCTGACCGATCTGTTCCTCTCCCGCCTTGTCCGCCCCCGCCGGATGCCGCGCATGGATCTGCGCAGCGGCATCCCGCCGGAGGGAAAGACCGTCTGCGTGATCTCCGCGCTGCTCACGGGAGCGGAGAGCGCCGCGAAGACCGCGCGGCGGCTCGAAGAGCTGTACTTTGCCTGCGGCGGCGCGCGCACGCGCGGCGCCCTCTCTTTCGGCCTGCTCGCGGATCTGCCCGCGGCGGCGGAAAAAGAGAGCGCGGAGGACGCCGCCGCGCTCGGCGCGGCGGAAGAGGCGATCCGCGCGCTGAACGAAAAACACGGCGGCGGCTTCTGCCTCTGCACCCGCCCGCGCAGCTTCGACGGCGAGCGCTGGTGCGGCCGCGAGCGCAAGCGCGGGGCGCTCTGCGCGCTCGCGCGCCTGCTCCGGGGCGAGGAGAGCGAGCTGCGCGTCGAAGGCGACGCGGCCGCCGTCGCGGACGCGCGCTTCATCCTGACCGCGGACAGCGACACCGAGATCTATCCCGGCTCGGTCGAGGAGCTCATCGGCGCGGCGCTCCATCCGCTGAACCGTCCCCTGATCGACTGGACGCGCGGCACGGTGACGCGCGGCCACGCCGTGATCCAGCCGCGCGTGAGCATGACGCTCGCCAGCGCGACGGCCACGGATTTCGCGATCCTTTTCTCCGGCGGCGGCGGCAGCGACCCCTACGGCGCGCTGTACGGCGAGCTGATGATGGATGCCTTCGATGCGGGCGGCTTCACCGGCAAGGGCCTGATCGAGCCGGAGGCGCTGCTCGCGTGCACGGCCGAACGCTTTGAGGGCAAAGGGATCCTCTCGCACGACGCGCCGGAGGGCGCCTATCTGCGCGGCGCGCTCATGGGAGACGAGGAATTCTTCGACGCCTTTCCCGCCGCGCCGGAGGCTTATTTCCGCCGCCTGCACCGCTGGGTGCGCGGCGACTGGCAGAACCTGCGCTTCCTTTTTGCCCGGGAGCTGCCCGCGATCGAGCACGCGCGTTTCTGGAGCAAGCTGCGCCGCAGCGCCGTTCCCGCCGCGACGCTCGCCGCGCTTCTGGCGGGCTTCTTTTTCCCGGAACGGGCGGGAGCTGCGGCCGCTGCGGCCGCGCTGTGCCTGCTCTCCGATCTGATCGCGGCGCTCGGCGGAGCGCTGCGCCGCCGCGCGCGGATGCGGCGCTGGACGCGGATCCTCTTCGGTCTCGGCGGCGCGATCGTACGGAATTTCATGCGCCTGTGGCTGCTGCCCTGGGAGGCCTGGACCTGCCTGAGCGCCGCGGTCACGGCGCTTTGGCGCATGGGCGTATCGCGCCGCCGTCTGCTTGAATGGGAGACTGCGGCGCAGACGGAGACGCGCCGCGGCGCGCTCGGCGATTACGCCCGGATCATGCTGCCCGTGCTGCCGCTCGGCCTTGTGCTGATGCTCTTCTCCAAAGCGGTGATCGGCCGCGCGGCGGGGCTGATGTGGCTGCTCTCGCCGCTCACGGCCTGGGCGCTGAGTCTGAGCGCCGCGCCGGAAAACACGCTTGCCGCGCCGGACGCGGCCTATCTGCGCGCCGCGGCCGCGGATACCTGGAGGTTTTTCTCATCTCTCTGCACCCGCGAGGAGAACTATCTGCCGCCGGACAATTTTCAAAGCCGCCCGGCGCGCGGCGCGGCGCACAGCGTGTCGCCCACGAACCTCGGCCTTGCGATGACGGCGGCCGTCGCGGCCTGCGACCTCGGCGTGATCGACGGGGACGAGGCGACGGCTTTTCTCGGCCGTCTCGCTGCGACGGCGGAGAGGATGCCCCGCTATCGCGGGCATTTTTACAACTGGACCGACACGCGCACGCTCGAGCCCCTGTCACCGCCCTTTATTTCCACCGTGGACAGCGGCAACTGCTGCGCCGCGCTGCTCACGGCCGCGGCCTTCGCCGCGGAGACGGGGGAGAAGAAGCTCGCCGCGCGTCTGCGTGCGCTCGCGGAGGAGATGGATTTTTCATTCCTCTACGACGAAACGCGCGCGCTGTTCGTGATCTGCTGGGACCTGCGGCGCGAACGGGCCGCGGGCGGCTGGTACGATCTGCTGGCGAGCGAGGCCATGCTCACGAGCTATCTCGCCCTCGCGCGGGGCGAGGCGCCGCGCCGCCACTGGCGCGCGCTCTCCCGCGCCCTTCTGCGGCAGGACGGCTACTGCGGTCTGGCAAGCTGGACGGGTACGATGTTCGAGTATCTCATGCCGGCGCTGTTCCTGCCGCTCGAGCGCGGGAGCCTTATCGACGAGAGCTGCCGCTTCTGCCTCTGGGTGCAGAAGCGCCGCGTCCAGCCCGGACGGCCCTGGGGCATCTCCGAGAGCGCCTTTTTCTCGCTCGACGCAGCGGGGCGTTACCGCTACAAGGCCCACGGCGTGGGCGCGCTGGCGCTGCGCCGCGGCATGGACGGGGAGACGGTCGTCTCGCCGTACAGCAGTTTTCTTGCGCTTGCGCTCGATCCGCGCGGCGCGGTCAAAAACCTCAGACGTCTCGAGCGCTTCGGCATGCGCGGACCTTACGGCTTTTACGACGCGATCGACTTCACGCCCTCGCGCGGAGCCGGGGAGGACGGCGAGCGCGTGATGACCACGATGGCGCACCACGCGGCCATGAGCCTGTGCGCCGCCGCCAACGCGCTGTGCTCCGGCAGCATTGCGCGCCGCCTGTCCGGCGACGCGCGCATGGCGGCCTTTCGGCCTCTGCTCTGCGAGCGGATGGACGAGGGCGGCGCGGTGCTGCGCCGTTCCCGCAGCCGCGAAGAGCTCCCGCCGCGGCGCGTCCGCCGCGAGGAGCCGCGGCGAGGCGGGCCGGGAGAAAAGGGCTTCTGCCTGCTGTCGAACGGCGATCTTACGCTTTCGCTCGACGAGATGGGAGAAAAGAGCGCGGCGCTGGGCGGGCTCGCGATCAGCGACGCAGCTCTGGGCGGCACGGAAATATCCCTCCGCTGCGGCGAAAAACGGATGACTCTGATGCCGTCGGTCTGTACGCGCTGGGAGATGGACGCGGAGCATTGCCGCTATGAGTACGCCGCGGCGGGGCTGCGCGGCGCGCTGACGGTCTCCGTCGGGGGAGAGGAAAACGGCGTGCTTTACGAGCTCGCCTTTTCCGAGACGCCGGGGGACTGCGAGGCCGCGCTTGAGACGATCCCGCTGCTCGCACCGCTCGAGGATGTATTCGACCATCCGGCCTTCGCCCGGCTGGGCTTCGCCGCGGAAGAAAGGGACGGCGTGCTGCTCCTGCGGCGCATCGCGCGCCGCGGGACACAGGATCTGTACCTCGCCGCGGCCTGCAGCCGAAGCGCCGTCATGCGCGCGGAAAGAGAGGGAGACAGCCGTACGCTGCTGCGCCCCGCGCTCTGCCTCCGCGCGAGGCTCGCCGGCGGCGAAGAGCCGCTGCGCTTTGCGCTGTGCGTTTCCACGGACGCCGCCGAGGCCGCGGAGGGAGCGAAAAGGCTGCTCGGCGGCGCGGAGCGCGGCCGCTTCGTCTCTTCGGCGGCCGCGCTGCTGGGGCTGAAGGCTTCCTCCGTCGCCGCCGCGGCGGAGCTCGCCGCGGCGATCCGCGCTTTTTCTCCGCGCGAGGCCGCGCCGAAGAGCGCGCTGTGGAAATACGGCGTCTCGGGCGACCGGCCGATCCTTCTCTGCCGCGCCGGCACGCGGGAGGAAGAGGAGCTGATCGGACAGTTCTGCCTGCTGCGCAGCTTAAACGTCGGCGCCGAGCTCGTCTTCGTCAGCGGCGAGGAAGGCGAATATCCGGGGCGCAGCCGTGAGCGCATCGAAAAAACGCTCGGACGCTGCGGACTCGATCCGCTGATGGACCAGGACGGCGGCGTGCGCATCGTCCCGAAGGAGGCCTGGGAGATCTTCGCCTCCCGCGCGGCCGTGATCGCGGGGGAGGAAAGACCTGCGCGCGAAGCGCTGCCCGCCCTCGAAACGCGGCGCCGGAGCGGCGCGGAGGAGATCCCGTATGTGTTTGACGGCACGGGAGGCTTTTCCTTTTCTTTGCCCGGGAGGCTGCCGAAAAAGCCCTGGCAGGCCGTTTTCACCGCCCAGGGCTTCGGATGGCTTGTCAGCGAGTGCGGCAGCGGCTGGATGTGGGCGAAAAACGCCCGGGAAGGGCGTATCAACCCGCCGCCGCTGCCCGAGAGCGCGGAGGGCAGCGAACAGCTCTGGGCCGAGACGCCGCGCGGCCGCGTTTCGCTCTTCGCCGCGGACGACGGCGTCGCCTGCCGCGTCGGCTACTGCCCCGCCTGCGCGCGCTGGGAAAAGGAGATCGACGGGCAGAAGCTGACGCTCATCGGTTTTCTCGATCCGAAAAGCGGGGCGCGCGTGCTTCTGCTCGGCGGCGCGGAGGGCCTGACGATCTGCTGGCGGCTCGGGACCGTGATCGGCGCGCAGAACGGCGCGGCGGTGCGCTGCGGGTTTTCCGACGGCGTTTTCCGCGCGGAGAATCCGGAGAGCTTTTTCCCCGGGCTGCGCTTCCTCGCGTCCGTGAGCGCCCGTCCGCGCTGCCGCTGCGACTGGGCGGAGGCAGGCATGCTGCTGTCCTTTACGGCGGGAAAGAGCGAGACGCTGGTCTGCGGCGTGTGCGAAGAAGAGACGCTGCGCGCGCTCTGCGCCCCGCGGGAAGCGAAGACGGCGCTTGCCGCCGCGCTCGCGGCGCAGGAGAGGAAAAGGGAGCTCTTCTCGCTGCGCTGCAGCGACAGAAGGCTCGAACACTATATGAACGGCTGGTGCCTCGCGCAGGTCCGCGCGCGTCTGGAGGCGCGCACGAGCCTGTATCAGAGCGGCGGCGCGATCGGCTTTCGCGATCAGCTGCAGGACGCGGTGAACATCCTGCTCGTCGACGGCGACAGCGCGCGCGAGCGCATTCTCGACGCCTGCCGGCATCAGTACGCCGAGGGCGACGTAATGCACTGGTGGCATGCGCACCCGGAGGGCGACCACGGCGTGCGCACGCGCTGCAGCGACGATCTGCTGTGGCTGTGCTGGGCGCTGGGAGAGTATGCGGAGGCGACGGGCGACCTCACGCTCTGCACCGAGCGGACGCCCTGGCTCGTCTCGCCGCCGCTCGGCGAGAACGAAAAGGACCGCTATGAGACCGCAAACGCATCCGAGGAGGACGAAAGCGTGCTCGGACACGCCCTCCGCGCGCTGAAATGCTGCGTCGGGCGCGGCTTCGGACCGCACGGCCTGCCCCTGATGGGCGCGGGCGACTGGAACGACGCGCTCTCCGACTGCGGCGGCGAGAGCGTCTGGCTGGCCTTCTTCCTGTGCGCCTGCTCGCGCGCGATGGCAAAGCTGCTCTCCCGCTGCGGGAAAGAAGACGAGGCGCGGCGCTGCCGCGCGCTGGCGGAGAAGATGCTCGCGGCGGCGGAGGGCAGCTTCAACGGCAAATGGTACGAGCGCGCGTATCCCGCCCACGGCGAGCTCGGCCGCGGCGGGCGGCGCATCGACTCGATCGTGCAGAGCTGGGCCGTGTTCTGCGGCGCGAAGCACGCCTTGGAGGCGCTGGACCACGCGCTCTGCCGCCTGGTGGACGGCGAAAAGGGCCTTGTGAAGCTGCTCGACCCGCCTTTTGCTCCGGACGAGGAGCGCTTCGGCTATATCACGTCCTACGGCGAGGGCTGCCGCGAAAACGGCGGGCAGTATACCCACGCCGCGGTGTGGCTCGCGCGGGCCTGCTTCCGCGCGGGACGGCCGGACGCGGGACGGGAGATCCTGTCGATGCTGCTGCCGGAGGGCAGGGAGATAGCGCGCTACGGCGCGGAGCCCTACGTCCTCCCCGCCGACGTCTGCGCCGCGCCGGGACACGAGGGCGAGGCGGGCTGGACCTGGTACACCGGCTCGGCGGGCTGGTATTTCCGCACGGTGACGGAGGACCTGCTCGGCGTAAGGCTGCGCGGCGGCCGCATAGAGGCGGATCCGCCCGCCTGCGCGCTTTTTGAAGCCCGGGAGCTTTGCGTGAAGGGCGAGAAAGTGATCACAAAAGGACTACCCAAGCGGAGGAGAGAATGATATAATACTCATATTCAGAACAAACATCTTTCCGGGAGGGCGGAGACATGGAAGTCGCGAGATCGGAGATCATGAGCGGCGTGTGGCTGAGCCACATCCGCACGGATAAGTTCAAGACCGCGTGCCTGAGCGTGAGCCTGCTGACGCAGCTCAAGCGCGAGACGGCGGCGATGAACGCGCTGCTGCCGCAGGTCCTGCGCCGCGGCACGACCCGCTACGGCGACATGGAGGCCATCTCACGCCGCCTCGACGAGCTCTACGGCGCCGCGATCGAGCCCGTTGTGCGGCGCTTCGGCGAGATCCAGAGCGTGGGCTTTTTTGCCAGCGTCCCGGAGGAGGAATTCCTGCCCGCCGGGGCCGACACGCTGCGCGGCGCCTGCGAGCTGCTGGGCCAGCTGCTGTGCGCGCCCAATACGCGCGGCGGCCTGCTGCTGCCCCAGTACGTGGACAGCGAGCGCGACAAGCTGCTCGAGGCGATCCGCGCGCGCGTCAACGACAAGATCAGTTGGACGATCTCGCGCTGCATCGAGGAGATGTGCTGCGGCGAGGACTACGCCGTCGATCGGCTCGGCGACGAGGAGAGCGCGGAGGCGATCCGCTATCAGAAGCTGACCAAGCAGTACCGCGCCCTGCTGCAGTCGAGTCCCATCGAGATCTTCTACTGCGGGCGGGCCGATAAAAAGCGCGTGGAGAGCCTGCTGCGCGACGCGCTCTCGACGCTGCCGCGCGGCGAGATCGATTACGACATCGGCACGGACGTGCGCTTCAACGCGCTCGAGGCCGAGCCGCGGCGCTATGACGAGCAGATGAACGTCTCGCAGGCCAAGCTCGTGATCGGCTGGCGTCTGGGCGAGGCGATGGAGGAGCCCGATCCGGCGGCGCTGCGCGTATTCGCCGATCTCTTCGGCGGCTCGGCGGCCTCGAAGCTGTTCATGAACGTGCGCGAAAAGCTGTCGCTGTGCTACTATGCCAGCGCGCTGTGCGACCGGCACAAGGGCGTGCTGCTCGCCTACGCTGGCACGGAAGCGGCGCGCGTGGAGGAGGCGAAGGACGAGATCCTCGCCCAGCTTGCGGCGATCGCGCGCGGCGAGATCACGGACGAGGAGCTGAGCGCCGCCAAGGCGGACGTGCACAGCGCGCTGCGCGCCGTGCTCGACAGCCCCGGCGATCTGGAGGGCTTCACGCTCTCCGCCGTCGTCTCCGGCGCGGAGTACAGCCCCGAGGAGCTCGACGAGCTGATCGGGGACGTCACGGCCGAGCAGTTGGCGGCGATCGCGCGCGGCTGCGAATGCGACATGATCTACACCCTCACCGGCGACGGGAGCGAGGGAGAAGACGAGGAAGAGGAGGATGCGGAGATCGCCCTGAGCGAGGAAGAGCTCCGCGCCTTTGAGGAGGAAAACGATGGAGATCCTGACGAAACGCTATGACGGCGTCGGCGAAACGCTCCAGAGCGCGGTGCTGCCGAACGGCCTGCGCGTGCGCGTGATCCCGAAGAAGGGCTTTTCGTCCTGCTTTGCCTGCTTCGGCACCTATTACGGCGCTCTGATGCGCAGCTTTCTGCTCGCGGGAGAGCGGCGCGACACCCCCGCGGGCGTGGCGCACTATCTCGAGCACAAGATGTTCGACATGCCCGACGGCGTCAACGTCCTGCAGAGCATGTCCGTCATGGGCGCGGATCCCAATGCCTTCACCTCCTATGATGAGACGGTGTATTATTTCCGCTGCACGGAGAACTTTGAGGAGAACCTGCGCACGCTGCTGCGCTTTGTCACGACGCCCTACTTCACGCCCGAGACCGTGGAAAAGGAGCGGGGCATCATCTCGCAGGAGATCCGCATGTACGACGACATGCCGGATTACGCGGTCTACTTCGAGCTGATGAAGCTGCTGTATCAAAGCCATCCCGTGCGCGACGACATCGCCGGCACGGTCGAGAGCATCGCCGAGATCGACGCGGACACGCTCTACGACTGCCACCGCGCCTTTTACGTGCCGGGCAATATGTGCCTGTGCGTCGAGGGCGACGTGGAGGCGGAGGAGATCTGCCGCATCGCGGAGGAGCTGCTCGGCCCCGGGAAGACCGAGGTGCCGCAGCCGCTGATCCCCGAAGAGGACGCCGCGCCGGAGGAGTTCTATACCGAGCGGACGATGAGCGTCTCGGCGCCGCTGTTCCTGCTCGGCGCGGCCTTTGCGCCGACGCAGGAGGACGTCCTGCGCGAGCGGATCGTCGCGCGGCTGTCGCTGCGCCTGCTTTGCGGGACCTCTTCGCCCTTTTACGCGCGGCTCTACCGCGAGGGGCTGATCAACCGCAGCTTTTCCGCGAGCCTGGACTTTCCGGCGAACACCGCGGTGCTGACCGCCGGAGGCGAGAGCCGCGATCCGCGGAAGGTATACGACGAGCTGCTGAAGGAGGCCGAGCGCGTCGCCGCCGAGGGCTTTGACCGCGCCGCCTTCGAGCGGGCCAAGCGCGCCTCGCTCGGCGCGCGGCTGCGCGGCTTTGAGGATTTCGACAGCGTCTGTCTGTCCTCGTTCGACGGCGCGCGCTTCGGTTACAGCGTTTTTGACGCGCCCGCCGTGCTCGCCTCGGTCACGGAGGAGGAGTGCCGCGCCTTCCTCGCGCGCGTGCTGACGAGAGAGCGCACGGCCCTGTCCGTTATCAAGCCCGGAAGGAGCTGAGAAGATGGATACTGCGATCGAGACCATCCAGCGCACGTCGACGATCGGCTTTCCCGGCCTTTTCGGGGACTGGACGATCGACCCGCCCGCGTCCTTCACGCTCTTCGGCAGGAGCATTTATTTCTACGGCGTGTTCATCGCGCTGGGCTTCCTGCTGGGCATTACTTACTGCGCGAAAAATTCCAAACGCTTCGGCATCCGCGAGGACGACGTCTACGACCTGATCCTGTGGCTGATCCCGCTGTCGATCGTCGGCGCGCGGCTGTATTTCATCGCCTTCAAGGCGGAGTACTACCTGGCCCACCCGGGCGAGATCGTCGAGATCTGGAACGGCGGCCTTGCGATCTACGGCGGCGTGATCGCCGGAGTGATCGTGATGCTGCTCGTCTGCCGGCACAAGAAGATCCCCTGGCAGGCGATGTTCGATCTGCTCATCTACGGGCTGCTGATCGGCCAGATCCTCGGCCGCTGGGGCAACTTCATGAACCGCGAGGCCTTCGGCGCGGAGACGGATATCTTCTGCCGCATGCAGCTGACCGCGCCGGACGGCAGCAGCATCTGCGTCCACCCGACCTTTCTGTACGAGAGCTTGTGGAACCTCGTCGGCTTTATCGCGCTGGCGATCTGGGAGCGCAGGGGCGGCCGCCGCTACGACGGACAGGCCGCGCTGGGCTATTTCTTCTGGTACGGCCTCGGCCGCGCCTGGATCGAGGGCCTGCGCACCGACAGCCTGTATATCGGGGGGACCTCGCTGCGCGTCTCGCAGCTGCTCTCGATCGTTCTTTGCATCACGGCGCTGGTCCTGCTGATCGTCAACGCGCGGAAAAAGCACCCGCCGGAGGAGCTGTACGTCAACCGCGTCGCCGCCGCCGAGGCGGCCGTGATCGTGAATAATCAGGAGAATACGGAGGAGGAACAAGCATGAGCGATACGATGGACAAACTGACCGGCACCCTGGGCGAGTTTTTGAAAAAGGCAAAGGACCTCGGCGCGCAGGCCGTGGAGACCGTGGACAAAAACGGCACGGTGCGCGACGCCTACGCCCGCGGGACCGAACGCACGAAGACCTACGCGAAGATCGCAAAGCAGACACTGGAGCTCAATCGGGAGAACGACGAGCTGCGCAGGATCTACACCGAGATCGGCAAGCTCTGCTTTGAGCAGACCGGCCCCGTCGGAGAAGGCTTCTTCGCGCCGCTCTTCGCTCAGGCCTCCGAGACCGCGGAAAAGATCCGCGCGCTCGAGGACGAGATCCGCGAGATGAAAGACTCCGTCATGCCGGAGGGCGCGGAGAAGGACATCGAGGTCGAGATCGGCGCCTTCGACGATATCGTCTCCGCCGACGAGGACGCCGCGCGGGGAGAGTGAGAAAAAAGAAAACGCCCGAAACGTTTTTGCGTTTCGGGCGTTTTCTTTTTTGGTATTTGGTTTTTAGCGTTTGGTTTTCAGTGTGTTTTCCAAATCTGAAAACTGCATGCTGAAAACTATTTTTTCATCTGAGCGGCGATGCGGAAGGCTGCGACGATGCCGATCAGCGTCAGGGCGACGGCGGTCGAGACGAGCGTCACCTCGAAGCGCAGCGGCAGCAGATTGCGCGTGAAATACACCGCGGCGAGCGCGATGACGTCCATCACCGTGCGGACCAGACTCATGGAGGAGATCTCCTTTTCGCTGCCGCTCGCCATCTTTTTCGTCACGCGCGCGCCGATCAGACCGAAAAGCGTTCCCCAGACGAGCCCCGCAGCCACAGACCATAGCGTAATCATGTCCTCACTCCTTTTCTTCTGCGTCAAGTATAGCACGCCTTTGCCGCGATGACGAGTTTTATTTGATAAATTTTTCATGTTTATCACGCCGCCGCGCGCAGATACTAATCGTGAAGCGGCGGGCAAAGACCGCGCTTTTGCCGCCGCTAATATGGTATGAGGTGAAAAACATGAGCCCGAAAGAACTGCTTTATATCGAGGACGCGCTCGGCCACACGCAGTATCTGATGACCCAGTGCCGCACGGCCGCCAGCCAGCTGACCGATCCGGGGCTGCGCGGAGAGGCGCAGCGCATGGTCGCGGAGCACCAGAAGCTGTTTTCCAGCTTCTACAATCTTGTGTAAGGAGAGCGGAAAATGAACGACAAGGAGATCATGGAAGGCATCCTGATGACGACCAAGGGCGTCGTCGACCTGTATATGCACGGCACCGTCGAATCGGCCACGCCGAACGTCCACGGGACCTTCAACACCGCGCTCGAGAGCGCGCTGTGCATGCAGAGCGATATCTACAAGAGCATGGCCGACCGCGGCTGGTATCCCAGCGAGCAGGCCACGCAGCAGAAGCTTGACGCTGTCAAGCAGAAGTACGCGGGGATCGCGTAAAAGAGAAGGCTTTCCTCCGGGTCTGCGCTCGCGGCGAGCGTTTGACACGCAGGGGGAGAGCGAAGAGAGGGGGCGGAGAGCCCCCTTTCTTCGTTCGATCACAGCAAAAACGGGAACTCCCTGAAGAAGATCCCGTTTTTGCTTTCCGATCGGTCGACACGTTTCCCGACAGATCGGAAGGAACGCCGTGGAAAAACGGCGTTCCTTTTGCGCTTATTTCCGAAAAACGCCCTGCTCCGTGACAAGCAGGGAGAAAGAACGATCGTGCGCCTCGCAGGGGACGCGGGGCAGGCGCTGCGCCTCGAAGGCCGTGAGGATCGCCCTCGCGCGCGGACAGCGCGGAAGATAGCGGTCATAATAACCCCCGCCGCGGCCGAGCCGCCGCCCGCTTTCGTCAAAGGCCGCGCAGGGGACGAGCACGGCGTCGAGCTCCTCCGGCGCGAGACGGCGCGAGACGGACGGATCGGGCTCCGGGATCGAGAAGCGCCCGGGGACGAGCGCTCCGGCGGGGATGAAGGCTTCCATCCGCCCGTCCGTGCCGCAGACGGGAAAGGCGAGGCTCACGCCGCGCGCGGCGAGCGCTTCGTACAGCGCGGCAAGATCGCACTCGCTGCCGACGGCGACATAGCCGAGCACGGTCCGGGCTTCGCACAGCTCCGGCAAGGCCGCGAGCAGGCGGCAGATCTCCGCGCTCGCCGCGGCGCGCGACTCTGCGCACAGCGCGTCCCGCCGCGCAAGCGCAAGGCGGCGCAGCTCTTTTTTCTCCGTTGAAGCGTCCATGAGGCCCCTCCGTTTTTTCGATGGCAAAAGCATACCACAGCAGGGCCTTCCTGCCAAGTGCCGCTTGACACTTCACGGCGAAAAAGGTATGCTTGAAACAGGCAGAACATACGTTATTTCAAGATATACGGAGGAGAAAAAAATGATCCTGGACTGCAAGAAATACCTCGGCCCCTGCGCCTGCGGACGCGATCACGAGCTGCGCACCAAGCTCGTCGTGTGCGAATACGGCGCGCTGAAGAACTTCGACAAGTACATGGACGACTGCGGCCTGACGGGCTTCCGTACGGTCATCTACGATACGAACACCTACAACCTGCCGACGATGACCCACATCGCCGCCGACCAGGAGATCGTGCTCGAGGCCAAAGGCCTGCACAGCGAGAAGGGCCTGATCGAGGACTGCATGACCCGCTTCGTACAAAAGCCCGACTACGTGGTCGTCGTGGGCGGCGGCACGCTGATGGACTTCGGCCGTTACAGCGCCTGGAAGCTCGGCATCCCCTTCGTCGCGATCCCGACGATCGTTTCCTCCGACGGCTTTACGGCGGACATCTGCTCGATCATCATCGACGGACAGAAAAAGTCCATCCCCATGCAGGCCGCGGACGCGGTCATCTGCGACATGGACATCATCGCCGGCGCGCCGCGCTTCCTGACGATTGCGGGCGTGCAGGACATCATGGCCAAGTACGTCTCGATCGCCGACTGGAAGATCGCCCATCTCGTCGCGGGCGAATACTTCTGCGACAAGGTCTGCGGCATGGCGCAGGAGGCGCTGGACATCATGGTGCGCTGCGCGCATGAGCTCGCCGAGGGCAAGGAGCCGGATTACGAGGCCATGGCCTATACGCAGATGCTCTCCGGCCTGACGATGCAGATCCTCTCCAACAGCCGCGCCGCCTCCGGCGCGGAGCATCTGGTCGCCCATCTCGTCGAAATGAAGCCGCGCGGCTTCGAAAAGGCCCACGGCCTGCACGGCGAGTGCGTCGGCGTCGGCACGATCCTGTGCGCCGAGGCCTACCACAAGCTCGCCGAGCGCGAGACGATCGAGGTCAAGCCCTTCGAGCCGATCGACGAGGACTGGGTGCGCGCCGTGTTCGGCCCGCTCGCGGACGGCATCCTCAAGGAGAATGAAAACGACGTGCTCAAGACCTTCCCGCCCGAGAACATCAAGGCCCATTGGCAGGAGATCCGCGAGATCATCGCCGCGATCCCGCCCGCCGAGGAGCTCGTCGCGCTCTATACGAAGATCGGCGCGAAGCATTCGCTGGAGGAGCTGGAGATCGACCCGGCCGTCAAGGACGAGTTCCTTGATATCTCCTCCGCCATCCGCAACCGCCTGACGCTGGCGAGGATGACAAGACTGATCGTCAAGTGAGAACAACAAAAAAACGCCGGAACGGGAAATCCGTTCCGGCGTTTTTTTAAGCTTTTCACGTCGTCTTGTCCAGCCATTCGCGGACCTTTTTCTGATCCACGCCGAGGCCGGTGGAGATAAAGGCCGTCAGCTCGTTGTAGTTGAGGGATTTGATGCGCTCGTAGTTCTTGATGCCGGGCTTGACGTCGTTGCTGCGGCCCTCGATGTAGCCGCACTCATAACACATATAGGCGCTGTACTTGCGGTGGCTGTCCAGCGTCATTTCACTTCCGCAGCGGGGACATTTCATGTCAAAGGCCTCCTATCGATTGCAGGTAAGTCTATCGTATCGCTTTTTCGACAAAAAAGCAAGAGAGAAGTATCCGGCGCTAAAACGGCCAGGTGGGCAGCCAGCGATAAAGCAGCGAGGCCTTCGCCGTTTCGAGCTGCGCGCCCCAGAGCACGGGATAGAAGAAGGCGAACACCGCGGCCTGCAGCGCCGTGAGTCCCCATACCGGAACGCGCCAGATCTTCGTGTTGTCGCGCATCAGCGCGAAAACGTAGCCCAGGACCAGCACCAGAAAGGCCGAGCAGGGGAAGTAGTGATACGCAAAGGTGATGCGCGTAATGAACATCCAGGGCACGAGCTGCGCGAAATAGGCCAGCAGCAGGAACAGCGCCTTTTTCTCGCGCCGCGCGGCGACGCACCAGACCAGGACGAACAGACCGATCAGCCCCGCCCAGCACAGCACCGGGTTGACGAAGGCGCCGAAGCTCGAGCGCGAGGGGCCGTCGTATTCGAGATAGTAGAGGATCGGGCGGATGTCCAGCATCCACTGGTACCAGCGTGAGGAATAGGGGTGCGTCGCGTCCACGCCCCTGTGGTAGTTGAACATATAGCGCTGGTTATCCAGCACGGTCCTCGCATAGTCGCCCTTGAAGTACATGCCGATCCCGCCGCCGAGGCCCTTGCCCAGCCCGTAGGGATAGTAGGAGGCGTAGTAGATCAGCGCGGGCACGAGCACGAAGAAGACCAGGCACAGCCCGACGTTGCGCACGAAGGGCTTCCGGGCCTCGCCCTTTTCGCGGACGAAGCGGAAGAGCCAGTGCAGCAGCCATAAAAGCCCCAGTCCCGCGCCGGCGTAAAGGCAGGTCCACTTGCAGGCCGCGCCCAGCCCAAAGCAGAGCCCGGCGAGCGCCAGATCGCGCGTTTTCCCCTCCGCGGCGGCGTTCAGGGCGCCTTTGCGTTCGGGGAAGAGCCAGCAGTAGAGGAAATAGTACATCGCCAGCGTGAAGAACACCCCGTAGGTGTCGATCGTCGCGATGCGCGTCTGATCGAAGTGCATGAAATCCGCCGCCAGCAGCAGCGCGCAGCAGACCGGGACGCTGCCGCGCCCGAAGAGCCGCCGCGCGAAGACGTAGACGAGCGGCAGCATCAAAACGCCGAAGAGCGTGCCGGAAAAGCGCCAGCCGAAGGGCGTCATGCCGAAGAGCGAGATCCCCAGAGAGATGATCAGCTTGCCGAGCGGGGGATGGGAGATCTCATAGGGCCACACGCCGCGCATATGCTCCAGCGCCGTGCGGGCGTGGTAGATCTCGTCGAAGTAGCTGGAGTTGAGGAAGTCCGGCTTCGCGGGCGTGAGAGCCTGCTCGTCGGTCAGCGTGTTCCGCGTTTTCCACGGCAGGGCCGCGCCGTTTTCGTCATAGAGCGTCAGCTCGGCAAGCTCGGGCGTGCCCCGGGCCGTGAGACGCAGACAGCGCGCGCGGCCGCTCAGCTCCAGCTCGTGCCACTTGAGCAGCGCAACGTAGTTCTGGTCGAGCTCGGCCGCCTCGGTCCAGTTTTCGCCGTCCTCGGAGAGAGAAAAGGAAAAACCGCCCGTGCCGATGACGGAGCGGATCATCGCCCGGCTCAGCTCATAGCTGCCGTCGAGCTCGAGCGTCATGCTCTCTCCTTCGTAAAAGACGTGGGAGCTCTGCGGGGCCTTCGTGTCTCCGAGATGGGAAAAGGCGACGAGAGCGTAGAGCAGCGTGACGAGCACGAGGGCGATGCGCTCGCCGTTTTTTTCGACGGGACGCGGCTGCGCGGCGGCTTTTTTCTCCTCGCGCTTCTTTTTGCCGCCCTTCTTTTTCCCCTCGGTCTCCGCGCGCTGCCCGCCGGGCAGCACGCAGACGCCGAGCTCCGGAAGATAGAGGTAGAACGCGGCGATCAGTAGCGCGGTCAAAACAGGGAACAGGGTTGTCAGTTTCATGGAAAACCTTCTTTTGCAGCGTCTCGCCCCGGCCTCTCGGCCGGGGCGCGGGATCTTATCGGATGATCTCGTGCAGCTCCCTGACGCTGGGCAGGATGTAGTCGGGCTGCCGCTCGGCGGCCGCGGCCATGGCCGGACTCGTCTCGCCCGAGAGCACCAGCACGCTGACCGCGCCGGCGTTCTGCGCCACGGCGATGTCGGTGTAGAGCCGGTCGCCCACGCAGCAGATCTTTTCGTTGGGGACGCCCGTCATGGTCGAGATCACGTCCACCATGTTGCGGTTGGGCTTGCCGATAAAGGTCGGCTCGCGCCCGGAGGAGGCCGTCAGCAGCGCGCAGATGCTGCCGCAGTCGGGCAGCACCTCGTCGGCCGGCATCGGGCAGACCCAGTCGGGGTTGGCGGCGATGAAGACCGCGCCGCGGCGCAGGAAGTGACAGGCGCGCTCGAGCTTTTCATAGACGAGCTCGGTGTCGAAGCCCTGCACGACCACGTCGACGCGGTCGGCCTGCGTGTGACCGAGCTCGTCGTTGACGAGCTTGATGCCGTAGCTGAGAAGCTCGCGGTGAAAGGCCTTCGTCCCGGCGATGTACACGCTCGCGCCGGGGTGGTGCTGGTTGAGGTACATGCCCGTGGCCATGCCGGAGGTGAAGACGTTCTCCCGCTCGCAGGGGAAGCCCAGGCGGCGCAGACGGTGGATGTAGTCCTCGCCCGCGCGGGAGGAGTTGTTCGTCAGGTAGATGTACTGCTTCCCCATGCGCGGGAAGTCGAACATCAGCTCGCGCGCGCCCTCGTACACCTCGTCGCCGAGATACAGGGTCCCGTCCATGTCAAAGAGAAAGAGTTCGCAGTTTTTCAGTTTGGTGTAGTCCATCAGTCTTTTTCCTTTTGGTGAGATGATTCCGCGGAGGGGATATGCCGCAGGATGTCTTCGCATACGCCGCGAAAAGCGTTGTTGACCTCGGCGTTGGAATAGCGCAGGACGTTCAGCCCGAGAGAATGCAGATATGCGTCTCGTTCACGGTCTGCTTCGACGCCCTCCGGCTCAAAATGCTGCGATCCGTCCAGCTCGATCACGAGTCCGGCCGCATGACAATAGAAGTCGACGATATAGGGGCCGATGACCTTCTGACGGTTAAAGGTACAGGGAGCGGACTTGAGAAAATCGTACCAGAGATGACGCTCCTCTTTTGTCATGCCGCGTCGAAGTGTACGCGCGTTTTTCGAAAGAACAGGATTGCTGAACGGCATGATCCCACCTCGTCTGCAGGTCGCTTTCCCTCATCAGTCTCGCTGGCGCTCGACAGCTTCCCCCGGGGGAAGCCTGAAAAGAACGGAGGCCTCAAAGCCTTCCCCTGGGGGAAGGTGGCGCGAAGCGCCGGATGAGGGTCAAATATCCTCGTCCTCGTCGGCCCAGGTCAGGGCGCAGCGGACGGCCTTGTGCCAGCCGTGCAGCAGCTCGTG
>ONQJ01000025.1 GCA_900319935.1 uncultured Eubacteriales bacterium | reverse complement strand
GATCCTTTCCTTGTCCGCCGTGAACGCGGTCAGGTTTTCGATATAGCTGACCATGTCCGTCTCCATCGTGTCGATGGAGCGCGCGAGGTTGGCAAATTCCGTAAAACCGCTGATCTGTCCGAGCGGCTTGCCCTTGGTGTTTTCCTTTGCAAAGCGCGTCGCTTCGTCGGAGACCTTCTGGATGGGGGCGACGAACTGCTTGCGAATAAACAGCGCGGCAACCGTCGAAGAGACGAGAGCCAGCAGGATCGTCGACAGGGCGATGTTGCGCAGATAAGGCCGCCTTGCTTCGCGGATCTCCCGGATGGGACGCTGTATGCAGAGGATGGCTCTGACTTCGCCCGCGGAGTCCTTCACCGGCACCAGGGTCGTGATATGCGGATGCGAGCCGTCGCCCGGTCGGAGACGGTAGACCGTCTCGTAGGGCGAGCCCTGCTCGTAAATGGCCCGGTATTTCTGCCGATACTCGTCGTTTGTCGTGTCCCGCTCGTGCCCGAGCTCCCACTCCGTGTAGGAGGTGTCGTCCACCTCGTTGTTCACCGAATTGAAAACGGAGACGAAGCGGCCGTAATCGCTTGTGTCCACGTCGATGACGTAGACCAGCGATACGTTGATCCGCTTGCAGTAAAGATCCAGATGCTGCTTCGAGAGCTGATACTCCTCCGTCTCTCCCCCGGCGAGATAGTCGTCGAGATGATCGCCGTTTACAAGCGTTGCCGCCGTATCCGCCATGTGGTAGGTGGTGACTTCATATTCTCTTTTGAAGGCTTCGGTGAAATTGGCAAAGCCGAGAAAGCTGACGAGGACGCCGAAGAGCATGAGCACGAGCACGATGGCGCCGCTGATGTTGAACGCCAGGTTGCCGCGCAGACTCTCTATCTTTTTCATTCTTTATTCGATGGTCAGGATCTCCGAAAAGCCCGTGACCTCAAAGATCTCCATAATGGTCTCGCATACATGGACGATCTTCATGCTCCCCTGCCTGTTCATGGTCTTCTGCGCCGTAAGCAGCACGCGCAGGCCCGCCGAGGAGATATAGTCGAGCTTTTCGAAATCCAGCGTCAGTTCGCTTACGCCGTCAAGGGATTCCTTGAGCGCCTTTTCCAGTTCGGGGGAAGTGATCGTGTCCAGCCGTCCCTCCGGCGCGAGCGTCAGCGCGCTTCCGTCCCGATGTTTTTCGATCGTCATCGTGAAGTTCCTCCTTTTTATGCGAAGCTCTTGGAAACGGTCATGTCGACCATGCCGCCGCGGATCGCGATCTTGACGTCGTCCGCCACTCTGCTGAGGATCGACTGCTCGTATTTGTCCCATTCCGGGATCTCGATCGGATGGTTTGCCAGATCGTCCAGCGCCTCGTCCGGAATGTCGGCGCTCGCATCCGAGACCATGGCCGCCTCGAAGGCGTCCCGCAGCCGGCCGAGGAAGGAGGAGGCGGCTTCATTTTTCCGGGACGTGGCGGAATCGATCAGCAGTTTTCTCTTTTCCGCATCCATAACGGTTTTCGTGGAAAGGTGCAGTTCGAAGTCCTTTCCTTCGCTCTCGAGCCAGAAGGTGGCCGCCAGTTCTCCGGTCACGCTGCGCGCGAGGCTGAGCATTTCCTCCGTGCAGAGACGGAGCTGCATGGTCTGCTTGTGGTCCAGATCGCGGAACGCGGCCGCTTTGAGCGTCTGCGACAGCGCCTCCTGGAAGCCGTGTTCGCGGTTGTCGATGCTGATGACGTCTGTTTTCATGCGTATTTCCTCCTTGTCGTTCCGTCCGCAGCGGGTCAAAGGATCGTCAGGATATCCGAAAAGCCGGTCACATCAAATACTTCGCGAACGATCTCGTTCACGTTTGCGATCCTCATCTCGCCCTGTCTGTTCATGATCTTCTGCGCGGCGAGCAGCACGCGCAGGCCGGCTGAGGAGATATACTCCAAAGCGGCGAAGTCCAGCGTCAGCTCGCTCACGCCGGGGAGGGCTTCCTTCAACTCTTTCTCCAGCGCGGGCGCGGTCGTCGTGTCAAGCCGTCCGTCCAGGGTGAAAAGGGCTTTCCCGTCCTCGATGGTCTTGTTGATAGTCAGCATAGCGTGTTCTCCTTTGTTTTGTGCTTTACGTCCTTCGATGGTCTCCCATGCTCCGGATCTGCTTTTTCCAGTCTGTTGAATCATTGTATCATATTCCGGGCGGAACGGCAATCGTCTGCGCGCCGCGCCGGGAGAGTTTTCTACAAAAAACAAAGGAATGGGAAAGAAAAAACGCCCGCCCGATCGTTTTCCGCATCCGGCACGGCGTGAAAGGGAGACGGGGCGTGAAGCCCGGGAGATATCCTCCGCAGTTTTCACGCCCCGTTTTTCGATCAGAACTTGACCTTCAGAAGCTGGCCGACCGTCAGGACGCCGCCTTCCTCGATGTTGTTCCACTTCATCAGCTGATCCACCGTCACGTTGTACTTCTTCGCGACGTCCGCAAGGCTGTCGCCGGCCTTGACGCGGTAGGGAAGGATCGTGCCGCCGGTGATCTCGTCGAGCTGATCTTCGTTCATGATGATTTTTTCGTTAGCCATTTTTGATTACCTCCGTTTGTTTTTTTCAGGTTACGCCTGCATTCTATCACAGGCTCCGTCACAAAAGCGTCACACAGTTTTCCCGGGGCGCGCGTCCCCGGCGTGACGGTCGCCTCTGCGAGGCGCAGGCGATCATCCCCGCTGTTCGGGAGAGCTTCGGGCTCTCCCGGCTTGCGCGAGGGGACGCCGCGGCATCCCCTCGCGCGCAGCGGTGATCAGATCTTGATCCCGATTTGCAGAGGCCTTCGCCGGTCAGGGCTCGGATTCGGGAGCGGACTCGGGAGCGGATTCGGGAGCGGGTTCGGGAGTGGGCTCCGGAGTGGGTTCCGGAGTGGGTTCCGGAGTGGGTTCCGGGGTGGGCTCCGGAGTGGGTTCCGGAGTGGGCTCCGGAGTGGGTTCCGGGGTGGGCTCCGGAGTGGGCTCCGGAGTGGGCTCGGGAGTGGGCTCGGGAGTGGGCTCGGGAGTAGGTTCGGGTTCGGGCTCGGGCTGGATGTCGATATAGACCTCGATCAGGTAGACGTTCTCCGCCTTCAGTTCGCCGCGATAGTACACCGTGCAGCGGGCGCCGGCGCCGGCCATCGGGAGGTCGGTGATGTCGCCGCCGTAGGTCTTGATGCCGTAATCTCCGAGCACGGGGGGATCAAGGTAGACGGAGCTGCCGTCGTCAAAGCCGACGAAGATGCGGCCGTCCGGCTCATGGAAGGCCCGGCCGTTCAGGCAGGCTTCCACCGGCGCGGGTTCGGGATCTCTGCCTTCGATGATGCAGCTCAGGCCCTTCGGTCCTCTGGCGCCCATGGACTCATAGTAGACCGTGGCGGGCGCGCCGATGTAGATCTCGGTGCCGGAGCCGGGAGCGAAGCGGCAGTCGCTCATGCTGATCGTGAAGTAGTCGTAGCCGGGGCAGTGGATCGTCACATAGTCGTAGCCGTAGTCGGAGACATAGCCGGCGAGGCTTCCGCCCTCAGGCTCGGGAGTGGGCGTGGCGGGAGCGGGCGCATCCTTGATCAGGATGTACGCGGTGCTGGTGCTCGCGACCTGGCCCTTGTAGCCGAAGACGCAGTAGGCGCCCCAGCCGTTCATGTCGGCGCTGACGTTCTCGATGGACAGCGTCGTGGTGTAGTAGCCGCCTACCGTCGCGCCGGCGAAATTGGCGGCGAACTCTTTCGGGGTGTAGCGGACGCCGTCCGGAGAGACGAGGACCCACTCAAGCGATTCGAAGGCGTTCGCGCAGGCGACGAAGAGCGCCGTGCTGCCGATCTTTCTGTTTTCATTGGTCGGGTTTTTGGTGATCTCAAGATACTTGGGACCGGGATCCGGAGTCGGCGTCGGCTTCGGCGTGGCGCTCGGAGTCGGCGTCGGCGTGGCGCTCGGAGCAGGAGTAGCCTCGGGGTATGCGAAGGCAGCCGGGGCCGGGACCGGGAAGACCTCGGTCGGCTTTCTCTCGCCCATGAAGACCTGGTAGCTCTCTACCAGACGGGTGAAGTCCTTCACCTCGCTGTGGGTGAGCCACTCGAAACCGGTGTTGCTTCTCTCGGCGCCCTTGAAGGCAGCGTTGCCGGACTCGAGATAAGCTTCCGCAATGATGTCGTTGCCCTCCGCATCCGTGTAGGAGACGCTGCGGGCGCCGTTCTCGACGAGCGTATGCTCCACGGCAAAGGCCTGGTAGCTGATCACGCCGTCCTTGAGGTTGAAGGCGCTCTTGCTCGTGTAGACGTCGGAGTCGGAGATGATGACGTGATCGTAGAACATGTACGACCAGGTGTCGGTCGCAGCGTCATGGAAGGTGTCGGCGCTGTCCGTCATGATGTCGGGGAAGGACTCTTCCGGGTCCTTTTCAACGCTGCACTCGACCAGGGTCCTGCGATCCTTGCCGACTTCCCAGATCCTCAGGTTGGTGGAGCGGTCCTGCGGATGCTGCGAGGCCGCGATGAATTCAAGGCTGCCGTCATGGTCGAGATCGGTGACGGTGTAGTACCAGGGCTGCTCGCCCTCCGCCTGCAGCAGCGCGGTGACCTGCGAAAAGATCAGCGTGAGCTGCGTGTCGATATCGGACAGCGCGGGCTGCTCGGCCTGGTAGGCTTCCGCGGGCTGCTCGGCGCTCTGCGCGGCCTCGGCGGGCTGCGCGGTCTCGGCGCTCTTCGTGTCGGCGGCCGGAGCGGCGGTGCCGCAGGCGGTGAGGCTCAGCACCATGACCAGCGCGAGAAGCATTGCGATGAATCTCTGATTCTTCATTTTTCTTCCTTCTTTCCTGTGTAGTCCTCCGATCCGATCGAGGCGGATCGGAGGCGGCGTCTCTTTTTCAGCGAATGACTTTGGGGTAGATGACGTACTGGTCGCCCGCGTGGATGATGTTCACATTGGTGAGCTTGTTCCACTGCTTGATCTGTTCGACCGTCACGCCGAAGCGCTGGGCGATGCCGCCGAGCACGTCGCCGGGAACGACCGTGTAGACGATGTAGCTGCCGTGGTTGATGTAGGGGCCGTTGGCGTACTGCCAGCCGCCGGAGACCTTCGCGAGATCGCTGTCCTTGATGATGTCTGCCATTGTTGTATCCTCCTGTTATTGTTTTTTGTTTTTTCTTTTTTCTTTTTTTCGGGAGACCTGCCCGTGTTTTCGGGGCGTCTCTCTTGTTTGCGTGCTTACTGTATCATATCAAGCGTCACAGAAGTATCACACGATGAGTATAACACTTCCGTGCCGACAAATAAACCATTTTTTTCCGCAAATAACGCTCGTTTTTCTTTCCGGGCGCGTTCTCACATCACGAGCGCGGTCAGGCCGGCGCTCAAAAGCGCAACGACAGCCATGGCGGTGATCTGCTGGAGACGGGAGGCGGCCAGCAGGCCGATGAATTCGCGCAGGAAAGCGTTCGGCCAGAAATACCAGATCGTGGGACTGCCCATGCCGTCGATATGCCAGCCGGCGTTCGCCGCGAGGATGCCGCCGCGGTATACGTGATAGCTTGAGGTGGAAAAGGCCACCTTCGCGTTTTCCGTCCTCTCTTCGATGAGGCTGCGCGAAAAACGCAGGTTCTCAAGCGTGGTCTTCGAATTATCCTCCGCGAGGATCCGTTCCGGCGCCACGCCCTGTGCAAGCATATAGCGCGCCATCGCGCCGGCTTCGCTCTCCGGCTCGTCCGCGCCGCGCCCGCCGCTGGGGACGAGCACCGCCTGCTTTCCGGTAGCGGCCTCCTGGGCGCGCACAAAGGCGATCGCCCGGTCGACGCGCGCGCGGATCAGCGGATAAAGCGAGCCGTCCGGCCGGATCCTGCAGCCGAGGACGATCACATAGTCGCGGTCGTAGGCCGGCTCGTGCCGCCCGGCGAGCAGCGCGTGGATCACCGTCGCGGCGAGCATACATTCCAGATAGGTGAAAATGCCCGCGTAAACGTTCAGCAGCATGTTCCGCAGCGGAAAGGTCAAAAGCGAATAGGACATCCAGATGCCGAAGGCCGCGCCGCCCACGATCAGCAGGGCGACGGCGACGCCGAGCAGGTTGGAGGCCCGGAAGCCCTCGTGCCGGATCAGCACCAGGTTGCTGACGGCGAGGATCAGCGAAAAGACGCCGAGCGCCACCGCCGTCCAGCGCATGAAGGTCTGCGCCGAGACGATGACGCCGACGAGCAGCGACCAGACCGTCCCCGCGTTTTCGCCGCGCAGGAAGGGCAGCACCGTGCCGAGATGGAAGAAGGCGCTGAGCGTCAGAAAGATCGCAAGACCGAGTTCTCCCGTGGCCCGGTATGAAAAGTAAAGGCGTTTTCTCTCACGCCGCGCGTCCGCGAGGATGATGCAGGCCGCGCTGAGCAGGAACAGGCACAGGCAGGCCGTGAGGTAGCCCCAGCCCGTAAAGTTGCCCGTGACGCTGTCACAGAGGATCCCGAGCGGGAGCGCCTTGAGCTCCATGCGGATCTCGCTGTCGTAAAAGCTGTCCTCTCCGACGCCCTCCCAGCAGACAGAGGCCTCGGTCGAGCCGCGGCCGAGCGCTTCGAAGCGCACGGTCAGCTCGCTGCCGTCGGCGGAGAGCTCGCTGTCGGAGATGCCGACGATCCCCTCCGGCGCAAAGCGGAAGGAATAGCCCTCCGCCGCCGGGGGGACCTCGAAATACAGCGTCAGAGCGCCGCGGGAAGGAAGCAGGCACAGCAGAAATACCCCGGCCCACAGCGCAAAGGCCGCCAGGAGCCGGACCCAGGTGCGGCGCATCCTATCTCTGCGGGATCAGCAGCCGCGTCCCGGGCAGGAGCTGGCGCGGATCGCGCAGAGCGTTGAGCTCCGTCAGGACGCGCACCGTGGTCCCGAAGCGCTGCGCCAGCGTGGGAAGACGGTCGCCCGGCTGGACTACGTACACGAAGGTCGGCCCGATATAACGGCCGCCCGCGACGCTTTCCAGCTCGCCGTCGTTTATGGCAAATACTTCTTTTTCCATGAGCTTTTCTCCTTGCCCGAGGGCAGTTTCATTCTTCGTCGAAAGACCAGCTGATCTCGTCGAGCTCCGCGTGCATCACCTCGGGCCAGCTGTACTGGTTCATGTAGTCGCCGAGGTAATGGTAGCGGGACTCCTGTTTTTTCTCCAGCCAGTCGAACAGATCGCATTCGATGCGGTCGGTCGCGATCGCCAGGCTCCCGCGCTGCTTGAGGATGATCCCGTTTAGCTTGAGACGGGAAAAGGTGTTCTGCAGATCCTGGCGGAGGTTGGACAGGTACGAGGCCTTCTTTTCCGGGTCTCCGTCGTCCTCCCAGAGGGTGGCGATGATCTCGCCGTTGGTGGTCTGCGCGCCGCGGTTGTTGATCAGCAGCGCGACGATCTCCTTGGTGCGGGTATACTTGAACATGACCGGCTTGCCGTCGACGAAGAGTTCAAAGTTCCCGAAGGTCTGCGCGAAAAGCCGCTTCTGCTTTTTCTCGGAGGCGGGATGGCGCAGATCGTCCATTTCCAGGCGCACGCTCTCCGCCGCCGCGGGCTTGAGAAGATAGCCGCTGGCGTGCTGGGAGATCGCGTCGAAGGCCCGCTCCGGACCTTCCGAGAGATAGATCAGATTGACGAAGGGGTACAGCTCCCGCAGATACTGCCCGAGGTCGATCCCGTCCAGCTCCGGCAGGTCGACGTCCAGCAGCGCGACGTCGATCTCCGTTTTTCTGGCCTCTGCCAGCGCGGGCAGCGGGCCGGAGAAGCAGAGCAGCTCCGCGTCGGGCAGGAGCTTTGTCAGCGTCTGCGTCAGAGCGGGGATCTCCCGCTCGTCTTTGAGTACGATCAGAACGGTCATCTCTCTCCTCCTTCGGAGGGCAGCTCCTCTGCGAATACCGTCCGCAGCTTCTGCCGCCGTCTCTCCTCGGCGCTCATCGCCAGAGGGTTGAGCTCGCCGACGAGGAGCATCTTGTCGCCGTCCGAGGCGGCCTCGTGCAGAGGTCCCGCGCTCAGGTCCGCGATCACCAGCGCCGCAAAGCGCTCGTAGTTGTCCTCGTCGATCACGGGAAAGTGGTGCTGCATGCGATACCAGTGCCGCGGATCGAAGCTCGCCTGCCCGACGTACAGACGGTCGGCGGTCGCCTCCACGTCCTCCACCGTGGCGAGCTGCCCCGCCACCGCGCCGATGTCGTCGCAAAAGAGCATCGCGTAGGCGCGCAGGATCTGGTCGCGTACGGAATAGATTTTGCCGTTGCGTTCCACGGTCGAGGCCATGACCCGGTAATAGGTCTCCTGCGCCTCGTCGCTTTCCTCAAAGCGGAGGATCGCGTCATAAAAGTTTTTGTCTATCAGCGGATGCGCCATAATGCTTCTCCTTTTCGGTCTGTCGATATGTCAGCTGAGGTCTGTTCCGGAGGATACGCTCCTATCCGGCACAGAAGCGTCACACGTCCAGTCTCTGACGTTCCACCAGCTCGGCGAAGAAGCCGCCTCTGGCGATCAGCTCGTCATAGCTGCCCTCCTCGAGGATCCTGCCGCCCTCGAGCACCAGGATGCGATCGCAGTTGCGGATCGTGGAGAGGCGGTGCGCGATGACGATGCGCGTGCACTTGAGGCCGTCGAGCGCGTCGGAGACCTGCTTCTGCGTCTTGTTGTCCAGCGCCGAGGTCGCCTCGTCGAAGATCAGGATCTTCGGTCTGGCCGCGACCGCGCGCGCGATCATCAGGCGCTGCTTCTGACCGCCGGAGATGCCGCCCTGGCCCTCGGCGATCATGGTCTGCATGCCCATGGGCATGGCGCGGATATCGTCCGCGATCCCGGCCAGCTCCGCCGCCTTCCAGGCGTCGTCGAGCCCCAGCTGCGGGGCGGAAATGACGATGTTGGAATAGATGTCGCCCTGGAAGAGGCTTCCGTTCTGCGTGACCGTGCCGATCCGGCGGCGCAGCGAGCGCAGATCCAGCCCGGCGAGGTCCTTGCCGTCATAATAGATCGCGCCCTTCTCCGGCGTTTCGAAGCCGAGCAGCAGGCGCACCAGCGTGCTCTTGCCGCAGCCGGTCCTTCCGACGATCGCGACATACTCGCCCGCGCGGATCTTCAGGCTCATGCCGTTGACGACCCAGGGCATGTTCTGGTCATAGCGGAAGTATACGTTGGACAGCTCGATGTTCCCGTTCAGCTTCGTGACCATGCTTTTGTTCTCGGACGATTCGGGCTCGGCCTTGAGGATGGGCTCGGCCATCTCGAGGATGGGCTTGATGCGCGCGACGGACAGCGCCACGCCCGTGAGCGAGGCGAAAGCCGCCGACACGGCGCCGAAGGCCGTGTTGAACGCGATGTACTCCGAGGGCGAGACCTTCGTCTGCACCGCCAGATAATACATCACGATCGTGCCGATGAGCGAGATCGCGGTGGTGACGGCTCCGTTCGCGCGCAGGATCACGGGCGGATGATACACAAGCGCCGAGACCTCGGCGAAACGGCGGCCCCATTTGGCGAAGGCGCGCTTTTCCGCTCCCGCGAGCTTGATCTTCTGCACGCCCGAGATCAGCGCGAAGCTCAGGCCGTTTTCCTGGGCGCTCTTTTCCATGATCTGGCGGCTGACCCTCATCTGCGTCAGGGCGGTGAGCACGCTCACGATGATGCTTGCCAGCAGGATCAGCAGCGCGGGTCCGACCAGCGCGGGGGCGTAATGGAAGATCTGCGTGATATACAGCAGCGACATCACCGCGCCGAGGCCCGCGGAAAAGACGTTCCCCAAAATCAGCTCGCAGAGCTGATTGACCGCGCCGTAGCGGCTGGAGAGCTCGCCGGAGGCGTATTTCCGGAAGAAATTCGCGGGCAGGTTCAGGATACGCATCATCATCGCGGCCTCGACCGCAAGCGAGGTCTTGATCTCGATGCGGTTCATCATCAGCTGTTTGGAGGCGTCGATGAGCTGCGAGGCGAGGATCGCGGAGATCATGAACACGGCCGTTCCCCACAGCAGGGGCACGTTCGTGCTCTCGAGGACGTAGCCCGTGAGCGCGCGCGTGATCTTCGTCAGCAGCAGGCCCAGCAGCGTCGTCGCGAGCGTCAGCGCGATGATCAGGATATAATCGCCCGTGTTCAGGCAGTCCTTCATATAGGCGATCAGATCGGGGATGCCGAGCTTTTTGAGCGGCAGCGGCCGGTAGAAGCAGATCGCCTCTTCTTCAAACTGCTCCGCCGTTCTGCGGTTGACGTCGACGCGCTCTCCGCTGACGGGGTCGCGGTAGCAGTAGCCGAGAAAGGCTTTGGGCAGCAAGGCGACCGCCGTGCCGTCCTCCTTGCGGAAGGCGAGCATCGGGCCGAAGGCGTCCCTGTACCAGCCCTTCTCGAGTTTTACGCTGCGCCGCATCAGTCCGTGCGGGCGCAGGCAGTATTCCAGCTGTTCGTCCAGGTCCCGGATCTCGTCGGGGACCTCGGCGATCTTGCAGTGATAGTATTTGAGTATCTCGTCGATGGCCGCTTTGGCGATGATGCGTTCATCGTCCAGCACGCCGGCGCGCTGTTTGCCCAGCACAGCCGAGGCCATGCGGAAGAGCGAGTCTTCGAATATTTCCTGATCCGAGAGCTTGCGCTGGCGGATCTGTTCGTCAAACCAACCCATTTTCCACACCTCCTCAGTCGCTGGCGATGAGCTCGGTATAAGCTCCGCCGCGGGCCATGAGCTCCTCATGGGTCCCCCGCTCCACGACTTCGCCGTGATCGAGCACGATGATCTCGTCGCAGTCGCGGATCGTGGAGAGGCGGTGCGCGATGACGATGCAGGTGATGCCGCGGTCCTTGACGGCCTTGACGAGCTCAAATTCCGTCTTGGCGTCGAGCGCGCTGGTAGCCTCGTCCATGATGATGATCGAGGGGTCCTGCGCCAGGACGCGCGCGATCTCCAGACGCTGGCGCTGGCCGCCGGAGAGGTCCTTGCCGCCCTCGGTGAGCGTGCCGTAAAAGCCGCCTTCGCGCGCCATGATATCGTCGTAGATCTGGGCGTCGCGGGCCGCGAGGATCATTTCGAAATCCTCGATCGACTCGTCCCACATTTTGATGTTGCCGGCGATCGTATCCTCAAAGAGCACGATGTCCTGATCGACGACCGCGACCGAGCCGGTGAAAACGCTGCGGTCGATGCTTCCGATCGGCCTGCCGTCGAAGAGGATCTCGCCGCTCCAGGGCTGATAGAGCCCGGAGATCAGCTTGGAGAGCGTGGATTTCCCGCAGCCCGAGGGGCCGACGAAGGCGACCCGGCTGCCGGGCCGGATGTGCATGGAGAAATCCCGGATCAGCGGCTGCCCCAGGCGGGAGTAGCCGAAGGAGATATTCTTGATCTCCACCTCTCCGGAGAGCTTGGAGTAGTCCTCGTCCTCGGACAGGGGCGCGTCGGAGAAGTTCGGGTCCGTCGGATACTGCATGACGTCCTCCACTCGCTCCATCTCGGTGCGCATCTCCTGCAGGCTCTGTCCAGCGGAGATGATCATCATCGCGGGCGACATGAAGGAACTCAGAAAGCCCTGGAAGAGCATGATCATACCGAGCGTGAACTCTCCCTGCATGGCAAGCAGCACGCCCAGGATCAGCACCAGCGCGTCCGCGATCGCGGAGAGCGCGGAGGGGATCATGCCCAGGATCTGATTGAGCCGGGCGAAGCGAACGCTCTGCGCGTTGACGGAGGCCTGGTAGCCCGCCCACTTTTGAAAATACCCGTTTTCCGCGCCGCTGGACTTGATGGTCTCGACCATCTGGATGCCGGAGACCGTCGCGGCTGAGAGTTTGCCGGAATCGCGCATCTGCACGCGGGTGATGTTCACGCGCTTGGCGGAGATCAGCTGCGAGACCAGCAGGTTCAGCACGATCGTGACCAGGCCGACCACCGTCAGCAGCACGCTGCAGCGCAGCATCACCACGAGGTACACGATCATCATCAGCGTGTTGAGCAGCAGCGGCGTGAGCGTATTGACCAGCGTCGAGGCGATGGAGGCGTTCGTGCCCTGGCGCTGCAGGATATCGCCCGCCAGGCGCTGGGAGAAGAACTCCGTCGGCATGCGCAGGATCTTCCACATGAACTCGCTGCTGCCGACGATCGCCATCTTGCCGTTGATCTTCAGAGAATAGACGGCCTGCACCCAGGAAACGATCACCTGCGCGAGCCCCATCGCGATCATCAGCAGGAGGAAGGGATAGAGCAGCTCGCGGTTCTCGCCCGTGAGAAGGCGGTCCATAAAGAAACGGGAGAAGGCGGGATTAATGATCCCGAAGAGATAGCCGATCACCGTGGAGAGCAGCACGAAGGCGACCGCCGCGCCCGCGCCCCTGAGACGGCTTCGGGCAAAGGCGAGCGTGCTCTTGCGCTTTCCGGAGGGCTCGAAGTCCTCGCCCGGAGTGATCTGCAGGCAGATGCCCGTAAAGGCGCGGTCGAAATCCTCAAGGGGGACTTTGACCTCGCCCCGCGCCGGATCGTTGATCCAGGCATAGTTGCCCCGAAAACCGTCGAGGACCACGAAGTGGTTGAAATTCCAATGGATGATGCAGGGCAGCGCGATGCCGTCCCTGAGCGCCGCGGTCTCGCAGCGGAAGCCCTGCGCCTCGAAGCCGTAGCTTCTCGCGGCGACGAGCATGTTCCGCGCGTTCGAGCCGTCGCGCGACACGCCGCAGTCGAGGCGGACCTGCTCGAGCGGCACCCACTTTCCGTAATAGGCCATCACCATGGCAAGCGAAGCCGCTCCGCATTCCAGCGCCTCCATCTGCATGATGACCGGCACATGCGCGCGGCCCTTTGTCACGGGGCTGCGATACTTCTTCTTCGGCATGGGCTTTTCCTCAGTTGAACAGCAGGCTCAGTACCTGCGTCCGGCGGAAGACGACCTTGACGGGATAGCTCCCGTCCGCAAGCGTCGTGGGCGCGGCGGCAAAGAGACTGCCGTTTTCATCCGTCCCAATGCCGCTGATCCTGCTTTCCGTCTCGCCGATGACGACGGTCATACCGCTTTGAACGTTCTGCGCGATCTGCTCGTCGTCGAAGCGGATCGTCATGGCGCCGTTCTCCACCTGCGCGGTCCCGGTGGCAAAGCTGTCGATGTTGGCGACCGTGCTCCAGGCCAGGAAGCCGACGAGCAGCAGGATGATCGCCGCAAGGATCAGCCAGACCGTGGGAGTCGTCACGCGCAGATAGTCGTTGAGCGCCTCCGGCGACGAGATCCTGTCAATGCTCTTTTTTCTGAATATCGATTCGTCCATGATATGACCTCACTTGATCGTCAGCTTGTCCGCGAAGCTTTTTTCGGCGGTTTCCCTGTTTTTTGCGCATAACATGATATTTCATTATATAACAGAACTATGGGCCGGTGCAAGACAAAAAAGCCCTTTTTGAGACCGTATCGGACGCAAACGGACCCGCTTCGACAGAAGCGGGTCCGTTAGTTTTTTGCTTGTTTCTTTTTTGCCGATCGCTTACGCCAGCATGCCGTTGACGATGTCCTGCACCAGCTGGGCGTCGAAGCCCGCGGCCTTCAGGGCGCTGACACGGGCGGTGCCGTTGCCGTACTTGCCGTTGATCACGTCCTTGGCGACCTTGTCGTAGCCCTTGACCAGGCCGTTGACCAGACGCTGCACGGTCTCGTAGTCGTAGCCCGCGGCCTCCAGCTTCGCCTTGCGCTCGGCGCCGTTGCCGTACTTGCCGTCGTATGCGTCGTACGCGGCCTTCAGGTTGCGGCTCATGCCGCCGGCGATCGTGCCAAGGACCTCGTCGTTGATCTTTTCCATGCTCATTGTGTTTTCCTCCTGTTTTTTTGTTTTTTTATTTTTTGTTTTTTTGCTTTGCTTTTTGTCTGCACCTGTAAGATAACACATCAACACGCACACAAATGTCACACAGTTGTGAATTTTTTCGGTCCGGGGTAAAAAACTTCGTCCGGTTCCGGCGGGGCGAAGGATAAGCGAACGGACCCGCTTCCCCAAAGGAAGCGGGTCCGTTCGCTTGTTTCTTTTTCTGCCGATCGCTTACGCCAGCATGCCGTTGACGATGTCCTGCACCAGCTGGGCGTCGAAGCCCGCGGCCTTCAGCGCGCTGAAGCGGGCGCTGCCGTTGCCGTACTTGCCGTTGATCACGTCCTTGGCGACCTTGTCGTAGCCCTTGACCAGGCCGTTGACCAGGCGCTGCACGGTCTCGTAGTCGTAGCCGGCCGCTTCCAGCTTCGCCTTGCGCTCGGCGCCGTTGCCGTACTTGCCGTCGTACGCGTCGTACGCAGCCTTCAGGTTGCGGCTCATGCCGCCGGCGATCGCGCCGAGGGCCTCGTCGTTGATCTTCTCAAAAACCTTATCCTTGCTCATTGTGTTTTCCTCCTGTTTTTTTGTTTTTTTGTTTTGTTTTTTGGATTTGTTTTTTGCTTGCACCTGTAAGATAACACATCGATCCGCACACAAATGTCACACAGTTTTCGCTTTTTTCAATTATTTTTGCGAGCCCTTTCCGTGCGGCGCGATATTCCTTCAGACGCGCAGACCGGTCCTATCTTCTCAAATACTCCGCCGAGACGGGAAAGGCAAAATAGGTGTCCGGATACGGCTCGTTTTTCAGGCAGAAATGCCACCACTCGCAGTCGAGGGGCAGGAAGCCGTTGCGCAGCATCGCCCTTTGCAGCATCATGCGGTTTTCGTACTGCTCGTCCGTGATCCCGCGGTAATCCGGGTGCGAGACCCTGCTGAAGAGGTCGAAGGGGCTGCCCATGTCCAGCTCCTTGCCGGTCCTCATATCCAGCAGCGTCAGGTCGATCGCGCTGCCGCGGCTGTGGCTGGACTGCTTGGCGATGTAGCCCTCGGAAAAAAGCGCCTGCTTTTCCAGCTCCGGGTAAAACCAGGGCTTCATGCGGATATCCTGATCCTCGATGCCCCAGAGCACGAACTGCCTGACCGCGCAGGCCGGGCGGTAGGCGTCGAAGACCTTCAGCCGATAGCCCTGCACGACCAGCTCGCTGCTCAATGCGCTCGCCGATGAAGTTGTAGGTGGAGTAATAGCGGATCTCCTGCACGATCTGCGGCACATAGTCCGCGAGCAGCACGAAGCCCGAGGGGTCCATGGTCGGATCGCTCCTGTATTCCGTTCTCATGCCTTGTCTCCTTCCCGCAGCGGCGGGAGCTCGTGGATGTCGTAGGTGTCGAAGTAGATCTCATAGGCCGTGTCCACGTCTCCGGCGAGCTCGATCAGCGCGCCCGCCTGGAACATGGACGAGAGATTGCCGGAGGGCGCCCTCCACGCGGCGTTGGAGACCACCGTCACGCGGTCCTCTCCCGCCTTTTCCGCGCGCAGGATGGCCTCCGCGCCGAAAAGCAGCGCGCCGGTGGCGATATGATAGTCGCTGGACACGATGGCCAGCTTGCTGACCTGCGGATACCGCTCGGCGAGGACGTCAAAGGTGTAGATCGCGTTCTGCGCGGTCGTGAGGGAACGGTCCTCCACGATCACGCGCGCGGGCGCGATCCCGTTTTCGATCAGCCATTTCGACATTTCGCGGGCCTCTGCGGCGGATTCGTTTTCGGCGGCCGTGCCTCCGCCGGTGCAGACGATCAGCGCGTTGGGATACTTCTCCGCGCTGCGCTGCGCCACCTTGAGCCGCTCGATCAGCTCGTCGCGCATGCTGCCGTCCGGCGCGAGCTGAAAGCCCAGCACGACAAGGCAAAGCTCATCCGTGTCCGGAAGGCCGTCCGGGAGGACGTCGTAGTTGAGTTTGAGATCCGTCTGAACAGATCTCCACAGCGGCATGATGCGTTCCCAGCGCGCGGCGGCGTCCGCGTCGACGGAGCGCAGCTCCTTCAGCAGCGTTTCGATGTGCGCGTTCGCCTCGTCGCCGTAGCTGCCATAATCCACGACCATCTCCTCGATGATCGTCCCGGGGAGTCTTTTTTCCTTTTCCTCCTGCTTTCCGCAGCCCGCGCACAGACAGAGCAGGGAAAGCGCCAGAACGAGCGCGGAGGCGCGCGTGAAGAGAGATCTTTTCATGCCTGTCTCCTTAATAATTCGTCCGATCCATATGCATATAGGCGTCGAAGAGCTGCAGACAGGCCTCCCGGTCGATGCATACGAGATAGTCCGCGAAGGCCTCGCGTCCGCCGAAGAGCTCGTCGAAATCCTCGTCGCGGAAGCCGATGAGCTCGTTGTCCTCGATCGTACAGCCGTAATACACCCTGTCGATGTTCGCCCACAGGCAGGCGCACAGGCACATCGGGCAGGGCTCGCCCGTCGTGTACAGCTCGCAGCCGCTCAGATCGAAGGTGCCGAGCTTCTGCCCGGCGTCCCGGATCGCGGAGACCTCGCCGTGGCAGGTCGGGTCGTTGTTCTTCAGCACCCGGTTGTGGCCCTGTCCGACGATCCTGCCGTCCTTGACGATCACGCAGCCGAAGGGGCCGCCGTGCTGACGGCTGATCCCGTCGAGCGCCTCGTCGATCGCGACCTGCATATATTCGTTGTCCGCCCGGATGTCGAACTCCGTCTGAACGCCTGTTTTTGCCGAGGCGCAGCCTGCGGCTGCCAGCATAAGCAGGAGCAGGCAGAGCGCGACGATGCGGCTGCGTGTTTTCATGGCACGTATTCCTTTCTTTCCGCAGATGCGGAAGACGGCTCCGCCGTGTCAGAACGACGGCGCCTGTTCTCTGATGCGCCGCTCTTTTTCCTGTACCGCTTTCGCTCTCTGCAGGATCTTTTCTTTCCAGTCGTCGTCCTGCGCGTTGAGCTGATAGGCCTCGTAGCCATACTCTCTGCCCCAGGAGCAGACGACGCTTTCGTCGTCCACATGCAGGGAGATCCGGTAACGGTTGGGCAGCTTCTGGGGCAGCGGGGAGCTGTTGCCGCGCTGGACCTCGCGCTGGTGCCGCTCGCCGTTCACGATCCCGTCAAGGCGTACGCCGTAGCAGCGGAACAGCCGCCGGATATATTTCTCCGTGCGGAAGGACGAGGTGTAGATCCACACCTCATAGCCGAGCTCCTGCAGCGAGCGGATCAGCTCCGGCGTTCCCAGACGCAGCCGCTCCCGGAAAAAGCGGTTCAGCGGGAATGGCAGCGGCGGCTCGGTCTTGTGCGTTTGGGGCGAGACGAAAAGCACCTCGTCCAGATCGAAGGATACTCTCATGGCTGTTCGCTCTCTCCCTCGCCCTTTTCGATCGTCTCCAGCGCGTCCATGACCTCTTTTGACCAGTCGGCGCTCTCGCCGCCGAGAGGAAAGTCCCGGAACTCCTTCGAGCCGCTGAAGATCTGCAGGACCGTTTCGTTGTCGATGTGGAGCGTGTACTGATACTTGTCCGAGATCTGCTTTTCGAGCTTTTTGCCCGCGTCGCCGGCCGCGTGAGCCCGCTTGCCGATCGCCGCGATGACGCCGTCGACCCGGACGTGGGATGACGCCGTCGACCCGGACGTGGTATCTGCGAAACAGGTTCTGGATATAGTCCGTGGAGTAGTACTGCGCCGAGTACAGCCAGATATCATAGCCGTTTTTGGCAAGGAGATGGAACAGCGCCGGCACGCCGAGCCGGATCCGCTCTTTATACAGCATGCTCCACGGGAAGGGCAGCGGCCGCTCCAGCGGCGCTTCGCCCTCTTTGCGGAAGATCACCTCGTCGAGATCGATCGCCGCGCGCTTCGTGTGGCGGGAATTCTCGAGGATCTTTTTCACGTCCTCCTCGTGCGTGAGGTTGACGATCCGGATCGGGATCTTCGCCTGCCCGGTCCGCAGCGCGGCCGCCCAGCGGTGATGCCCGTTGATGATCCGATATCCCTCCGGATGCGTCCGCTCGACGATGATCGGCTCGCCCTCGTAATAATGCTGGGACATCTTCAGCGCGTCCACATACTGCTGCTGATACGCGGAAATGATCTTGTAATTCGGACCGATCTGCGGCGAGCAGAACTCATCCTCCGGGTTGGGATGAAGATCGTCGCAGCGCGCCTCGCGGATCAGCAGGCGGCTCAGGATCCCGGTCTTGACCGGGAAAAAGACGCCCTTGCTGTTCTCCACTTCCTGCGCCAGGTATTCGTCAAAAAGCGATTTGCTTCCCGCCATGATCTTTTCCCCCCTGCGACGGAGCGCATTTTTCAAGTCCCGCTGTTCTGCGGTCGGGAATCATTTCAATTACAGATTATTATATCACGATCCGGAGCGGGCGGCAATTGTCTTCGCGGTCTGCGGCCTTGTTTTTTTCGCATGATAAAAACCCCGAAGCCCGTGAGACCCGGGCTTCGGGGTTTTTGCCGTCAGGCGGAGCGCCTGTCAGTCTTTCTCAAAAAGGAACTTCTCGGGCAGATCTACGCCGAAGTCTTTCGCGAGGCGGCGGAACTCGTCGGGCGTGATGGTCTGAAGCTTGGTCGGGGACATGGAGCGGACCTTGACCAGGATCTCGGCGCTCTTTTCGACCGTGTGCATCAGCCCGAAGGTCAGATCGAAGTCCTCGCCGGAGGCGAACATGCCGTGATGCGCCCAGATGGCCACGTCGTACTGCTTCATCAGCTCGCTCGTCGCCACGGCGATATCGCGCCCGCCGGGGACCATCCAGGGCACCACGCCCACGCCGGCGGGGAACACGACCGGGCACTCGGTCGCCATCTCCCAGAGCTCGCGGGTGAAGGCCTCGTCCGTCAGGGGCAGGACAAAGGTCAGCGCGATGATGTTGGCCGGGTGCGCGTGATAAATGACGCGGTGCTTCCCGTTCGAGGCGAGCAGCTTGACCTCGTGGTTCATCAGGTGGCTGGGCAGCTCGCTGGTCGGGCGGCCGCCGTTGACGAGGCCCCAGCAGACGCGGTAGTTCTCGCCCATGCCGTCGAGCTCGATGATGCAGAAGCTGTCCTCGGGCTTGATCGTCACGTTGCGGAAATACTTGCCCGAGCCGGTGACGAGGAAATACTCGCCCGCGAGCTTCGGCACGGAGGCGCCGATGGGCTTCCACTCGCCGGGGATGAGTTCTTCCCGGACGGATTCGACCTCTTCGGGCTTGATGCGGTAGCTGAGGTTGCCGCCGTTGCGCTCGTGCCAGCCCTGCCGCCAGCCGTCGTCGGCCATGCGCATGAAGCCTTTGACAAATTCAGCGTCTAAAACCTTCATTTCGATTCTCCTTATCTCGCGCTCAGCACGTCTTTTTCGTAGCGCGCCACCTCGGCGTACCATTCCCCGTCGACTGGCTTGCCGCAGCGGCGGCAGTACTCGTCCCAGATCTCGCCGAAGGGCGCGGTCTTGAGCTCCTCCTGCGCGACCATCAGCTGCGTGAAGTCGCCGCCGTCCTGCAGGGCTTTGAGCTTCTCCGCCGGCTGCAGCAGCGCGAAGAGCAGCGCCTTCTGCAGGTTGCGGTAGCCCGTCACCCAGGCCGAAATGCGGTTGATGGAGGCGTCGAAGTAGTCCAGCGCGATGTCCACGCGCCCGTCCAGGCCGCCGCAGCGGACGATCTCGCGGGCGATCTCGCGCGTCTCGTCGTCAAAGAGCACCACGTGGTCGCTGTCCCAGCGGATCGGGCGCGTGACGTGCAGGGCGATCTCCGGGAAGAAGGCCAGCAGGGCCGGGATCTTGTCGCTCACGACCTCGGTGGGATGGTAGTGGCCGTTGTCCATCAGGGGGATGCAGCGGTCGCGGTTCATGGCCGCGTAGGAGAGCGCGAACTCCGCGCTGCCCACGGTGTAGGCCTCCACGCCGATGCCGAAGACCTTGCTCTCGATGCAGGGCTTGACCTTGTCGAAGTCGAAGGGCTCGGACAGGATCGCGTCGATCGACGCGCGGTAACGCTCGCGCGGCCCCATGCGGTCGGCGGGCACGTCCTTGAAGCCGTCGCCGGTCCAGATGTTCATCACGCACTTTTCGCCCAGCTCCTCGGCCAGATAGCTCGAGATGCGGATGCAGGCCTTCCCGTGCTCGATCCAGAACTTGCGCGTCTCCTCGTTCGGAGAGGCAAGCGTCAGCGGGTCGCACTTGGGGTGGGAGAAGAAGGTGGGGTTGAAGTCGCAGCCCAGGCCCCGCGCCTTGCAGAAGTCCACCCACTTTTGAAAATGCTTCGGCTCCAGCCTGTCGCGGTCCGCCCACTCGCCCTTGTCGAAGATCGCGTAGCTGGCGTGCAGGTTCAGCTTCGGCCTGCCGGGGATGAGGGACAGCACCTTGTCGAGGTCGGCCATCAGCTCCTCGGGCGTGCGGGCGCGGCCGGGATAGTTGCCGGTGGTCTGGATGCCGCCGGTCAGCGGCGCGTCGGGATCGGTGTCGAAGCCGCGCACGTCGTCGCCCTGCCAGCAGTGGAGGGAGACGGGGACGGTCTTCAGCCGCTCGATCGCGGCCTCCGCGTCCACGCCGAGAAGGGCGTATTTTTCTTTTGCTTCGGTGTAGCTCATGGGGGAACCTCCTGTCGTTGTCGTAGGGGCCGCCGCCCTCGGCGGCCCCTACAGGTTTTATTTCACATTCATCTGGATCTTCAGATTGCCGATCGCCGTGGCCTCGATGGGCAGGGCGATCACCTTTTTGCCGGTCGCTTTCTCGGTAAGCTCGTTCAGAAACGCGTTCTTCGCGCCGCCGCCCACGATGTAAATGCTGTCGTAATGCTTTCCCGTGTTGTGCTGCAGCTCCTGCACCGCGTTCATGTAGGAGAGCGCGAGAGAGCGGTAGGCGCAGCGGAAGTAGTCCCCCACGCTTTGGGGCTTCATCGCAAGCGCCTGATCGAAGGCGGCCTTCATGCTCGCGGGGGCGAGGAAGGCCGGAGAGTTGGCCTCCACCGTCTCCTCGAAGCGGCTTTTTCTTGCTTCTGCGACGATGTCTCCGAAGGCTTTGTCCGGGCACAGTTCCGCGCGCAGGCGGTTGACCAGCCACATGCCCATGATGTTTTTCTGGTAGCGGTTGTAGCCAACGCCGCCCTCGTTCGACCAGTTGGCGAGCTCGCTCGCCGCGTCGGTGATGGGCCTGGCGGTCTTCACGCCCAGCAGCGACCAGGTGCCGGAGGAGATATAGGGCGCGTCCTCCGTCATCGGGATGCCCTCGACGGCGCTGGCGGTATCGTGGGTCGCGCAGAGCACGACCTTGACGCCCTCGTATTCGCCGATCACTTCGCCCGGCTGCTGCAGCGGGCGGAACAGGCGCCCGGGGAGCTCGAGCGTCGAAAGGATGACGGGGTCGTATTCGCCCGTTTCCGCGCTGACCATGCCGCCGGTGGTGGCGTTGGTGTACTCGTGGGACTTCACGCCGCAGAGCCTGTACATCAGATACTCCGGGATCATCAGAAAGTCCGTCACACCCTCGAGCCGCCCGAAGAGCTTGTCCGCATAGAGCTGATAGACCGTGTTGAAGGGCTGGAACTGGATGCCGGTGCGGCGGTAAAGCCGGGTGAAGGGGATCTTCTCATGCACCTGCGGGATGACCGTCTCGGTGCGCCCGTCGCGGTAGGCGTAGCAGGGGCAGACCGCCTCGTCGCCGCGCAGCAGCACGTAGTCCACGCCCCAGGTGTCGATCGACAGGCTCTCGATCTGCGGGTATTTCGCCTTTGCGATTTCGATACCGCGCCTGACATGCCCCAGCAGCGCGTCGATATCCCAGGTCAGATGTCCGTCCTTTTCCGTCACACCGTTGGGAAAACGGTAGAGCTCCTCGGTTTTCAGTTCTCCGTCCTCGAGCCGGCCCAGGATGTGCCGGCCGGAGGAGGCGCCGATGTCGATGGCTAAATAAAGCTTCATGTTTTCATTCCTCGCCTGTATGCTTCTGCCCGCGCCAGAACGCGGCGGCGTGGTCGATCCAGCCCTCGGCGGCCGTGCCGGTGCCGGGGCCGACGCCGTGGTCGACGC
>ONQJ01000004.1 GCA_900319935.1 uncultured Eubacteriales bacterium | reverse complement strand
CTTTGCATTCCCGCAGAACCGACAGAAAACGAAGATAGTCTTCTTCGTCTTCAAATATCTGCTGTTGGTTGATCCCCCGCAGCATAACGTGGTAGATGCCGGAGGTGCTTTTCTTTCTCTGCGTTCTTGGCATTCAAATCACCTGACAACACTATATCTTTAGACGCTTGTATTTGTCAAGAAAAAAGTGGGACAGAGAACCGTCCCTTGTCCCATGCGCCGCGAGCTGCAGCGGCAGATGCAGGTGTAGACTTTAGTTTTCAGATTTTAGTTTTTAGTATTCTTGTCAAAAGCCTCCCGCGCGGGTATAATGAAGTATTGGAAAACGCTTCCCGCACAGGAGGTTTTTTTATGGACATTTTCGATCTGATCGGTCCGATCATGGTCGGGCCGTCGAGCTCGCACACGGCGGGCGCGGTGCGCATCGGCCTGGCCTGCCGCCGCATCCTCGGCGAGGAGATCGCCGAGGCGGACATCACGCTCTCGGGCTCCTTCGCCGCCACGGGCCGCGGCCACGGCACGGACAAGGCCATCGTTGCGGGCCTGCTGGGCATGGCGCCGGACGACGTGCGCGTGCCGGACAGCTTCCGCTACGCCAAGGAGGCGGGCCTGCTGTTCTCCTTCGCCTTCGGGGACATCCCCCAGTCCCACCCGAACACCGCGCGGCTCGTCCTGAAGGGCGTGAACGGCGCGGAGGCGGACATCGAGGCGGCCTCGCTCGGCGGCGGGCGCATCGAGATCCGCCGCATCGGCGACATGGCCCTGCGCTTCTCGGCCGAGCAGCCGACGCTGATCATCCGCAACGAGGACAAGCCCGGCACGGTCGCGGAGGTCTCGCGCGTGCTCTCGGAGGAGAAGATCAACATCGCGACCTTCAACGTCAACCGCAATTCCCGCGGCGGGACGGCCGTCATGGTCATCGAGTGCGACACGCCGCTGACCGAGGCGCTGCTCGCGCGCATCCGCGCGCTGAACGGCATCCTGCGCGCGGTCTACATCAACCAGGACTGAAGGGAGGGGCGGAAAAATGGCTTTGTTTTATTCGGTGCGTCAGCTCGAGGAAATGGAGATGGAGAGCGCCCTGCCGCTGTGGCGGCAGATCCTGCTCGCCTCCGCGGAGGAGAGCGGCGTCAGCCCCGAGCAGTCGCTGGCGAAAATGAACGCCGCGCTCGACGCGATGATCGCGGCCGACGCGGATTACGATCCCGGCCAGCTCTCCCACAGCCGCCTCATCGGCGGCGACGCCGAGCGTATGCGGCAGTACGTGGAAAGCGGAAGCACGATCTGCGGCGAGTTCGTCGGCCGCGTCCTCACGGGCGCGATCCGCATGGGCGAGTGCAACGCCTGCATGCACCGCATCGTCGCCGCGCCGACGGCCGGCGCCTGCGGCGTGATGCCCGCGGTGCTGCTGCCCTACGCCGCGGCGCATGATACGCCGCGGGAGGAGCTGATCGCCGCGCTCTACGTCGCCGCGGGCTTCGGCATGGTGATCGCCTCGCGCGCCTCGATGTCCGGGGCGGAGGCGGGCTGCCAGGCCGAGATCGGCACGGCCTCCGCGATGGCCGCGGCCGCGCTGGTCTACCTCCACGGCGGCAACGTCCAGCAGATGTCCTCCGCCGTGGCGATCGCGCTGAAAAACATGATGGGCCTGGCCTGCGACCCCGTGGCGGGTCTGGTCGAGGTCCCCTGCGTCAAGCGCAACGCCGCCGGCGCGATGAACGCCCTCTGCGCGGCCGAGCTCGCGCTCGCGGGCATCCGCAGCCGCATCCCCGCCGACGAGGTGATCGACGCGATGCGCGCCGTCGGCGACCTGATGTCGCCGCTGCTGAAGGAGACGGGCCGGGGCGGCGTCGCGGCCTCCCCCACGGCCGTGCGCTTCCGCAACGACTTCTTCGGGAAAACACAGGAGTAAGAAAACGACATGGACAAGCAGAAGATCTGCCTTATCAACGATTCCTTCCCGCCCGCCATCGACGGCGTGGCGAACGCCGTGGTGAACTACGGCGCCTATATCCAGAAAAACCACGGCGAGGCCGTCGTGGTCACGCCCTTCTACCCGGACGCGGACGACACGGTCTTCCCCTTCGAGGTCGTGCGCTATCCGAGCATCGACATCACGAAGGCCGTCGGCTACCGCGCGGGCCTGCCCTTCGACGCGGACGTCATGGCCCGCCTGGAGGGCGAGGGCTTCGACCTCATCCACAGCCACTGCCCCATCACCTCGACGATGCTCGCGCGCACGCTGCGCAGCCGCATCGACAAGCCCATCGTCTTCACCTATCACACCAAGTTCGACATCGACATCGCCAACGCGATCCGCAGCCATCTGATCCGGGAGGAGGCCGCGCGCATCCTCGTGCAGAACATCTCCGCCTGCGACGAGGTGTGGACGGTCAGCCGCGGCGCGGGCGAGAACCTGCGCAAGCTCGGCTACGAGGGCGATTATCTCGTCATGCCCAACGGCGTGGATTTCCCGCGCGGCCGCGTAGACGAGGCTGCGGTGGCCGAGGCCACGAAGGACTATGACCTGCCCGCGGAGCTGCCCGTGTTCCTCTTCGTCGGGCGCATGATGTGGTACAAGGGCATCCGCATCATCCTCGACGCGCTGAAAATGCTGGACGAAAAGGGGCTTGATTTCCGCATGGTCTTCGTCGGCGGCGGCAACGACAAGGACGAGATCACGGCCTGCTGCTCCGCGCTCGGGCTCGACGGCAAGGTGCTCTTCACCCCGCCGATCCGCGACCGCGCGGTGATCCGCGCCTGGTACTGCCGCGCGGATCTGTTCCTCTTCCCCTCGACCTTCGACACCAACGGGCTCGTCGTGCGCGAGGCCGCGGCCTGCAGTCTGGGCAGCATGCTCGTGCGCGGCAGCTGCGCCGCCGAGGACGTCGAAGACGGCGTGAGCGGCGTGCTCATCGAGGAGAACGCCGCGTCGATGGCCGCGGCGCTGGAAAAGCTGCTCGCCTCGCGCGAGACGATGAGGGCCGTCGGCGAGGGCGCGCAGCGCGAGCTCTACATCTCCTGGGAGGAGTCCGTCGCGCGGGCCTTTGAACGCTACGGCATCGTCATGGAGAAATACCGCTGCGGCGAATACAACGGCCGCGAGCGCGACGAGGGCGAGATCTACCACGCGCTCGGCGAGGTCATCGACCGCTACAACCTCGCGCGCGAGTACCAGCGTCTGGCGCGCGAGAACGCCGTGCTCAACTACGCGGGCGTCCGCACCGGCATCGAGGAGGAGGTCGAGCGCATGCGCGCCATGCAGGCCGAGGACACGGCCGTCGCCGCGATGAAGCTCGAGGATCTGCGCCGCCGCGTCGCCGACGCGCGCCTGCGCGTGCTCACGGGGCGGCAGCTCCTGCTCGCGGACGCGGAGAACCTGCGCGCGGACCTTCGCAGACGCGTCCAGGGCATGTTCGACGATATCCTCCGTCCGAACGACCGCTTCCTGTGATCCCCGGGAAGAGCGTCCGCCCCTTACAATCAGAAAAAGAAACGATAAAACCCGTGCTGAAAGCACCGGCTTCCGGCACGGGTTTTTCTCATTCCCCGCGGTATTTTCTTCTTGTCGCGAGACCGCCGCGGATATGCCGCTCGGCCTTGTTGCGCTCCAGCAGCGCGCGCACCTGCAGCCACAGCGCGCGGTCGAAGTATTCGAGCCGCTCGCTCATGTCCTTGTGCACCGTGGACTTGGATACGCCGAAGCGCTCCGCCGCGGCGCGCACGGTGCACTGATGCTCCAGCAGGTACGCGGCCAGAGCGCGCGAGCGCTCCTCGATGTCCTTATACACGAAACCACTCCCCGCGCGCGGCGCAGCGGTCCCTGCGCAAAGCAGGCCCTCCCTGCGGCCGCGCCTCTTTGGAACATCTATATGTTACCCCGCGCGGCGATATGTGCCCGGCAAAGGTACGCGCCCTGCGGCTGACCAAACCGCAGGGCGCGTGAGGGGAGAGGTGTAGTTGAGAGAGATCTCATCTGATCCGATCCCAAGTCTATCAGGCCCGAGAGCACTCCGCAAGCCCCCCGGGGGGATGGTTTTTTGCACTTTTTTGAAAAATTCCCCTCCCGCGGGAGCTTTTCCGGCCTATTTGCGGCCGGCCGTATCCCCCCGGGGGGCTTGTGGATGACGGGAAAGAGGAATACAATCCAAACCATGAGAGAGCGAACTGATCTATTGAAAAACAGAAAAAAAAGCACGGCGGCGATCTGTCTGCTGGCCTTTGCCGTCGTCGTGCTGGCTTTCGTCTGTCTGTTTGTGGGTTCGTCCCGCATGACCGCGGCAGACTGCGTCGCCGCGCTGTTGAAACGCGGCAGCGCCGCGCAGGTGCGCATCATCTGGAACATCCGCATCCCGCGCGTCCTGGCTGCGATCGTGGCCGGCGCGGGGCTGTCCGTGGCCGGCCTGGTGATGCAGACCGATCTGAACAACCCCATGGCCTCGCCCTCCACCCTGGGCGTGTCCAATGCCGCGGTGTTCGGCGCAAACCTTTCCATCATCGCCTTTGCGGGCGGCTTTCTGGACACGGGCAACCATCTGTCGAGTTATACGGTCGGCGCCAATCCCTACGCGACCTCGCTCGTGGCCTTTCTCTTTTCCACCGCCTCGATCCTGCTGATCCTCGGCCTGTGCCGCGTGCGGGCCTTCCAGCCCGGCGTGGTCGTGCTGGCCGGTATCGCGATCGGCTCGATCTGGACGGCGGCGACCACGATCCTGCAGTTCTACGCCACGGACGTCGGCCTTTCCGCCGCGGTGGTATGGACCTTCGGCGATCTCGGCCGCGCCACCTACAAGACCGACCTGATCATGGCCGTCGTCGTTTTGGCGGGCGTCGGCTTTTTCCTGCTGACGAGCTGGAAGCTCAACGCCCTCTTAAGCGGCGACGCCGCGGCCAAGAGCATGGGCGTGAACGTGGATCTGCTGCGTTTTCTGACGATGCTCTTCGCCTCGGTCATCACGGCGGTCTGCGTGTCCTTCCTCGGCATCATCGGCTTTGTCGGCATCATCTGCCCGCACGTGATCAAGCGCCTGCTGGGGCACGATCACCGCGTGTCCATCCCCGCCTCGGCTCTTTCGGGAAGCATCCTGCTTCTGCTCTCGGACACGCTCTCGCGCAGCATGGGCGGCGGCTCCGCCCTGCCGGTCGGCGCGATCACCTCGTTTTTGGGCGCGCCCTTCTTCCTGGCGATCATCTTCGGACGGAAGGGGGAGCATGACTGATGCTGACGATCGAAAACCTGCGTTTCCGTTACGGAAAACGCTCTCCCCTCGTGCTGGACGGCGTCGATCTGACGCTGCGCGACGGAGAGATCGGCGTCGTGCTGGGCAAGAACGGCTCGGGCAAGACGACGCTGTTCAAGAACATCCTCGGCATCCAGAGGCCGGAGAGCGGCGAGATCCGCTTCGACGGCGAGGATCTGCTGAAAATGAAGCGCTCCGAGCGCGCCAGGCGCATCGCCTACGTGCCGCAGAGCATCCACTTCGGCGCGCTGAGCGTCTTCGACACGGTGCTGATGGGCCGCGTGTCCTATTTCGGCTACAAGGCGGGAAAAGAGGACGAGGAGATCGTATGGCACATCCTGCGGGATATGCGTCTGGAGGATTTCGCCGCGCGCAACGTCGAGCAGCTCTCCGGCGGAGAGCGGCAGAAGATCGCCATCGCCCGGGCGCTCGCGCAGGAGCCGCGCATGCTCGTTTTCGACGAGCCCACCGGCAACCTCGACATCGCCAACGAACAGCTGATCATCGAGGAGGCGCGGCGCGTCGCCCGGGAAAAGGGCATCGGCATCCTCACCTCGCTGCATGATTTCAACCAGGCTCTCGAGCTGGGCGACCGCTTCTTCTTTATGAAGGACGGGAAGATCCGCTGTGCGGGCGGCTCTGAGATCGTCACAAGGGATGTCATCCGGGAGATCTTTGATGCGGAAGTCCGCATCCTGGAGATAGAAGGTAAAAAGGTCATTGTGAACGGAGGAGAAAAAAGATGAAAAAGATCCTTTCCCTGCTGTTGGCGCTCGTTATGATCTTCGCGCTTGCGGGCTGCGGTCAGACGGCTCCCGCACCCGCTCCGGCGCCCGCGGCCGAAGAACCCACGCCGGCTGCCGAAGTGCCCGCGCCGGCTGCCGAAGAGCCCGCACCGGCGGAAGCTCCCGCGCCTGCCGAGCCGCAGGAGATCACGATCACCGACATGATCGGCCGCGAAGTGGCCGTCACGCCGGGCAGCTACAAGCGCGTCGTCTGCATCGGCGCGGGCGCGCTGCGCATGTACAGCTACGTCGGCGACGTCGCGCTGCTCTGCGGCGTGGAGGATATCGACAACACCACACTCGCCGAACGGCCCAAGATGTTCGATTCCGTGGCGCGGCCATACATGCTCGCTTACGGAGACACCTTTGCCGCGCTGCCGTCCTGCGGCGTGGGCGGCCCTCAGGCGCAGACGGCCGAGGCGGAGAAGATCCTCGCCTGCGACCCGGATATCGTCATTTCCGAGTATGAGGACGTGGAGAAGGAGGACGCGCTGCAAGAGCAGCTCGGCGTCCCCGTCGTCACGCTCAAAATGGGTCCCGGCGGCGTCTTTGACGAGAACTTCCTCGGCACGCTTCGTATGCTCGGCGTGATCTTCGGCGAAGAAGAAAAAGCCGAGACGCTCGTGAGCTTCATCGAATCCGAGCGTGCCGAGATCGAAAAGCGCACCGCCGACGTCCCCGAGGACCAAAAGCCCGCCGTGTATATCTGCGGACTCGGCAACTGGGGCACGACCAACCACCTGATGATCGGAACGGAAAAGTATGTCGCCTGCCGTGTCGCCAACATCAAAAACGCCGTGACCGGCGTGGAGGGGCCCGCCATCCAGGCCATTGAGGAGGAAAAGTTCGTCGCCGTCGGCGAGGACATGGACATCATCATCATGGACGCCGCCGCCGTGAAGAACATCAAGCCGCTCTATGCCGAGAATCCGGCGATGTTCGACACCTGCAAGGCCTGGCGCGACGGCGAGGTATATCTTGAGATGGCCTACAATGCCTATTACACCAACTGCGAGATCGCTCTGATCAACACCTGGTTCATCGCCAAGACCGTCTATCCCGAGCTCTTTGAAGATATCGACATGACCGCGAAGACCAACGAGGTCACGCAGGCCTTCTTCGGCATGGATCTTTCCGAACAGATCTTTGCCGCGCCTTCCAGCTTCGGCGGTTATCAAAAGCTCGATACCGCGACTTTCTTCGGATAAGACGATGATCGACAGCAGGGAAGTCATCGCGTTCTTCGACCGGCTCGCGCCGGACTGGGACGCCGAGATGATCCGCAGCGACGAAATCATCGCCGCGATCCTGGACAAGGCCGAGGTGAGCGCGGGCAAGGATGTGCTCGACGTGGCGACCGGCACGGGCGTGCTGATCGGCGACTATCTCGCGCGGGGCGTCGCTTCCGTGACCGGGATCGACATCTCCCCGAACATGGCGCGGATCGCGCAGGGAAAATACCCGCAGGAGAACGTGAAGATCCTCTGCGGCGACGTGGAGCGGACAGACTTTGACAGGCTCTTCGACTGCGTCGTCGTCTACAACGCCTTCCCGCACTTCCCCGATCCGGCGCGGCTGATCGCGCGCCTTGCCGCTCTGCTCAAGCCGGGCGGCACGCTGACGGTGGCCCACGGGATGAGCCGCGAGAAGATCGACGCGCACCACCACGGCGCGGCGAGCCGCGTCTCGAACGGGCTGATGCCGGCGGAAGAGCTCTCCGAGATCTTTGCCGCTCATCTGACCGTGACCGCCGTGATCTCCGACGATCGGATGTACCAGGTAGTCGGGAAAAAGAACTGAAAACCGTATCAAAAAGGACACAGGCGGGAGCCGAAAGGCTCCCGCCTGTGTTGTTGCGTCTGCGTCCGGTCGCTTTTACGACTTGCCGGCCAGTCTCTTGTACTTGGCGTAGCGGCGTGCCGTGAAGTCCTCCGCCTGCGCGAAGAGCAGCTCGGCGCGCTCGGGGAAGGTGCGGGTCAGCGAGGAGAAGCGGACCTCGCCCATCATGTACTCGCGCAGCTTGCCGTTGGGCTCGCCGGAGTCGAGCACGAAGGGATTGCCGCCGTCCTTCTCAAGGTCGGGATTGTAGTGGTACAGCGGCCAGAATCCGCACTCGGTGGCGGCCTTGGCCTCGTCCATGACCTTGCTCATGCCCTTGGACAGGCCGTGGTTGATGCAGGGCGCGTAGGCGATGACGATCGACGGGCCGTGGTACGCGGCGGCCTCCTTGAGGCAGCGGATCGCGTGCTCGGGGTTCGCGCCGAGGTTGATCTGCGCGACGTAGATATAGCCGTAGTTCGACAGGATCACGCCCATGTCCTTCTTGGGCGTGGCCTTGCCGGCGGCCGCGAACTGCACCGCCGCGCCGATCGGCGTGGCCTTGGAGGCCTGGCCGCCGGTGTTGGCGTACAGCTCGTTGTCCATGACCAGCACGTTGAGGTCGAGACCCGTGGCCAGCACGTGGTCGAGTCCGCCGTAGCCGATGTCGTAGGCCCAGCCGTCGCCGCCGACCATCCAAATGGCCTTCTTGGTCAGCGTATCCTCGCGGGAGCGGAGATAGTCGACGTCCGCGCCCTCTTCCTTCGTTTCGGCGAGAGCCTCGCGCACGCCGTCGGCGATCTCGACGGTCTTGTCCATATCCTCGCCCTCGTCGAGCCAGCGCTGCAGGGCCGCCTTGAGCTTCTCGTCGCCGGTCTTTTCAATGACGGCGCGGGCGTGCAGGGCGGTCTGTTCGCGCATCTGCTCGGCCGAAAGGCTGATGCCCAGGGCGAACTCGGCGTTGTTCTCGAACAGCGAGTTCGAGAAGGCGGGGCCGAAGCCGCGCTTGTTGACGGTCTGCGGGAAGGTCGGGGCGAAGAAGCCGTAGGCCTGCGAGCAGCCGGTGGCGTTGGCGGTGTACATACGGTCGCCGAAGAGCTGGGTGAGCAGCTTGATGTACGGCGTCTCGCCGCAGCCCGGGCAGGCGCCGGCGAACTCGTAGAGCGGCTGCTCGTACTGGCTGCCCTTGGCGGAGAACTTGTTCATCGGGTTGGGCTTTTCGCTGAGCGTCAGGCAGTGATCCCAGTTCTTCTGTTCGGCGCGGACGTCGTCCAGCGGGACCATGTGCAGGGCTTTTTCCTTCGCCGGGCAGACGTTGACGCAGCTGCCGCAGCCCTGGCAGTCGAGCACGCCGACCTGGATGCGGTAGCGCAGGCCCTCGAAGCCCTTGCCGATCGCCTTCTTGGTCACGCAGCTCTCGGGCGCGGCGGCGGCCTCCTCCTCCGTGAAGAGGAAGGGACGGATCGCGCCGTGCGGGCAGACGAGCGAGCAGCGGTTGCAGCCGATGCACTTGTCGGCGTCCCAGACCGGGACGTTGTCGGCCACGCCGCGCTTTTCAAATCTCGCCATCGAGATGGGCATGACGCCGTCGGCGTACTGGCTGAAGGTGGACACGGGGATGTTGTCGCCGTCGGCGCGGTTCATCGGGATAAGGACCTTGCGCACGTACTCGGGCAGATCGCCGTCGATCTTCAGCTCCTCGTCCTTGAGAGAGGCCCACTCGGCGGGGATGTCGATCTTCACCATGTCGGTGAGGCCGCGCTCGATGGCGGCGAGGTTCATGTTGACGATCTTTTCGCCCTTCTTCGAGAAGGTCTTGATCGCGGCCTGCTTCATGTACTCCTCGGCCTGGTCGATCGGCAGCACGCCGGAGAGCTTGAAGAAGGCGGCCTGCAGCACGGTGCTGGTGCGGTTGCCCAGACCGATCTCCTCGGCGATGTCGGTGGCGTCGATGGTGTAGAACTGCGCCTTGCGCTCGGCCAGCAGCCTCTTGGCGCGGTTCGGCAGGTTCTCCTCGAGGGTCTTGCCCTTCCAGCGGGTGTTCAGCAGGAAGATGCCGCCGGGCTTGACCTCGTTGGCGATGTCATAGGTGTACATGTAGCTCTGCTTGTGGCAGGCGACGAAGTCCGCCATCGTGACGTAGTAGGTGGACTGGATCGGCTCGTGGCCGAATCGCAGGTGGCTGCGGGTCAGGCCGCCGGACTTCTTCGCGTCGTACTGGAAGTAGGCCTGCACGTACTGGTCGGTGTTGTCGCCGATGATCTTGCAGGAGTTCTTGTTCGCGCCGACGGTGCCGTCGGAGCCGAGGCCCCAGAACTTGCAGGAGATGATCGACTTGCCGGAGGTGACGATGTTCTCGCCCACGGGCAGGGACAGATGCGTCACGTCGTCGTTGATACCGACGGTGAAGTGGTTCTTCTTCTCGCCGGCCATGTTGTCGAACACGGCCTTGATCTGCGCGGGCGTGGTGTCCTTCGAGGACAGGCCGTAACGGCCGCCGAGCAGCTGCAGCTTGCGTCCGGACTCGGCCAGCGCGGCGCTGACGTCCTCGTAGAGCGGCTCGCCGAGAGCGCCGGGTTCCTTGGTGCGGTCGAGCGTGGTGAGGACCTTGCAGCTTGCGGGGATCGCGCCGAGGAAGTGCTTGAGGGAGAAGGGACGGTACAGGCGGACCTGGATCAGGCCGACCTTCTCGCCGCGCTCGCAGAGGTAGTTCACGACCTCCTGCGCGCACTGGCAGACCGAGCCCATCGCCACGATCACGCGCTCGGCCTCGGGATCGCCGAAGTAGTTGAACAGCTTGTAGTCGCGGCCCGTCAGGGCGGACATCTTGGCCATATACTCCTCGACCACGGCCGGGAAGGCGTCGTAGGTCGGGTTGGAGGCCTCGCGGTGCTGGAAGAAGATATCGTCGTTCTCGCCGCTGTTGCGGATCGTCGGATGCTCGGGGTTCAGCGAGCGGTCGCGGAATTTCTTCAGCTCGTCCCAGTCGAGCATCTTGCCGAGATCCTCATAGTCGAGCACGTCGATCTTCTGGATCTCGTGGGAGGTGCGGAAGCCGTCGAAGAAGTGCTGCACGGGGACGTGGCCCTTGATGGCGGACAGGTGCGCCACCGCGCCGAGGTCCATGCACTCCTGCACGCTCGAGGAAGCCAGCTGCGCCCAGCCGATCTGGCGGCAGGCCATCACGTCCTGGTGGTCGCCGAAGATGGAGACGGCCTCGGTCGCGACGGAACGCGCGGCCACGTGCATGACCGCCGGCAGCAGCAGGCCCGCGATGCGGTACATCGGCGGGATCATCAGCATCAGGCCCTGGGCGGAGGTGTAGGTCGTGCCGAGAGCGCCGGCCTCGAGAGCGCCCTGCATGGCGGCGCAGGCGCCGGCCTCGGCCTGCATTTCCATGAGCTTGACAGGCATGCCGAAAAGGTTCTTCTTCCCCTTGGCGGCCCACTCGTCCACGTGGTTGGCCATGGGGCTGGACGGCGTGATGGGGTAGATCGTCGCGACTTCGGTAAAGGCATAGCTTGCGTACGCGGCGGCCTCGTTGCCGTCCATGGATTTCCTGAGCATAAGAATTCCTCCTTGATATTTTCTTTCCTATATGCCGGAGTACGGGTACATTTTCATGCGGCGCGGGCCGAAAGGGCATGACGGAACAGGCCCCTGTGTCCCGGCGCCGCTTCTATTATACCTGTTTTTTGAAGGATTTGGCTCTTTTTTCGCATTTTCGGACATATACACAAAAGCGGCGTTCTTTTTTATGCAAAGTGCGAAGCGCCGCGGTTTTTTTGTTCCCGGCTCCGCGTCTTTTTCTTTGGTCCGGCCTGTTTCTGCACCTGTTTTGATACGGTGACGCTCTCTCTTGTCCTTTTCTGCGCTGCGGCGTATAATGGGGGATATGAAAAGAACGATCTCTCTCAACGGAATACCGACCGCCTATACGCTCGAGCGCAAGCGGGTGAAGAACGTGAACCTGCGCGTGCGCGGCGGCGAGGTCTTCGTCTCCGCTCCGCGCTGGGTGCCGTCCGCGGTGATCGATGGCTTTCTGCGCGAGCGCGCGGACTTCATCCTCGGCGCGCTGGCGCGCACGGAAAGAACGCCCTTCCCGCCCTGCGAGGACGGCGCGGCCCTGCCCTGGCGCGGGCGGACGCTCACGCTCGCGCTCGCACGCGCCTCCCGCTCCTCCGCGCGCGTCGAGGGCGATACCCTGCGTCTGTGCGTGCGCGATACCCAGAGCGCCGAAAGCGTGCGGCGCGCGCTGGACAGGTGGTACCGCGCCGAGAGCGAGGCGCTCTGCCTGGCGGCCTTCGACAGGCTTTATCCGCAGTTCGCCGCGCTCGGCGTGCCGCGGCCGGAGATCCGTATGCGCGCGATGCGCTCCTGCTGGGGCAACTGCCGCCCGGCGAAGAGAGTCGTGACCTTCAACGCGCGGCTCGCCGCCGTGCCGGAGGACTGCGTCGAGTACGTGGTCGCCCATGAGCTGACGCATTTCCTGCATGCCGACCACTCCCCCGCCTTTTACGCCGCGCTCGCGCGCGCGATCCCGGACTGGAAGGCCCGCCGAAGGGAGCTGCGCGCCTTTGCCGCGCTGTTAAACGATTGACGGACGCGCCCCGCGCGTCATATAATGGCTGTATTCGACAGCACGTTTTGAGGTGAAAGCTTTGCACTCCACCCAGCTTCTGATGACCGAGGGCAGCATCAGCGGAAAAATGCTCCGCTTCGCCGCGCCCGTGTTCATCGGGAATCTGTTTCAACAACTCTATAACGTGGCGGACGCGCTGATCGTGGGCAATTTCGTCGGCAACGGCGCGCTCGCCGCCGTCAGCGCGACGGGCAACCTGAGCTTTCTGCTCATCAGCTTCTTCGTCGGCGTCTCGATCGGCGCGGGCGTCGTCATCTCCCGCTTCTTCGGCGCGCGGGACGAGGAAAAGATGCGTCTGGCGATCCACACCGCCGTGGCCTTCAACCTGGTCACCGCCGCGCTGCTGACGCTCGCCGGCACGACGCTCACGCCCTGGCTGCTGCGCCTGATGGGCACGCCCGAGGACGTGATGGAGCTCTCCGTCTCCTATATCCGCATCATCTTTTCCGGCTCGATCGGCATGGTGATGTACAACTCCCTCTGCGGGATCATGCGCGCCGTGGGCGACAGCCGCACGCCGCTGTACTTCCTTGTCGTCTCTTCGCTGCTCAACGTCGTGCTCGATTTGCTGTTCGTGGCCGTGCTCTCCCTGGGCGTCAGGGGCGCCGCGTTCGCGACGATCCTCTCCCAGCTCGTCAGCGCGCTGCTGTGCGCGATCCGGCTGATGCGCACGCACGAGAGCCACCGCCTCGTCCTGCGCGAGCTCGGCTTCGACCGGGAGATGCTGGGGCTGATCGTGCGCTACGGTCTGCCCACCGGCATGCAGAACTCGGTCATCGCGATTGCGAACGTGGTGGTCCAGTCCTACGTCAACTCCTTCGGCACGATGGCCGTGGCCGGCTGCGGCGCGTACTCCAAGATCGAGGGCTTCGCCTTCCTGCCGATCACCAGCTTTCAGATGGCGCTGACCACCTTCGTGGGCCAGAACCTCGGCGCGCGCGAATTCGGCCGCGCCAGGCGCGGGGCGCGCTTCGGCATCCTCTGCTCGCTCGCCTCGGCCGAGCTCATCGGCATGGCGATCTATCTGGCCGCGCCGTATCTGCTCGGCGCCTTCACCTCCGAGCCCGAGGCCATCGCCTTCGGCGTGGGCAGGGCGAAGGTCTGCTCGGTGTTCTTCTTCCTGCTGGCGGCCTCGCACTGTCTCTCCGCCGTGCTGCGCGGCGCGGGCAAGGCCAATATCCCGATGCTGGCGATGCTGCTGTTCTGGTGCGTGGTGCGCGTGGGCTTCCTCTCGGCCGTGATGCCCTTCCGGCACACGATCGACGTGGTCAACTGGGTCTATCCGCTGACCTGGCTGCTCAGCACGATCTTCCTGGTCGTCTACTATTTCCGGGCGGACTGGCTGCACAGTTTTGAAAAAGAAAAGCAATCAGCATAAACACATAGAAAGAGAGAACGTACTATGGCGATCGTGGTCGTGGGAAACGTATTCGTGGACATCAAGGGCTTCCCGGAGGATCTCTATATCCCGGGAGGGCGCAATTCCGGCAGCGTGCAGATCGTGCACGGCGGCGTGGGGCGCAACGTGGCCGAGGATATCGGCAACATCGAGCTCCGGCCCGTGTTCGTCAGCATGGTGGACGACACGGCGGAGGGCGCGGAGGTGCTGCGCAAGCTGAATAACCACCGCGTGAACACCGATTACGTCGTCTCCGTGCCGGACGGCATGGGCATCTGGCTCGCCGTCTTCGACGAGAGCGGCGACGTCGTCGGCTCGATCTCCAAGCGTCCGAACATGGACGCGATGGTGCAGCTCCTCGACGAGAAGGGCGACGAGATCTTCTCCGGCGCGGACAGCATCGTCATCGAGATCGACCTTGACAAGGAGGTCGTCAAGCGCGTGCTCAAATACGCGCGCAAATATGAAAAGAAGGTCTACGCCGTCGTGGCGAACATGTCCATCGCCTCGCTGCGGCGCGACTTCCTGCAGGATATCGACTGCTTCGTGTGCAACGTGCAGGAGGCCGGCATCCTCTTCGTCAGCGACTTTTCCGCCTTCAGCCCCGAGGAGCTGTGCGAGGCGCTCTCGCAGAACCTGGCCAACGCCGACTTCCCCTCGATGATCGTCACGATGGGCAGCCGCGGCGCGGTCTACGCGACGAAGGACGGGCTCTGCGGCGTCTATCCCGCCAGCAGCGTGACCGTGCGCGACACCACCGGCGCGGGCGACGCCTTCTGCGCCGGCGTCGCGATCGGGCTGACCTACGGCAAGAGCATGCCGGAGGCTGTCGAGATCGGCACGCGGCTCGCCGCCTCCGTCATCACGGTGGCCGAGAACGTCTGTCCGCGCTTCCGGCCGCAGGAGCTGGGGCTGGATATCGAGGTCGAGGACTGATCCTCGGAAAAGGCCATGAGTAAAAAGACCTCGCTCGTCCTTATTGCGCTGCTGCTGATCGTGTGCGTGGTGCTCTGCGCCCTTCGCGCCTCGAAGGGCCCCGCGCTCCTTCCCGTGTCGGAGCTTCCCGCGCGGGAGGAGGCCGCGCCCGAGGCGACGCCGCACCGGCATCTCTTCGATCCCGAAACGGGGCTCTGCACGCTCTGCGGCTTTGTCTGCGATCATTCTTCGGGCTTCGACGGGGAGCACCGCTGTCTCGTCTGCGGCTGGCGCTGCCGCAATCAGAGCCACGACCCGGAGACCGCGCTCTGCCCGATCTGCGGCGAGGCCTTTTGTCACCACTTCGGCATGGACGGGGTCTGCGATGTCTGCGGAGCCGAGGCCCCGCTGTATTTCGCCGAGCTGCCCGAGCGCTATTTCCAGCCCTCCGAACACGAGGGGCGCTGCTTCCGCGAGACGCTGTCGGACGGAGAAGAGGCGGAGCTTGAGATCGCCGTGTGGCTGCCCTGGGATTATAGCGAGGAGACCCGATACAACGTGGTCGTGCTGATGCACGGCGACGGCGGGCAGGCCGCCGACTGGACCGACGAGCCCGAGCCGACGCGCCTCGGCGAGATCGAGTTCCGCCGCGTCTACGACCGCATGGTCGAGGAACGGCTCTGCGAGCCCTTTCTGATCGTCGGGATCTCCAACCGCGCCTTCGCGCAGCCGGAGAAGGGCGAGAAGGTCTTAAGAGAGCTTCTCCTGCCGTACGTCGCGCAGCATTTTTCCACTTATCTCGGCGGGGGCAGCCCCGAGGAACTGCGCGCGGGCCGCGCGCATCTGGCTGTCGGCGGCCTGAGCCGCGGCTCGATGTACACCTATTCCTGCGTCATGCCGCGCTGTCTCGACGTCGTCGGGAATTTCTGCTGCTTCTCCAACGGCGACAACAGCCGCGTCTCCGCGCAGCTCGAGTCGGAGGAAAACCGCGGGTACGAGATCTTCAGCTATATCGCCAGCTACGGCATGTCGGACGATCAGGAGACCGCTTCGATCCACCGGAGCATCTACCGCAGCATCTGCAGCCGGGTCGAGCGCGTGACCGACGGGCAGAACGCCCGGATGCTCGCCGTCGGCGCGGGGCATAACTTCATCGCCTGGACGACGAGCCTGTACGACGCGCTGCTGCTGATGTTCTGACCGACGGAGAAAGCGCGCGCCCGCTTCGCCGCGGAGGCTTCGTCCCCGGGCCGCGCCCCCTTCAAAATGTATTTATCCCTCCGGTTTTTTGCCCGGAGGGATTTTTTTCGTCCTTTTAAGTTGGATTAAGTTTGCGCGTCTATGATGGCCTCAGAAACAGGGAAGGAGGTCATGACAAATGGACGCGACCTGTATATTCAAGAGGATCGAGAAGAAATATCTTCTCTCCGAGGCGCAGTACGAGACGCTGTTTCAAAGGATCGGCGCGCATCTGAGACCGGACGAGTTCGGCCGCAGCACGGTGCTGAGCCTCTATCTGGACACCCCCGACAGGCGCATCATCCGCAATTCGATCGAGGCGGCGGACTACAAGGAAAAGCTACGTCTGCGCAGCTACGGCACGGCGGGGGCAGATTCCACCGTGTTTCTCGAGCTCAAGAAGAAATACGGCGGCGTGGTGTACAAGCGCCGCGCGGCCATGACGCTGAAGGAAGCGGAACGCTATCTGCGCATGGGGATCAAGCCCTATGAAAGCCAGATCATGTCCGAACTCGACTGGGCCATGCGGCTCTACGGAAGGCCGAAAGCCGCGATGCTGATCGCCTGCGAGCGCGAGGCCTGGTTCGACGAGGCGCACCCCGACCTCCGTCTGACCTTCGACCGGAACATCCGCTGCCGCGAGACCGAACTGCGGCTCGACCGCGGCTCCGCGGGAGCCCCCCTGCTGCCGAAAGACACGGTGCTGCTCGAGATCAAAACGGCGGGCGCCATGCCGCTGTGGCTGGCGGACGCGCTGGACGCGGAGGGGATCCTGCCGGGCAGCTTCTCCAAGTACGGAGAGGCCTATCTGCGGACGCTGGAAGAAAGGGACCATCCTGTTTGCTTGATAGAAGGAGGACAAAGACATGTCGTCAATCTTTAGTTCGATCCTGACCGGGAGCTTCTCGGTCGGCCAATATCTGCTCTGCCTGCTCTTCGCCGGGCTCTGCGGCGCGATCGCGGCGCTGACGCTCGGCCGTGAGAGCACGTCGAGCCGCAGCTTTCTGATCTCCCTGGTCGTGCTGCCGATCATCGTCGCTACGGTGATCCTGATGGTCAACGGCAGCGTGGGCACCGGCATCGCCGTGGCGGGCGCCTTCTCGCTGGTGCGCTTCCGCAGCGCGGCGGGCAGGGCGCGGGACATCTCCGCGATCTTTCTGGTCATGGCCGCGGGCCTCGCCTGCGCGGCGGGCTACGTCGCGATCGCCCTGCTCTTCACGCTGATCGCGTCCGGCCTGATCCTGCTGCTCTCCCGCGTCCCGATGAGCTGCGAGCGCTTCGCGGCGCTGCACATCACCGTGCCCGAGTCGCTGCACTTCGCAAACGCCTTCGACGACCTCTTCGAGCAGTACACGAAAAGCCGGAAGCTCGTGAAGGCCAAGACCTCCAATATGGGGAGTCTGTATAAACTGGATTACAAAATCGAAATGAAAGACCCCGACAGACTGCAGGAATTTCTCGACGCCCTGCGCTGCCGGAACGGGAACCTGGAGATCGCGATTCTGAACGATACCGAAGGAGGAGAAGAATTATGAAAAAATCTTTGAAGATCACGCTCGTCAGCGCGCTGGCGCTCTTTCTGCTGACCGGCTGCGCGGCCGCCCCCGCAAGCGCGGCGGAGAGCGTCTCGGCAACGCCGTCCGCGGCGGATACGCCTCCGAGCGCCGCGCTGTCGGATTCGGCTTTGGATACCGCGGTCTCCAAGCGCGACGCCTCGGGCGAATACGACGCCTCCGAAGCCGCAACGCTCTCTCCCGACGGCGATCTGACGATCACGGAGGCAGGCACCTATATCCTCTCCGGCGAATACGAGGGCATGATCGTCATCGAGGCCGGCGAGGAGGACAAGGTCCAGCTCGTGCTGGATAATGCGACGATCACCAACGAGAACGGCCCCGCGATCTATGTCCGCAGCGCGGACAAGGTCTTTCTTACCGCGGCGGAGGGCACGGTCAACGTGATCTCCGACGGCTCGGATTACACGCTCACCGACGACGACACCGCGCTGGACGCGGCCGTGTTCAGCCGGGACGATCTCACGATCAACGGCTCCGGCCAACTGACGATCAACGGCAATTATAAGCACGCGGTCGTCTGCAAGGACGATCTCGTGATCACGGCGAAGGACCTGAGCGTGAAAGCGCAAAACGTCGGTCTGAACGGCAAGGATTCCGTCAAGTTTTCCGGGGCGACGGTCAGCGTCACGGCGGGCAGCGACGGCGTCCGTTCGGACAACGGCTCGGACGCGGAAAAGGGTTATGTCTCGGTCGTCGATTCCACGCTCTCGATCGTGTCCGGCAAGGACGGCATCCAGGCCGAGACGGTGTTCACGGCTGAAAACGCCACGCTCAGCATCACTTCCGGCGGCGGCAGCGGCGCGAGGAGCAGCGATGCCTCGGAATCCTACAAAGGCATCAAGGCGGGTGTCTCGATCTCGATCAACGGCGGCGTCTATACGATCGACGCCCTTGACGACGCGATCCACACCAACGGCTCGATCCTCATCAGCGACGGCGCGTTCACGCTCCGGAGCCGGGACGACGGCATCCACGCGAACGAAAAGATCGAGATCGCCGGCGGCACGCTGGACATCACGGCCTATGAGGGGATCGAGGCCACCTATGTCCTCATCGGCGGCGGCGATATCACGATCGCGGCCTTGGACGACGGCATCAACGCGGCGCGCAAGTCCTCCGCGTACACGCCGACCGTGGAGATCACCGGCGGCACGGTCACGATCACGATGGGCGCGGGCGACACCGACGGCGTCGACTGCAACGGAAATATCATCATCACCGGCGGCACGATCAGCATCAGCGGCAATTCCAGCTTCGACTACGACGGGACCGCGACCTTCACCGGCGGCACGGTCATTGTCAACGGTCAGGAAGTCAGCACGATCCCCAACCAGTTCATGGGCGGGCCCGGCGGCATGGGCGGACCCGGCGGCTTCGGCGGCGGGCAGGGCGGTTTCGGCGGCGGACCCGGCGGTATGGGCGGATCCGGCGGCAGACGTCCGTAAATCACCTGTCTCAGCTTCTGTAAACAAAAACGGGATCCGAGTCTTTCGGATCCCGTTTTTCATGCTCCTGAAGAGGATGCGGACTACACCTTTGCCATCCAAAGTCCGTGCAGGTTGCAATACTCATACGCCGCCAGAAGCGTTTCGCCTTCGGCCAATGCAAACTGCGCAGCGGGCTTTTCTCCGGGGCGCAGTTCTTTCTTCTGATACCCCTGGTTCGTCTCGATCACGATGCAGGTGATATAGTGCGCGGCAAGCATCGGATGCTCGGCCGATCCGACCTTGACGCTGATATTTCTCCCTTCCGCTTCGATCACGGGAACGTGCTTCTCTCCCGAGGCGTCTGTGGTGTTCGGGACGAGTTCCTGCCAGCCGTCGATACAGCATGCGTTCGGCGCAGTCAGGATCATGATGCCGTCACAAGCTTTGCATTTGTAGAACTTCATGGTACAGTACTCCTTTTTGAATATGATTTTGGGTCTGTCAGCACCGGGTACGGATCGAAAGATAAACTGCGATGGATCATATGAGCGGCAGCTCCGCCGTGACAGTCAGCGACGCGCCGTCCTCGGATTCCGCGCGGATCCTGCCCCTGTGCGCCTCCGTCACCGCCTTTGCGATCGCGAGCCCCAGACCGAAGCCGCCGGACTCCGAATTGCGGGAGCGGTCCTCTCTGGCAAAGCGCTCGAAGAGCCGATCCGCATTGCCCTTCTCCATGGGCGGCGTGCTGTTCCTGACGATCAGCCTGGCGTTCCTGCCTGCCTGATCCAGCTTGAGCTCCACGTTCCCGCCCTCCGGCGAGTACTTCATGGCGTTGTCCAGCAGGATGGAGACCAGTTTGGCGAGCGCCTTTTCATCCCCGTTTGCGCGCAGATCGGGCACGACGGATGAGGAAAAGCTCCTGCCCTTTGCGCGCGCGAGCGCCTGGAAGGACTGCGCGGTCTCGTCAACGAGTTCGGATAAGGACAGATCCTGCATCTGGAGAGAGGCGTTTTCTTCCTCCATCTTCGAAAGATAGATCAGATCGGAAGTGAGCTCGGCGAGCCTGTTCGTCTGTCTGCGGATATCCGTGATCCACTCGTTCTCCCCGTCCAGCTCCGACTGCAGCACGTCCGCGTCGGCCCGGATGATCGTGATCGGCGTTTTCAGCTCGTGCCCGGCGTCCGTGATGAAGCGCTTCTGCTTTTCATAGCTCTCCGCGATAGGACGCACGATCCGCCCGGAGAGGAGCAGCAGAAGAAGGAAGACCGCGAGCGTGCCGGCAAGCGAGATCCCGACGCTGGCGTACAGAAAGCCGCGGAAGGTCGAGAGCTCCCGCTCGCAGTTGAGGAAGAGCAGCATGGTCTCCCCGTCGCAGTCCGCGCGGCAATAGCGGTATCCGCCCGAAAAGCCCCTCTCCCGCCCGGAGGCGTATATGTTCTCCGCGAGAGCCGCGGCGTCTTCCTCCGTCAGGGAGGCGAGGTTGTCCAGATTGATCCGGGAGAGACTGCCGTCGTCTGCGAACCAGGCGGAGAAGTACCGGGATTGATAGGCCAGCTCTCCGCTGCCGCCGCGCCTTGCGTCGAAGGGGCCGTCGTTCCTCTCGATCGCCGGAGGAGGCTGCGGCTCCGAAGGCTTGTCCTGCTCGCGGAACATCTGCCGCGGGAAGGAGCCTCTGTTTTCCGCGAGGATCTGCAGCGTGCCGTCGGCGTCCGAGACAAGGCTGCGGTAGTTGAGCAGGTTGATCGAGCCGATCAGAACGAGCAGGACGAGGAAGACCGCGGCGATCGCCGCGGCGATGAATTTTTTCCGCAGCTTGTTGATCATGACTTGACCTCCAGATAGTATCCGACGCCGCGTTGGGCTTTGATCTCGACGTCCGCGTCGATCCCTTTGAGTTTCTTGCGCAGCGTTGAGATATACACCCAGACGATGTTCAGCTCGGCTTCGCTGTCATAGCCCCAGATGCGATCCATAAAGGTCTCGGTGGAGACGAGCTTGCGCGGATTGCGCATCAGCATCTCCATCATCTGAAATTCCTTCCCGGCGAGCTTCGTGCTGCCGCCCGGTCCGTTCAGGTCGTAGCTCGCGCAGTCGAGCGTGACCTTTCCGAAGGAGATGGTCTTGTCCGGCTGGACGGAGAGCACCCGCGTCATCGCGCGGATGCGGGCCAGCAGTTCCTTCATGTCGAAGGGCTTGGTCAAATAATCGTTGGCTCCGCTGTCGAGACCTGTGACCCGGTCGTCGATCTCGCTCTTTGCCGTGAGCAGCAGCACCGGCGTGCTGTCGCCCCGCGCGCGCATCCGGCGCAGCACCTCAAAGCCGTCCGCCCCGGGCATCATCACGTCCAGGATCGCACCGTCGTAGTTCTCCGTCTCGAGATAGTTCAGCGCGCTCCTGCCGTCATAGACCACGTCGACGGAATAGTTGTTCTTGCGAAGAATCGTCGAAACGGCTCTGGCCAGGGATTTTTCATCTTCGGCGTACAGAAGTCTCATGGGCTTCACCTCAACAAAAGAATACCACAGCTCCCGGGAAAAATCATCTGTTTTGTTTTGCCGCCTTTTTCTCTGCACGCCGCGGCCCGGGGCACGCTCCCGGAAAAGAGAAGCCGGGAGGACTTCGGACGAAGTCCTCCCGGCTTTCGAAACGGTTTTTATCCCCACAGCGCCGTGAGCATGGGGATGATCTGCTTTTTGCGGCTCATCACGCCGGGCAGGAACATGCTCTTGTCCTTCGGCGCCGTGCCGAAGGCCTGCTGCATATCCTCGTCGCTTCCGACATAGAGCAGATATGAGCCCTCCTGCAGCACGTCCGTGATCATCAGGATCACGAAATCGAAATCCTTGTCCTTCTTCAGCTTTTCCATATAGGACATGAATTCGCCGCGCCGCGCGAGCAGACCGGAGGCGTCGGCGCAGGTAATCTGGCTCACGCCGATGTTGTGCTCGGCGATATGGAAGACCTTGTAGTCCGTCCGGAAAAGCTCCTCGATAGGCTTCTCCTCCGCCCCCTGGACGGAGAAGAGCTCTTTCCCGATCTCCTCGAGCGAGACGTGCGCGATGCGCGCGAGCCGCTCGGCCATAGCGATATCGCGCTTGGTGCAGGTGGGCGACTTGAACATCACCGTGTCCGATAGGATGGCCGCGGCCATCAGCCCCGCCATCCTGGGCGAGGGCATGACGCCGTTTTCCTGATACATGGCGGTGATGATCGTGTTCGTGCTGCCCACGGGCTCGTTGCGCACGGAGACGGGCTGCGCGGTCTGGATGTCGGCCAGGCGGTGGTGGTCGATGATCTCCATGATCTCCACCTGCTCGAGTCCCGGGACGGACTGGGCCGCCTCGTTGTGGTCCACGAGCACGACGCGCTTGCGTCTCGGGCGCAGCATGTGATAGCGCGAGAGCATGCCGACCACGCGCTCGTTCTCGTCGAGCACGGGATAGCTGCGGAAGCGGCTCTTGAGCAGGATCTCGCGCACGTCGTCGAGATAGTCCGCCAGGTGGAAGGCGACGATCTCCTCCTTCTGGCAGACGCGCTCGACGGGGATGGCCAGGTAGATCAGCCGCGCGACCGTGCGCGCGTCCAGCGGCGTGGAGACGATGCAGGTCGAAGCCATGCTCCGCGCCCATTCGGGGCGGATCTCGCTCTGGCAGATGATCAGGCAGTTGATCTCCTTTTCCAGAGCCGCGGCGATGATCTCCGGCTGATCGCCGCAGATCAGGATACTGTCGCGGCCGCCGACGGGCTCGTCGATGGCCTGCGGCACGGCGATGCGCAGATCGCCCGAGACGGTCTCGATCACGAAGCTGTTCTCGTTGACGAGCTTTCCTTCCAGCACGCTGAGCAGATTGAACACCGGCAGGGCCTCGATGCGGCTGTCGGTGATCGAGCGCATACTGTAACTCGCGATATCTCCGGCGGAGAGCAGGCCGAAGAGCCCGCCGTCGTCGTCCACGATCGGCAGCGAGGAGGTCTCGACGTCGCGCATCGTGCGCCAGGCGAGGTCCATCGTGACCGTGCTGTGCAGCGTGGGCGGCCTGTCGAAATCAAGATCGCACACCTGCGTGCGCATGGTCTTGATATGCAGCGGCGGCTCGAAACCGAAGCGCTCGAGCATGCGGGCCGTCTCGTCGTTGATCGAGCCGATGCGCGCGGCCCTGTACTCGCTGTCGCCCAGCGCGTTGCGCAGCGCGGCATAGGAGATCGCCGCGACGATCGAATCGGTGTCGGGATTGCGGTGGCCGGTGACGAAGATCTCGTTCATGTCTGCTTCCTCCCGTAAGATTCTTTCCGCTTCAATTATATGGGAGAAAGCGGCGGTTTTCAAGCGTGAATTGCCTTGGTCTTCCTTTGGATTTGGCTCTTTTCATCGCCGACCTTTTGTGATAAAATAATATAACTTTCGTGTTCGAGGAGGTCGATGCATGAAAAAAAGACTGACGAAGCTCGTCGCGCTCACGCTCGCGCTCGTGATGCTCACGGGCTGCGGTCTGCCGGGCTTCGGCTCCGGCGGCGGAGGAGAGAACGATCTGTCCGGCACGCTGGGCAACACGCTCTCGCAGATCACCGACCGCGCCTCGATGAAGCACAATCCCGACGGCGTGATGTTCTCCGACATGCGTTACGCCCGCCCCGATACGGAAGGTCTCGCCGCAGACGTCGCGGCCGTGGAGGACGCGCTCGAAAGCGGCGCCGCGCTCAAGCGGGTCGAGGAGCTGCTGGACCGCTGCATGGACGACTACGACGACTTCTCCACGATGTACTCCCTGGCCAACATCTACAACTGCAAGGACCTGCGCGACGAATACTACGCCGCCGAGTACGAATGGATCAGCACCGAGAGCGCGAACGTCTCGCGTCTCTTCGACGAGATGTATTACGCCTGCGCCGGCTCCGAGCTCGGTCAGGCGTTGGAGGAAGACTACTTCTGGGACGGCTTCTGCGAGGAGTACGCCGACCCGAACGATTCCTATTACAACGACGTCACCGTCGCGCTCATGCAGCGCGAGAGCGAGCTCATCAGCCGCTACCGCGAGATCGTGGCGGAGCCGACTATCATGTACGAAGGCAGGGAACGCAGCTTCCACGAGCTGGCCGACGAGCTCGGCTCGGCGGACGACCTGGCGAGCTACTACAAATACCTCGCCGTGCTCCTGAGCTACTACCGCAAATACAACCGGCCGCTGGCCGAGGTCTATATCGAGCTGATGCGCGTGCGCACCGAGATGGCCGAGGAGATGGGCTTCTCCTCCTGTGAGGAGATGGAATACGTCTTCTGCTTCGGACGCGACTACACGCCCGAGGACGGAGCGGTCTTCGTCGGCGGCGTGAAAGCCGACCTTGTCCCGATCTATCTGTGGGCGAAGGATACCGGCCTGAGTTACGGCGTCGACTATTCGCCGCTCTCCTCCGACGAGCTGTACGCGGACATGAAGGCCGTCACCGACAGCATCGGCCGCGAGTGTTCCGACGCCTTCGCCTTCATGAGCCAGTACGGCCTGTACGACATCGAGCCGAGCATCCACAAGGCCGACACCTCCTTTCAGACCTATCTGAGCAACTACGACGCGCCATTCATCTTTCTCAATCCCGCGGGCACCACGCAGGACCTGCTGACCTTCGTGCACGAGTTCGGCCACTATACCGACGCCTACGCCAACTTCGACGCGAACGAGACCATCGACGTCGCCGAGATCTTCTCCCAGGGGCTGGAGTTCCTTTCGCTGTCCCACATGGGCGGCGTGCTCTCCGGCGGAGAGATCGACACGCTGCGCCGGGGCAAGATGATCGACGCGCTCGACACCTACATCCAGCAGGCGGCCTTCGCCGACTTCGAGAGCAAGGCCCACGCGCTCGGCCCCGACGAGCTGACGGCCGACAAGCTCAACGCGCTGGCGCTGCAGGCGGCGAAGGACTTCGGCTTCTGCGACGAGGGCTTTGAGGAGTATTACATGTACTTCTGGATGGACATCACCCACTTCTTCGAGTATCCTTTTTATGTGATCTCCTACCCCGTCTCTCTGGACGTCGCCATGCAGATCTACGAGCTGGAGCTGCAGGAGCCCGGCCGGGGCATGGCCAAGTATTTTGAGATCCTGCCGCGCGACTGGGAGAGCTTCATGGAGACCGTCACGAACGGCGGCCTGAGAAGCCCCTTCGCGGAGGGCGCGACCTCCTCCATCGCCGCGCTGATCGGCGGCACGCTGGGCTATGACGGGCCCCTTGCCGACGCCGCTTAGCGGCCGCGGCAAGCCGACAGAAAAAACTTTTTTACGGAGAGCGACGCGATGAAACGCTTTTTCGCCCTGATTCTCATCTTTGTCCTGTGCTTCGCGACCTATGCGGGCGCGGTGCAGGGCTCCTTCTCCCTCGTCGACATGACCGAGAACCTGTCGGCGTGGCTCATGCCGCCGGAACCGACCCCGGAGCCCACGCCCGAGCCGACTCCCGTCCCGACGCCCGCGCCCACGCCGGTCCCGACGCCGGAGCCTACCCCGGAGCCCACGCCCGAGCCGACTCCCGAACCCACGCCGGAGCCCACGCCCGTGATCACGGAGCCGGCCGAGGAAGCCTTCCCCTGGCTTGACAAGGACAATTATCTCTACTATCTCAAGGTCAATTACATCGCCAACACCGTCACGGTCTACACGCGCAGCGACAGCGGCGAATACGATCTGCCCTTCATGGCCATGGTCTGCTCCACCGGCGCGGCCACGCCGCGCGAGGGCGTCTTCCGCCTCGGCTGGCGGCTGCTGTGGCAGGATCTGTTCTACGACGTCTACGGCTACTACGTCACGGAGATCGACGACGACATCCTCTTCCACTCCGTGCCCTACCAGGCGAAGTGGGACAACTCCTCTCTGGAATACTGGGAGTATGACAAGCTCGGCACCAGCGCCTCCGCCGGCTGCGTGAGACTGCAGGTGAAGGACGCGAAATGGATCTGGGAGAATTACTACAACATCTACGCCGTGGAGTTTTACGGCGACGAGGACCCCGGCCCGCTCGGCAAGCCTTCCGCCCCGCAGATCTCGGACAACGAGCTGCGCCGCGGCTGGGATCCGAGCGATCCCGATCCGGATAATCCCTGGTACATGACGGACGACGAGATCTATGCCGTCTATCCCTGGCTCAGGCCGCAGCCGACGCCCGAACCCACGCCCGAGCCGACGCCGGAACCCACGCCGGAACCCACGCCCGAGCCGACGCCGGAACCCACGCCGGAACCCACGCCCGAACCGACGCCCGAGCCCACTCCGGAGCCGACGCCCGAGCCGCCCGACGTTCAGGTCGTCGGCGAACCCGAGCCTCTGCCGGAAACGACTCCCGAGCCGACGGAGATCACGATCCCCTGATCCGGCAACAAAAAATGCGAGCGCCCCTGTCGGGGCGCTCGCATTTTTGCTGCGGTGTTCACCACTTGTTTTCCACTTTCTCGGCAAAGCCGGGGAAATCTCGGACCTCGATCACGCGGCCGTCGTCGAGCACGGCCTTTCCGGTAAATCTGCCGAAGACCTGGTGCTGGTCGGACTTGATGAGCTTGAGATCCGTGCAGGAGGCGCGGTCGAGGGTCGGGACGAAGTCCATCTCGAAGCGGCCGTCGTCGGACGTGAATTTCCACCGGGAAAGAAAATCCTTCTCGTCGCCTGGGATGTGGAAGCGCACCTGCGAGAGCTTGTGGGCTTTGCCGTCGTAAAAGAGCATGTTCTCGCTCGCGGCGGAGGTGTCGCCGAAGCCGTAGCCGATGTTCCAGCCGAAGGGCACGCCGTCGACCTGATAAGAGGCAGAGCCCCAGTACCAGGTGTTGTGATAGGTCCACACGCCGCGGCCCCAGTCGAGCACGGCGAAGCTGTCGGCGCCGTCGAAGACCCAGCTGCGCCCGCCGTAGCTGAAAGAACCCGCGGCGCGCTGGCAGTTGATCTTCTGGTTGAAATAGAAATGGCCCGGCTTGTCGAAGGGCGTGGCGATGACCATGCTCTCTTCGGGCTCGTCATACAGCTCGATCCGCGCGTCGAGCGCGCCCTTGTCGCCGAAGCGGTCCATGTGCGCGGTGAGGAGCCGCCGCCCGCCGCCGAGGACCTCGAACTTCAGATGATGGCCCTTTCCCGCGTGCTCGCTGACGCCCTTGCCGGAATGCTCGGGCAGACCGACCTTTCCGAGCGTCATCAGGCTCATCGGGCTGGTCGTGATCTCCCATTTCTCCTCCAGCTCGACGATCGAGACCGAGTCCATGCCCATGTAGCCGTTGTCGGCGATCGTCAGCGCCAGCGCATAGCGGCCGTTGCTGATGAGATAATAGTCCCATTCCTTGATGCGCAGCTTCCCCGCGCGGATGTCCGCGCGTCTGTACACGGGCAGCAGCTTTCTGGCATAGCCCGGCTCGGTCAGATCCCCCTTTGCGTCGAACAGGGGGATCTCATTTTTGATCTCATGCTGCATGTTTCAGGACGCTCCTTTCACGGAAGTCTCAGCGTTTGATCTGGCGGATGTCACGGCCGACGAAGGGCAGCAGTCTGTACTCTCCGCGGATGCGCGAGCAGATCTGGCCGCTGTAACGCTTTTCCATCTCGCCGAAGGAGAGGTTCGTGCTGATGATCGTCTTTCTTCCCTCGGTTAGACGCGTGTTGATCAGCGTGTACAGGGCGCTCTCCGCCATAGGCGTGGGCATCTCGGTGCCGAGGTCGTCCAGGATCATCAGGTCGCAGGAGAGCATCCGCTTTACGCGCGCGTCGGCGGCCTCGTCGCGGGAAAACTTCTGCGCCTCGAAGCTGCCGATCACGGACGAGGCCGTGTCGTAGCACACCGAAAAGCCCTTCTCCGCGACCGCTCTGGCCACGCAGGCGGAAAGGAAGGTCTTGCCCAGGCCCGTCCCGCCCTGGAAGAGCAGGCTGTCCGTCCCGTCGGGGAAGCGGCGGGCGAAGTCCTCGGCGATGGACAACACCTTTTTCATCGTCTCGCGCGGCACGATTCCGGCGCCCGGGAGCGCTTTGTCGTCGTAAAGCGTGAGGTCGAACTTTTCGAAGCTCTCGTCTCCGTTCTGCAGCAGCACGCCCAGCTCGCGCGTCACTTCGGCGTTGTACAGTCTTTTCAGGCATTCGCACACGCCGCCCTGATACACGCCGCTGTCGCGGCATTTCCCGCAGGAGACGATCTCGTCGAGCCAGTCCTCTCCGTGGCCGAGCTGGCGCAGCAGCTCGCCGCGGCGGCGCTGCAGGGCGAGGTTTTCCTCTCGCAGCGTTTCGATCTTCTCCGTCTCGCCCGAGAGCGTGAGACGCACGAGCTCGGTCATCTGCGCGCGCATGGCTTCGTCGCAGCGGCGCAGCTCCGGCTTTTTTTCATAGGCCTCGGCCGTGCGCCGGACTCTCTCCGCGGCGTTCTCCTGTCTGATCCGGTCAAGCTCGTCCCGCGCGCGGGCAAGCAGTTTTCCGTCGTAGCTCATGCCTTGTCTCCCATAAATCCCGTCAGATCGCCCTGATCGACCGGGTCTCCGTGTCCTCTCCCGCCTGTGCGGGTCTTTTGCGGCCTGCGGCCCTCGGCCTGTTCGATCTCCTCGGCCGTGTGCAGCCCGGCGGCGTGCCAGTTGCGCAGGATGCCGTTGAGATACGGCCATTTGAGCGCGCCGGTGTTCAGCACCGTGCGCTCGAGCGCCAGCGCGATCGCCTCGTCCGGAAAGCCCATCTCCAGCCAGGCGTCGATATACTCCGTTTCTCTTTTATACAGCTCTCTGCCGCGGATGCCGAGCAGCTCCGCGATCCGGCCGTGGTCCGTGCGCCGCTTCTCGCGGCGGGCTATGTACTCCTCCGCCAGCTCCAGCGACATGATCTCGTTTCTGGCCCAGCGGTAAGCCTCTTCGGAGATGGCTCTGGCCGAGGGATGGCGGGCCGTTCCCCAGCGGCGGCGCGCCTCCTCGTCGCAGAAATGCAGCAGCTGCATGATGACCTCCGGCGGCATGCCCAGGTGGTCGTAAGCGTCCAGCAGCACGTTCAGATAGGCCTGTGAGGGGATGGTGCCGAGGATGCGCGAGAGCTCCGCGCACAGCTCGCCGAACTCCTTTTTCCGCGCCGCGGTGCGGACGAGCTCCTCCTTGTCGTACTGTATGGGCTCGTCCTCGGGGTAGAGCGGCTCCCGCTTCGGGCCGGCGCTTTCTGTGCGCAGGATGCGGCCGAGCTTTTCGCGCGCCGCGGCGATCTCGGCCCGCGTGCGGCAGAGCACGGCGGCGGCCGTCTCGTCGTCCGCGCCGGGATGCCGCGCGGCGTAAAGGCAATAGAGCGCCATATCGCCGTCGTGCGCGGCGATCAGCGCGTCCGCCGTTTCGGCAGTTATCAGCTTTTCTTTCTTCTCGTCGGCCATGGCTGTTTCTCTCCGTGTCCGCGCCCCGAAAAAGGGACGCGAAAGCGTCAGAATTTGTTTACACATTATAGCATGAATTAGTTCTTGTCGCAAGAGGGGGACTTGTGGTATAATGTATTTTGTATCTTTATGGACTTGATGCGGAAGAGAGGATCTTCCGCCCCGAAGGAGACGCCATGACAGAACTGCTTTCCCCCGCCGGCTCGCCGGAAGCCGTCATCGCCGCCGTACAGAACGGCGCCGACGCGGTCTACCTCGGCTTGGGCGATTTCAACGCCCGCCGCGGAGCGAAAAACTTTACCGAAGAAGAGTTCGAAAAGGCCGTGCGCTACTGCCGTATCCGCGGCTGCCGGGTCTATGTCACGCTCAACACGCTCGTGGACGACCGTGAAACGGAAGAAGCCGTCGCCCAGGCGCGCTTGGCCTCCTCTCTCGGCGCAGACGGTCTGATCGTGCAGGATCTCGGTCTCGTGCGCGCGCTGCGCGCCGCGCTGCCGGATATGCCCCTGCACGCCAGCACGCAGATGAGCATCCACAATCTCGCCGGGGTCGAGGCCGCGGCAGAGCTGGGGCTCACGCGCGCCGTGCTCGCGCGCGAGCTTTCGATCGATCAGATCCGCTATATCACTTCTCACGCCTCCATCGAGACCGAGGTCTTCGTCCACGGCGCGCTGTGCTTCTGCCACAGCGGGCAATGCTACATGTCCGCGCTGATCGGCCGCCGGAGCGGCAACCGCGGCATGTGCGCCCAGCCCTGCCGCATGGCCTACTCCCTCGGCGGGCGGATGGACGACTATCCCCTTTCCCTCAAGGACAACTGCCTTGTCGAAAAGCTCTCCGAGCTCGAGGACGCGGGCGTCGCCTGTCTCAAGATCGAGGGCCGCATGAAGCGTCCCGAATACACCGCCCTCGTGACGGGCGTTTACGCCAAGGTCCTGCACGAGCGCCGCGCGCCGACGCAGGACGAGCTGAACACGCTCGAGAGCGCCTTTTCGCGCGACGGCTTCACCCAGGGCTATTACAACGGCGATAAAAAGGACATGTTCGGCGTGCGCGGCGAGAACGAGGACCGCGAGAGCGAAAAGCTCTTCACCGCCGCCCGCAGGGACTATTCCGAGGGCGAGCTGCGCCGCGTGCCGCTGCACTTCTACACGCTCTGCGAAAAGGGGCAGCCGATCCGGGCCATCGCCTTCGACAACGAAGGCCACAAGGCCGTCGCCTCCGGGCCCGTGCCCGAGGCGGCCAAACGCCAGGGCCTGACGGAGAGCTTCATCACCGACCAGATGTTCAAAACGGGCGGGACGCCGTACTACTGCGTGGAAAACCGCGCGAAGGTCGATCCTTTCCTCTTCATGCCCACCTCCGAGATCAACGACCTCAGGCGCCGCCTGGTCACGCAGATCTCCGAGGAACGCGCCAGGCCGCCCGTGCGGAGCTCTCTCTCGCTGCCGCCGCTGCCCGAGAGGAAAGCCGCGCCGAGCATCCCGAAAAAGATCTTTCAGGTGCGCACGCCCTCGCAGCTGAGCGACGAGCTCTGCGCGCTGAAGCCCGACTATCTGTACTTCCCGGCCATGGGACTCGTCGGGGATTTCTCGCCCGTGCGGACCTTTGCCGAAAACGGGACGAAGCTCGTCGCCGTGCTGCCCCGCGTCATCACCGACGATCAGAACGAGGACGTGCTCGCCGCGCTCGAATTCCTCGCCGAACAGGGCGTGGACGAGGCGCTCGTCGGCAACCTCGGCCATATCGGTCTCGCCCGCCGCGCCGGCATGTCTGTCCGCGGCGACTTCGGGCTCAACGCCTTCAACTCGCGCACGCTCAACGTGCTGTGTGACGCGGGCTTCCTCTCCGCCACCGCCTCGTTCGAGCTGCGGCTGGCCCAGATCCGCGACCTGCGCAAGAGCCTCGATCTGGAAATGATCGTCTACGGCCGTCTGCCGCTGATGGTCTCCGACCAGTGCGTCATCCGCCACAGCGCCGGCCGCTGCGCCTGCGCCGCCCCCGCTCAGATGGCCGACCGCACTGGCAACGTCTTCCACGTCGCGAAGGAATTCGGCTGCCGCAACGTGATCTACAACGCGCACAAGCTCTACCTCGCCGATCGTCAGAGCGACATCGAGGTCTGCGGTCTCTGGGGCGAGCGGCTGCTCTTCACGACCGAAAGCGCGCGCGAGTGCGTCGAGGTCGCGAAGGCCTATCTCGCTCAGAGCGATTACCGTCCCAACGTCCTCACGCGCGGGCTCTACTACCGCGGCGTGGACTGATCCTTTCCCATCCGGAGAAGTACTATGCGTTTTATTCTTGCCTCGGCCTCTCCGCGCAGGAGGGAGCTGATGGAGATGCTCGGCGTGGCCGGGCTCGTCGTCCGTCCCGCCGCAGGCGAGGAGCGGGCAGATCCCTCTCTTCCGCCGCCGGAGCTCGTCAAGGCCCTCGCCGCCGCCAAGGCGCGCGAAGCCGCGGCGGACGCGGAAGCGGACGATGTGATCGTCGCCGCGGACACGATCGTCGTTTTCGGCGGGCGCGTCTACGGCAAGCCCCATTCCCCGGCCGAGGCGGCGGAAATGCTGCGCACGCTCTCGGGATGCACGCACGAGGTGTACACCGGCGTGTGCGTCATCCGAAACGGTGTCGAGCTCTGCCGTGCCGACCGCAGCGCCGTCAGCTTCCGAACGCTCTCCGAGGGAGAGATCGAGCGCTATATCCGAAGCGGCGAGCCGATGGACAAGGCCGGCGCTTACGGCGCGCAGGGAAAAGGCGCGCTGTTCGTCGAACGGATCGACGGAGACTTTTTCAACGTCATGGGCCTGCCCCTGTGTCTGCTGGGGGAAATGCTCAAAGAGCAAGGAGTTGAACTTCTTTGAAGGAATACATCAAGAAATACGGCGTGCGCGTCGGCGTGATCGTGGCTTCGGTCGCGCTGATCATCGCGCTGTCCTCCGCCGCGCGAGGCGGGCAGATCAGCCTCCTGCACAACGCCTCGGGCGTTCTGATCTCCCCGGTGCAGAAGGTCGTTAGCTCCGCGGTCAACTGGTTCGACACGATCTACGGCTATCTGTACAAATACGACAGCCTGCTCGCCGAGAACGAATCGCTGCGCAGCCAGCTTGCCGACGCGCAGCAGTCCGCGCGCGACGGCATCGCCGCCTCGGAGGAGAACGTTCGCCTGCGCCGCCTGCTCAACCTGCGCGAGAAGCACACGGACTACGTCTTCGAGTCCTGCAAGGTGGTGCTCTGGTCCTCGTCGAACTGGGCCCACAGCTTCACGATCTCCAAGGGCGCGAGCTCCGGTATCGAGCTGGGCGACCCGGTCGTGACGGAATACGGAGCCGTGGTCGGCCAGGTGACCGAGCTGGGCGAGACCTGGGCGACCGTATCGACGCTCATCGACGTGGATATGAGCGTGGGCGCCTTCGTCGGCGACACGGGCACCTCCGGCATCGTCATGGGCGAATACTCGTTCATGAAAAACAAGCAGGCCAAGCTGACCTTCCTGGCCGACGGCGCGCATATCTACGTCGGCGACGAAGTGCTGACCTCCGGCAACGGCGGCGCCTTCCCGCAGGGTCTGGTCATCGGCAAGATCTCCGCCGTGCAGACCGAGGCCGGCGGTCAGATCGAATACGGCGTGGTCGAGCCGCAGGTCGTGTTCGACTCGCTGGTGCAGGTTTTCGTCATCAAGGACTTCGAAGTGGTGGAATAAATTGTTTGGACGATTCATCAAAAAAGACCTGTTCAAGGATTTCCTCACGCCCCGGCGTTTCAAGCGCGTGCTGTGGTACGGCGTTTACATGCTGGTGGTGCTGATCGTGCAGGACATGGTGCTCACACAGATCCGCCCCGGAGGCGTCTGCGCGTTCATCCCGCCTGCCGCCGTCACCGCCGTGGCCATGTTCGAGGGCGCGATCCCCGGCGTGGTCTTCGCGCTGGTGATGGGCATCTTCACCGATATGTTCACGCCCGGCACGCTGATCACCTACACCCTGCTTTTCCCATTCATCGCCTTCTGCGTGGGCATCCTCGCCCAGTTTTTCGTCAACCGGCGTTTTCTCGGCTTTATGCTGCTCGCGCTTGCGGCGCTCGTGCTCACGGCGCTGACGCAGACGACGATCATCGCCCTCAAGAGCGCCGGCTCCTTCTCCGCGATAGGGACCGCGATCCTGCAGACGCTGTGGTCGCTGCCCTTCTCCGCGCTCGTCTACTTCCCGCCCGCCCGGTGGATCGAATGACCGAAAGGAACAGTCTATGAACAAAACCATCTCCAAGCAGCGCGTCCTGACCATGGCTGTCCTGCTGGTCATCCTGCTGGTGATCTACTTCATCTTTCTCTATAACGTTTCGATCATCGAAGGCGAAAAGTATTACGCCGCCAGCAGCGAGCTGCAGCACAAGGAAGAGACCGTCACCGCCGCGCGCGGCGACATCCTCGACCGCTACGGCCGCGTCCTGATCAGCAACAAGGAATGCTACGACCTGACGATCGACACGGGCAAGCTCTTCGCGAGCGACGACCCGAACGGCGTCCTGCTCGAGCTCATCGACATGGTC
>ONQJ01000026.1 GCA_900319935.1 uncultured Eubacteriales bacterium | reverse complement strand
TGAAGCTGAAGGTCGTGAACCTGAAGACGGACCCGCAGCTGATGGGCGCTCTCGGCGCGGCCGAGTATGCCCGTCAGAAGGGCCTTGCCAAGAAGTAAGATCCCCCCAGGATCACATAGAGGAAAAACCACCGGTCCGCCGGTGGTTTTTCTTTTTGCCCTGCCGGGCAAAAAGCGTTGCGCTTTTGTCGGCCGCGGTGTAATATGAATATATAAAAATGATACGACGGCGTTTTGCGGAAATAACGGGAAAGGGATGACGATATGAAGGTACAGCTGGATCTGACGAAGACCTACGCCATCGCCCTGGAGGGCGGCGGCGCCAAGGGCGGCTATGAGATCGGCGTGTGGAAGGCGCTCGAGGAGATGGGCGTGAAATACAACGCCGTCGCCGGCACCTCGGTCGGCGCGCTCAACGGCGCGATGATGGCCATGCGCGATCTGCCCAGGGCCATTTCCGCCTGGAAGGACATCAGCCTGGAAAAGGTGATCGATTTTGAAAAGGGCGAGGAGGAAAACCTCAAGAAGATCGTCAGCGGCGATATTGAGCTCGGCGACATCCAGCAGGTCTTTTCGCAGGTCCTCGACGTGATCCGCAGCGGGGGACTGGACGTGGCGCCGCTGCGCGCCTGGGTCCGCGAGGTCGTGGACAGCAAAAAGGTCAAGGAATCCGACGTGCGCCTTTTCGTCGAGACCGTCTCGCTTACCGAGCGCAAGGGTCTCGATATCTGCGTGAGCGACCTGGAGGAGGACGAGATCTGCGATATGCTGCTCGCCAGCGCCTATCACCCGACCTTCCGGCTGGAGAAGCTGGGCGGCAAGCTCTACACCGACGGCGGCTTCATCGACAACCTGCCGATCGACTTGCTGGTGGAGAACGGCTATAAGGACATCATTGCCGTGCAGATCCCCGGCAAGATCAAATTCCAGCGCAAATTCAAAGTCCCCGAGGACGTGAACATCTGGTACATCGACACCGACGCCGATTTGGGCGGCACGCTGAATTTCAGCTCCGATCAGGCGCGTCGCGACATGGAGATCGGCTATTACGACGCCTGGCACGACCTCTGCGGCCTCTACGGCAAGAAGTATTACATAGAGCGCAGCATGACCGAGCGCGAGGCCTTCGCGCAGATCATCGAGCGTTATCTGAGAAAGACGCCCGACGTGGTGCTGCGCGAGCTTTGCGAAAAGGAGCTGCCGCGCCTGGCCAAGGGTCTGGAGGTCGAGGGAGATTACTACGACCTGTTCGTGGCGCTGATGGAGGTCGCGGCCGAAGAGAGAGGCCTGGAGAAGATGCGCTTCTATACGGACACGGAGTTCCTGACCCTGATCCGCTCGACGCAGCCCCTGCCGAAGGAAGAGGAGGCCCCCGCCGAGGAGAGTGCTCCCGCCGAAGAGGACGAGGCGACCGAGGAGAGCGGGGAAGCCCCCGCGCCGGAGAGGATCGAGGTTATGGCCTCGGCCGAATAAATGCGCCGGGCTCGGTTGATAATTCCCGCTTCTTGTTCTATACTTGATAAAAGATTCCCGCAAAAAGGGGAGGGTGAGAGAGCCAAGTGAAAAAATGGAGCTGTGTCATACTGGCGCTGCTGTTGCTCTGCGTCTGCGCGCTCCCGTCCGCTCCCGCGGCCTTCGCCGACGAGGAAGACGGCGGCTGGCTTGTCATCACCAAGAGCCCGAGCGGAGAGACCGTCAACGAGGGAGACGACGCGAAGTTCATCTCCCGCGCCCGGAACTACGTCGGCCTCGTCTGGCTCTTCATCAGCCCCGACGGGCAGACGGTCTATGAGAACAACGAGGCCGAGGAGGCCTTCCCCGGCCTGGAAATGGCGGGCTTCGAGGGCGAGGAGCTCGAGCTGATCTCGATCCCCTACGCGATGGACGGCTGGTACGTGCAGACACGCTTCCTCGACTCGGACGGCGACGCGTATCTGACCGACCGCGCGCAGATCACAGTGCTGCAGGGTCTCGTGGCGGCTCCGCGCGTGAAGCTGCTCAGCGGAGGCGCGCGCCTGAGCCCGGGAGAGAGCCGGACGCTGACGGTCGAGGCCTCCTCTCCGGGGGGCGATCCGCTGAAATACCAGTGGTACCGCAGCTATTCCGCCGCCCGCAATTCCGGCGAGGCGATCCTCGGCGCGACCGAGGCCTCCTACACGCCGCCCGAGGAGATCGGACAGGTCTTCTATTACGTCGGCGTGTGGTGCATCCGCGGCCGCGACGCCAGCACGCCGATCTATACCGCGCCGGTGGCGATCGTCTATACCGAGAACGCGCCGAGCGCCGCGCCCGAGCCGACGGCCGCGCCGACGCCCGCGCCCACGGCCCCGCCCAACCGGGGCGGACCGAATCCGCTGATCGACTCCGACAGCGCGGTGTTCACGGCCGCGGCGGCGCTGCTGATCCTGACGCTGCTCGCCGTATCCGTCACCGTATTGATCCTGCATGTCATCGGGAAAAAGCAGAGACGGGCGGAGGAGAGCGAAAAAGAAAACGAGTAAGCAAAACAAATCCCTATACAAGCAACAGATCAACAAACCGAAAGGAGAAAAACTATGGGTCTTATCAAAGCGGCGGCAGGCGCGGTAAGCGGCGTTCTTGCCGACCAGTGGAAAGAGTATTTTTACTGTGAGGCGCTTCCGGCAAACGTGATGGCGGTCAAGGGCAGAAAGAAAGTGTCCGGCCGTTCGTCCAACACGTCCAGCGACAACATCATCTCCAACGGCTCCCTGATCTCCGTGGCCGACGGCCAGTGCATGCTGATCGTCGAGCAGGGCAAGGTCGTGGACCTCTGCGCCGAGCCGGGCGAGTACACCTATGACAGCTCCACCGAGCCCTCCGTTTTCACCGGCAGTCTCGGCAGCAGCATCGTCGAGGTGTTCAAGAACGTCTGCAAGCGTTTCACCTTCGGCGGCGAGCCCCCGAAGGATCAGCGCATCTACTACTTCAACACCAAGGAAATGCCCGGCAACAAGTACGGCACGCCCTCTCCGGTGCCCTTCCGCGTCGTGGACGAGAAGATCGGCCTGGACGTGGACATCGCCATCCGCTGCTTCGGCGAGTACAGCGTCCGCATCTGCAACCCCCTGCTGTTCTATACCAACGTCTGCGGCAACGTGATCGCCGACTACACGATCGACCGGCTCGAGGGCCAGATGAGGACCGAACTCCTCACCGCGCTGCAGCCCGCCTTTGCGAAGATCTCCTCCATGGGCGTCCGTTACTCCGCCATCCCCGGCCACACCGCCGAGTTGGCCGACGCCCTCAACGAGGAGCTCTCCGGCAAGTGGCGCGATCTGCGCGGCATCGAGATCGTCTCCTTCGGCGTGTCCAGCGTGAAGGCCAGCGAGGAGGACGAGGCCATGATCAAGGAGGCCCAGCGCAATGCGATGTTCCGCGATCCCACGATGGCCGCGGCGCACCTCGTCGGCGCGCAGGCCGCCGCAATGCAGGACGCCGCGAAGAACGAGAGCGGCGCCGCGATGGCCTTCATGGGCATGGGCATGGCGCAGAACGCCGGCGGCGTGAACGCGCAGAACCTCTATCAGATGGGCGCGCAGCAGCAGGCCGCAGCCCCCGCCGCTCCCGCGAAGGAGGGCTGGAAGTGCGCCTGCGGCGCGGTGAACACCGGCAACTTCTGCGCGCAGTGCGGCGCGAAGAAGCCCGAGGAGATCCCCGCGGGCGCCTGGAAGTGCGAGTGTGGAACGGTCTGCACCGGCAACTTCTGCCCGCAGTGCGGCGCAAAGAAGCCCGCCGCCGTCAGCTATAAGTGCGGCAACTGCGGCTGGGAGCCCGAGGATCCGGCCAATCCGCCCAAGTTCTGCCCCAACTGCGGAGACCCCTTCACCGAGGAAGACAGGATCTGACGGGAACGCAGGCAGGCGAGCCCGCGCCGCACGGCGGCGCGTCTCGCCGGCCTTTCGTGATTTCATCATAGGAGGATCCCCATGCCATCACAGGTGACCAACTACAAATGCCCGTCCTGCACCGGACCGCTGCATTACGACAGCAAGTCCGGTCAGATGGCGTGCGAATACTGCGGCAGCGTCTTTACGGTCCAGCAGATCGAGGCGCTCTACGAGGGGAAGAACGAACAGGCGGAAAACGCCTTCAACGCCGCTCAGGCCGCCCAGGCCGCCACGGCCGAAAACGCCGCGGACGTGCAGGACGGCATGGACGTCGACTGGGATCTCAGCGCGGCCGGCTCCGACTGGGGCGCCGAGGGCGAGGGCCTGCGCGCGTATATCTGCCCGTCCTGCGGGGCGGAGCTGATCTGCGACGAGACCACCGCCGCGACGAGCTGCCCCTACTGCGCCAACCCCACGATCGTGCCCGGCCAGTTCTCCGGCACGCTGATGCCGGATCTGATCGTGCCCTTCCGGCTTGACAAGGAGGCGGCCAAGACCGCCCTGCGCGAGCATTTCAAGGGCAAAAAGCTGCTGCCGCGCGCCTTCTCGGAGGAGAACCACCTCGACGAGATCAAGGGCGTGTACGTGCCCTTCTGGCTCTTCGACGCGGACTGCGACGCAGATATGAGCTTCAGCGCAACGCGCGTGAGGACCTGGAGCGACTTGAACTACCACTATACCGAGACGCGGTATTACCGTCTTTACCGCAGCGGCTTCGTCCGCTTCGGGAACGTGCCGGTGGACGGCTCGCTCAAGATGCCGGACGAGCTGATGGAATCGCTCGAGCCCTTCGATACCGGCCGGGCCGTGTCCTTCAAGAAGGCCTATCTCTCCGGCTTTTTCGCCGACCGCTACGACGTCAGCGCCGAAAACTGCGTCCAGCGCGCCAACGAGCGCGTGAAGCAGAGCACCGTCCAGGCCTTTTCCGAGACCACGGGCGGCTATTCGGGCGTGATGAACACGGGCAGCAACATCCGCCTGCGCAACGCGCGGGCCAAGTACGCGCTGCTTCCGGTCTGGATCCTCAATACGAGCTGGCACGGCAAAAACTACCAGTTCGCCATGAACGGGCAGACCGGCAAATTCGTCGGCGACCTGCCGACGGACAAGGGCGCTTACTGGAAATACCGTCTGATCTACGGCGGGATCGTCGCGGCCGTCGCCTTCGGCGTGCAGCTGCTGATCGGGCTGACGTGAGGGGGGCGGAGAGATGAAAAAAAGATTTTTCTCCCTTCTGCTGATCCTGGCGCTGGCGCTGTCGCTGTGCGCGGCGGTCCACGCCGACGTCTCTCGCTTCGTCTATGACGAGGACGATACGATCTCCGCGGAGGACGAGCGGATCCTGGAGGAGCTCGGCGCGCGGATCCAGGCCGACACCGGCGTCTCCGTGTGCGTCTATATCGCCCGGGACAGGGGTGAGAGCGACCCGGCGGCCTTTGCCGAGCGCTTTTACAGCGAGAATATCGGCGCGGACGACGGCGTCATCCTCGTCCACTTCTTCTCGAACGAGGCCAACAAGCTCTCCTACTACAAGATCGGAGAAAAGCTTGACGGGCTCGGCGAAGAGGACATGATGCAGTTCCTGCAGGCCTACAACGACGCCGGCGCCTATTTCGAAGGCGCGCACAGCTGCATGAACCTGATCTACGCCGCTCTCGGCGGCGCGTCCGCCTACGGCGAGGTCACGCCGGAAGACAACGCGAACATCCCCGCGGAGCATCAGCTCGGCCGCGTGGCCGATCTCGCGGGCGTGGTCGGCGCGGACAGACTCAAAAGTCTCAACGCGCTTGCCGACGAGGTCAGCGAGAAGTATCAGTGCGACGTCGCGGTGGCCTTTGTTCCCGATCTCGGGGGCAAATACGTCGTGGACTACGCCGACGACTTTTACGACTACATGGGCTACGGATACGGGCCCTACGACGACGGCATCCTGCTTCTCGTCTCCGTGGGCGACCGCGAATTCGCCGAGACGACCTACGGCTACGGCAAGACCGCCTTCACCGATTACGGCATGAGCCACTATCTCGAGCCGCGCTTTACGCCCTGGCTCGGCGAGAACGACTGGGCCGGAGCGGCCGAGCAGTTCATTACCGACACGGGCGTCCTGCTCAAACAGGCCAGAGACGGCAATCCCTACGATTACAGCGCCCCGCAGCGCGAGCACAAGAGCTTCAGGGAGACCGCGCCTCTCGCGGCGCTGATCTCCGCCGTCATCGGCTTCTTCTCCGGCGGTATCCCGACGGGCGCGATGAAGCGGCAGATGAAGTCGGTGGAAAAGGAATACGGCGCGGCGAACTACGCGCGCGGCGGACTGAACCTGCGCGCCAGAGACGACCGCTTCCTGTACGCCAACGTCTCCAAAACGCGGATCCAGCGCGATACCGAGCACCGCAGCGGCGGAGGCGGGGGAGGCAGCTCCGTGCATTTCTCCTCGTCCGGACGCAGCCACGGCGGCTCGCACGGAAAATTCTGATCCAAAAAAACAGGCACATCGTGCCTGTTTTTTTGCGCTCTCCGGGCGATTTGCGGGCGGGGCCGGGACCGGGCGGGACAGCCCGGAACGGAACGGACGGATAAAGTGCATAATTTACGAAAAACCGGAATAAATGTACTTAAACAAAAACACACAAAAAAATAATTCGTCAATTTGATGCTAAAAGATAGTCAATAATCGGCAGTTTGTTCATTGACGCAAACATGCCTCGATGATAGAATGGAAACAGATATGATATAAGAGGGATAGTATGAAAAAGTATTACGTGCTGATCGGAAATTACGGCAGCGGCAAGACCGAGCTGGCGCTGAATTTCGCCTTCAAGGCGGCGGAGCAGGGCCTGCGGACCGAGCTGCTGGACCTCGACATGGTCAACACCTATTTCCGTTTGACCGAGCGCGGCAAAATGGCGCGCATGAAGGAGATCCGCCTGGTCAGCCCGAACTACGCCTCCTCCGGCATCGAAACGCTCTCCCTCCCGGCGGAGGTCGCCTCGGCCTTCGACATGGACTGGGACTGCGTGGTCTTCGACGTCGGCGGCGACGCGGTGGGCTCCACCGCGCTGGGCCGCTATCATCAGGATTTCATGGACCTGGGCCCGGGCGAGCTGGAGGTGCTCAACGTCGTGAACATCCGCCGCCCGCTGGCCGGCACGGCGGAGAAGATCATGAAGCTGCAGGAGGAGATGCAGATCCACTCCCGCCTGAAGATCAGCGGCATGATCAACAACACGAACCTGGCCCAGTGCACCACTCCCGCCGAGCTGCGCGACGGCTATGAGATGATCCGCGAGGTGTCCGAGAAAACGGGCGTCCCGGTGCTCTACACCTCCGGCAAGAAGGCCATGCTCGACGTCTTCCTGGCCGAGGGACACGATCCGAAGTACATCGGCACGCCGCTGGTGATCGACACCTATATGCAGCGCGACTGGGACAGCTGGATCCGCGGACTGAACGACAACCCCTTCGGCGTCGGAGAAAAATAAGCTGAGCGCATACCCCGCTTCTGCGGTTTGGAGATATCGTCAACACGGCAAAAAATAACAGAAAAGAGGAGTATCATGGTAAAAGTCACAATCAATGAGCTCATCTGCAAAGGCTGCGGTCTCTGTGCCAGGGCGTGCCCGAAAGGCGTCCTCGCCCTCTCCAAGACCAGGCTCAACGCGAAGGGCTACCACCCGGCCGAGGTAGTCGCTCCCGAGGCGTGCATCGGCTGCGCGTCCTGCGCCCGCACCTGCCCGGATGTGGCCATCCGGATCGAGAGAGATTAAGGAGGAAATGACAATGGCTCTGACTCTTATGAAGGGGTCCGAAGCGATCGCTGAGGCTGCCATCCGCGCCGGCGCGCGTTTCTTCTTCGGCTACCCCATCACCCCGCAGACTGAGATCCCCGAATACATGTCCGCCCGTATGCCCGAGGTCGGAGGCTGCTTCCTCCAGGCCGAGAGCGAGGTCGCGGCGATCAGCCCGAGGTCGGAGGCTGCTTCCTCCAGGCCGAGAGCGAGGTCGCGGCGATCAACATGGTGTACGGCGCCGCCGGTACCGGCGCGCGCGTCATCACCTCCTCCTCCAGCCCCGGCGTCAGCCTCAAGCAGGAAGGCATCTCCTACTGCGCGGGCGCCCAGCTGCCCTGCGTGATCCTCAACGTTATGCGCGGCGGCCCCGGCCTCGGCAACATCCAGGCCTCCCAGGGCGACTATTTCCAGGGGGTCAAGGGCGGCGGCAACGGCGACTACCACCTGCTGACCTACGCTCCCTCCTCCGTGCAGGAAGCCATCAACATCATGACCTTCGCTTTCGACAAGGCCGAGAAATACCGCATGCCCGTCCTCTTCCTGGCTGACGGCATCATCGCCCAGATGATGGAGCCCGTCGAGATGCCCGAGATGGTGGACTACAAGGTCGATCCGGAGAAGAAGCCCTGGGCCTGCACCGGCTGGAAGCCGGGCGACGACCCCGCCAAGCGCGGCGTGATCAACTCCATCTACATCGACACCGAGTCCCTGACCGTCCACAACGCCGAGCTGCAGAAGTCCTATCAGGCCGCCAAGGCGAACGAGCAGATGTGGGAGTGCTACAAGACCGACGACGCCGAAGTCGTCGTCACGGCCTTCGGCACGGTCGCCCGCGTCGTCAAGTCCGTCGTCGACGAGATGCGCGCCGAGGGCATGAAGGTCGGCCTGTTCCGTCCCATCACCGTGTGGCCCTTCCCGTACGACGCGCTGCGCGAAACCGTCATGAAGCCGCAGGTCAAGGGCGTTCTGGACGTCGAGGTCAACGAGGGCCAGATGCTCGAGGACGTGAAGCTCGCCATCGAGGGCGGCAAGCCCGTCAGCTTCTTCGGCCACCTGGGCAGCCAGTTCCCGACGACCGATGAGATCCGGGCCGAGATCCTGAAGATCAAGGAGGGTAAATAAGATGTCCGTTGTCTTTGAGAAAACCAAGCTGCTTACCGACAAGCAGTTCCACTACTGCCCCGGCTGCAACCACGGCATCATCCACCGCCTGGTGGCCGAGAGCATCGACGAATTGATCAAAGAGGGCAAGCTCGAGGAAGGCAACGTCATGGGCGTCGCCCCCGTCGGATGCTCCGTCTTCGCTTACGACTACTTCAACTGCGACATGTACGAGGCCGCCCACGGCCGCGCCCCGGCCGTCGCCACCGGCGCCAAGCGCGCTCGCCCCGGCACGCTGGTCTTCACCTATCAGGGCGACGGCGACCTGGCCTCCATCGGCACTGCCGAGATCGTCCACGCCGCCCACCGCGGCGAGAAGATCGTCACGATCTTCGTCAACAACGCGATCTACGGCATGACCGGCGGCCAGATGGCCCCGACCACGCTCGTCGGCCAGAAGACGACCACCTCTCCCTACGGCCGCGACGAGGCCTGGTGCGGCGCGCCGATCAAGGTCTCCGAGATGCTCGCCGAGGTGCCCGGTTCCTATTATATCGAGCGCTGCGCGGTGAACAACAACGCCAACATCCTCAAGACCAAGAAGGCCATCAAGAAGGCGATGCAGTATGAGCTGGATGGCAAGGGCTTCTGCCTCATCGAGGTCCTCTCCACCTGTCCCACCAACTGGGGCCTGAACCCGGTGGAGGCCATGAAGTGGCTGGAGGACAACATGATCCCCTACTATCCGCTGGGTGTGAAGAAAGACAAGGGGGCTGAATAATCATGAAGAAAGGCTATATATTCGCAGGCTTCGGCGGCCAGGGCATGCTGCTGATCGGTAAGTTCCTCGCCATGGCGAACATGCTCGACGGCAAGCACGTCAGCTGGCTTCCCTCCTACGGTCCCGAGATGCGCGGCGGCACGGCCAACTGCTCCGTCATCGTCAGCGACGAAGAGGTCGCCTCTCCCATGATCGACAAGGCCGACGTCCTCATCGCGATGAACCTGCCGAGCCTTGACAAGTTCGAGCACACGGTCAAGCCCGGCGGCCTGATCGTCGTGAACAGCTCCATCATCGACCGCAAGGTGCAGCGCGACGACGTCAGGGTCGTGTACTGCGACGCCGCGAAGATCGCCGATGAGGTCAAGAACCCCAAGGGCGCGAACGTGGCCATCCTCGGCGCCATGATGGGCGCGGACGAGGGCTCCGTCAGCCTGGACAAGATGGTCGAGGCCATCCGCATCGAGCTCGGCGAGCGCAAGGCCCGCTTCCTCGATGGCAACAAGGCGGCTCTGGTCGCCGGCATGGACCTGTCGAAGTAAGAGTTTTTAGATTTTAGTTTTTAGCAAAAACCGATTCGATTGATTTCGCTGCCAAACGACAAGTTTGGCGGCGAATGATTTGCCAAATCATTCGCCCGATGCTCATTGCAATGAATATATGGCAAAACAGCCTTGCTGTTTTGCTGCGCCGCAAAGCGGCGCGGCGAAAAGCGTTTTGGCTTTTCGCCATCATATAGTCATTATAAACTATAAACTAAAAACTAATGGAACGACACGATGTTGTTGACCCACTTGCGGCGGCGCAGGAGGTAAGTCCCGATCGCGCACTTGAACAGGTCGAGCGCGTACACGGCGATGTACAGCGGCAGGATCGGCAGCGCCGTGAAGCGCGAGAGCACAAAGGCCGTCGGGACCGCGACGCACCAGAGAAAGGCGCTGTCGAAGATAAAGGTGACGACGGTCTTGCCGCCGGAGCGAAGGGTGAAATAGCAGGCGTTGGTATAGGCGTTCATCGGCATCGCAGCCGCACTGACGTACAGCAGCGAGCAGGCCAGGGCCTTGACGCCCGCGGTGGTGTTGTAGATCTGCGGGATCAGCGGCGCCACGCAGGCCATGAGCGATCCGATCAGGACGCTCAGCGTCAGGGCAAAAGCGATCAGCTTGCGGTCCTCGTCCACGGCGCGCTCGAGCTCGCCCGCGCCGAGCAGCTGACCGATCAGGATGGAGATCGCGTTGCCCATCGCAAAGAAGGCGCAGAGGAAGAGGTTGGTGATCGTGGTGGAGATGTTCAGCGCGGAGATGACCTCCAGCCCGCGGACGGAGTAGCACTGGTTGAGCACCGTCATACCGCCAGCCCAGAGCAGCTCGTTGAGCAGCAGCGGCGCGCCGAGGCGCAGCATCCGGCGCGCGAGCTCAGCGGGCACGCGCAGCGAACGATAGGCGCCGACGATGAAGCGGCAGCGCTCGCGGCGCCGGTGGGTCCATACGATCACGATCGCGCACTCGACGAGGCGCGCGATCAGCGTGGCGATCGCCGCGCCGACAACGCCCATCGCCGGAAAGCCGAGTTTGCCGAAGATGAACACGTAATTGAGGACCAGGTTGACGAAAACGGCCGTGAGGCCCGCCTTCATCGGCAGCAGCGTCTCGCCCGTCTCGCGCAGCGTGCTCGCGTAGATCTGACAGAAGGCGAAGGGCAGCATCTGCAGCAGCATCACGCGCAGATAGGCAAGGCCGTGCGCGAGCGTGGCCTCCAGGTCCAGCCGTTCCTGTCCTTCGTGCAGGAACAGGCGGATCAGTTCTCCGCCCTTCCAGAGGAGGATGGAGGAAAACAAAACGAAAGCGCCGACGGCGATGTACAGCTTCGCGCGGAAGGTGTGGCGCACGCCCTCGTCGTCGCCCTTGCCGCAGAACTGCGCCGTGAAGATCCCCGCGCCGGCGAGCCCGCCGAAGATGCAGAGATTGAACACGAACAGCAGCTGGTTGACGATCGCCACACCGGACATCGGCTCGGTGCCGATCTGGCCGACCATGATGTTGTCGAGCAGGCTGACGAAGTTCGTTATGAGGTTTTGGATGAGGATCGGCACGAGCACGGCAAAGAGCTTGCGGTAAAAGGCCCGGTCGCCGATCAGACTGCGCAGGAACATGACACGCCTCAAAAAAGAATGGATTGCCGCCTATTGTATCGGGCCGGACGTGAAAAGTCAATCCGCCTGAGGCGTTTTTTGCCGAATAAGCGAAAAAGGACGGCCGCTCTTTCAAAAGAGCGGCCGTCCTTTTTGCGGATTCATCGGAATGGGAACTGCTCGCGGCTGACGTTTTCGAGGAGGTCGTTTTTCTCGACGTCCGGGCCGACGAGCGAGCGATAAAGCCCGAAGCGGTGGCTGTCATAGGGATGGCCGAAGCTGTAGACGTAGAAACCCACCCACTGCTGCTGTGTCAGATGCAGGCTGTAAGCGTCCTGCGCGGTCTGGAAGGGCGTCCGCCAGCCGAGGGAGGGGGCGATGCGCTCATAGCTCAGCCAGGTGTACTCGTCCGGGTCGCCGTAGTTGTGCAGATAGGTCTTGGGCGTGTCCCACACGCCGTATTTCTCGGCCGATTCCGGAAACTGCTCCGGGTCGGCGGCGGCCTCGACGGCCCGCTCGACGGAGAGGGCGGTGAGGATATGCGCGCCGTGGCCGTATTCGCCGTTCTCGGCCTGCGTCACGACGACAAGAGGCTTGAAGCGGCGGATCTGCTCGACCTGAAATTCCAGAAAACCGTCCTCGCCGTAGATGTTCACAGCCTCCCAGTAGGTGTCGCAGCCGATGTCGCGCACCTCGTTGGTGACGGGGTAGAAGTGGTCGCCGCACTCCCACAGGCCGTTGAGCGCCTCATGCGGGCGGTAGCGATAGTTGGAGAAGTTCGTGAGATAGTTGCTGGTCATATAGACGACCTGCACGCGCGCGCCGCGATCGGCGGAATAATAGGGGATCAGACCGCCGAAGAAAAGCAGCTCGTCGTCGTAATGCGTCGAAAACAGCAGGATGTCCGCGCCGTCCTCGAGCGTCTGCCAGGTCTGCACAAAGCCGGGCAGATAGCCCTCGGTAAAGGCGAAGACGTCGCGGATGATGGTCTCGCCGCCCCCGGCCAGACAGATCTCAACGCGCTTTGCCGGCGTGTCCAGCCGGATATATTCGTGCAGATAACCGTCCTGCCCGCAGCGCTGCTCGCCGCTGTCCGTGCGCAGCGTCCAATCGCCGGGATAGCTGCCGAAGCGGATATAGAGCGAGACGATCTCCTTCTCGGCCGTGAGCGTCAGCACCGACCGCGCGGGGAAGGAATAGTCTGTCTGATAGATCTCGTCGAAGAGATAGCGCGCGGCGAGGGGGTCCGATGCGTCGAGCGTCAGCTCCAATTGCTCCGCGGCGTACTGCGGCTCCGGCGTCGGCACGGGTGTGGGCTCGGGCGTGGGCTCGGGTGTGGGCTCGGGCGCGGGCGCGCCCGTCGGCGCGCTCGTCTCCTGCGGGGCCGGCTCCGGCGCGGAAAGGGCGCCGGAGGCATACAGCGCCGCGGAGGCCAGCAGAAGCAGGCCGAGCACGGTGATGAGGATGATGAGCTTACGTTTCATAAGACGATCGATGGGCGGGCTCTGCCCGCTATTCCTTGAAAGGATGGGGGGGAAAAAAACGCCTTTTTCAGCGCTGAGGACGGCACGCGAAACAGTGCCATTCTTCTTCATGGAAGTGCTCCGCGATCAAAAAGCCGTTGGCGCGGATGGCGGCGGCGACCTCGTCTTCGCGGCCGTCGATGACGCCGGAGGCGATGAAAACGCCGCCCGGCGCGAGAAAGGCGCCGACGAGCGCGGAGAGCGGGATGATCACGTCGGAGACGATGTTGGCCAGCACGAGATCGTAGCCGCCGCCGAGGAGGCGGCGCAGCGAAGCGTCCGAGAGGATGTCCCCGGCATAGACCGAAAAGCGGTCCGGCCCGATGCCGTTGAGCGCAGCGTTGGCCGCGGCCACGTCCGGCGCTTTGGGATCGATGTCGCAGCCGACGCATATCCCGCAGCCGAGCAGCAGCGCCCCGATGCCGAGGATGCCGCTGCCGCAGCCGAGATCGAGCACGCGCTTGCCCGGCCCGGCGCAGCCCTCCAGCGCGGCGAGGCACATGCGCGTGGTGGGATGGCTGCCCGTGCCGAAGATCAGCCCCGGATCGAGCCGGAGCGGGATGCGGCCGTTCTGCGGCGTTTCCTCCCATTCGGGCACGACGACGAGCCTTTCGCCGACCTCGATGGGCTTGTAGTACTCGCGCCAGTTGTTCTCCCAGTCGCTGTCCTCCACATAGGAGACGCCGAGAGAGGGGTATCTCTCCCGGATCGCGGCGAGGATCGCCCGGCCGTCGGCGTCGTCCGCAAGATAGGTCTTGATGCGGCTCACGCCGGAGTAGCTCTCCTCCAGCTCACGGTCCACATAGTCCCAGTATTGACGGTTGTTCTCGAGAAATTCCCGGAAGTCGTCTTCGTTTTCGATCACAAAGCCGCCCGCGCCGAGCGCGGCGAGCTCTTCACATCGCGCGTCGATCTCCCCGCCGGGAGTGTCGACGCAAACCTCGATCCAGCGCATGGTCTTCTCCTAACGTTCCCATTTATCGCAAAGGTGGTTGATCTGATCGGTGAATTTGCCCACGTCCTTGTTGGACATGCCTTCGCAGCCGCGGATGACGGAGAGAAGGCGCTCGCCCGCCGCAAGCAGCTTTTCAAAGAGCATGCGCTTGCGCTGGGCCTGCGGCGTCTCGGCGGCCTTCTTCGTGACGGGCACGCCCGCGGGCTGCTCGATAAAGCGGCCCTCTAGCAGGTCGTAGACCGTGCCGCTGTACGGAGCGAAGGTCCTGCAGCCGAATCTGTCAGCGACAAGACCCGCGAAGGCTTCGACCGCGGCGTCCTCGCCGTGGTTGACGAAGACCATTTCGGGCTTGTTCTGAAAGGCGGCGAGCCAGTCGAGCAGACCGTCGCGGTCGGCGTGGCCGCTCTTGCCGGGCATGAAGAGGATCTCGGCGTTGACGGCGATATCCTCGCCGAAGAGCTTGACCGTCTTTTTCTCGCCGTCGAGCAGGATGCGCCCGAGCGTGCCGACAGCCTGGTAGCCCACGAAGAGGATCGTGCATTCTTTGCGCCAGAGGTTGTGCTTGAGGTGGTGGCGGATGCGTCCGCCCTCGCACATGCCGGAGGAGGAGAGGATGACCTTGGGCGTCTTGTCGTCGTTAATCCGTTTGGATTCGTCGCTCGAGACCGAGATCTGCAGGCCCGGGAACATCAGCGGGTTGATCCCCTCGGCGAGGAGCCGCTGCGTCGGCTCGTCGAAGCAGTCGCGGCCGCACTGGAGAAAGATGCTCGTCGCCTCGACGGCGAGCGGGCTGTCCACATACACGGGGAAATCGCCGTGGCCCTTGACCAGATGAGCGTTTTTCACTTCGCGGATCAGATAGAGCATCTCCTGCGTGCGGCCAACAGCGAAGGAGGGGATCACGACGTTGCCGCCGCGGTCGAGCGTGCGCTGGATGACGCCCGCGAGATACTGGGCGGAGTTGGAGGTGGTCTCGTGCAGACGGTCGCCGTAGGTGGATTCCACAACGATGTAATCGGCCTCGGCGATATGCTCCATCTGCCGGATGATCGGCATGTTTTTGTTGCCGAGGTCGCCGGAAAAGGCGAGCTTTTTCGTCACGCCGCCCTCGCTGAGCCACAGCTCGATCGAGGCCGCGCCCAGCAGATGGCCCGCGCTGACGAAGCGCAGGGCGATATCCTCGCCGATGTGGATCAGCTCGCCCTCCCGGCAGGGACGGAAGCAGTTGACGGTGCGCTGCACGTCCTCGAGATCGAAGAGCGGCTCGACGGGCAGCTCGTCGCCGGCGCGCTGCGCCTTGCGCTGCTGCCATTCGGCCTCCTGCATCTGGATGTTCGCGCTGTCGCGCAGCATGATGTCGCAGAGATTGGCCGTCGCCTCGGTCAGATAGATCCCGCCGCGGAAACCCTTCTTGCACAGCAGCGGCAGCCGTCCGGAGTGGTCGATATGGGCGTGCGTCAGCAGCACGAAATCCAGCTCCGCGGGATCGACGGGGAGCTCGCGGTTGACGAAAACGTCCTTGCCCTGCTCCATGCCGCAGTCCACGAGACCGTAACGCCCGCCGACTTCCAGAAAGGTGCAGCTGCCGGTGACCTCGTGCGTCGCGCCGAGGAAGATGATCTTCATCGCATACGCCTCCGTGTTCTTTTTTCTATCATATCATTTTATCATACCGCGCCCGCTTTTTCAACGCGCGGCGGAGGATTTGAGAGAGAAAAAGACAGAGGGCCGGAGCCCTCTGTCTGGCGCTTTATCTGATCTGATAGACGCGCGGCACGCGCTTGGAGACCGCGCAGAGCAGCTCGTAGGGGATGGTCTGCGCCGCGGCGGAGAGTTTTTCGAGACTGCAGCGCCCGCCGAAGATCTCGACCTCGCTGTCGACGGCGGCCTCGGGAAGGTCCGAGACGTCGGCCATGCACATGTCCATGCAGATGCTGCCGCGCTGCGGCGCGAAGCCGCCGGCCACGGCAAAGCTGCATTTGTTCGAGCACAGGCGCGGCAGCCCGTCGGCATAGCCGATGCCCAGCACCGCCATGCGCGTGGTCCTGTCGGTGGTGAAGCGGCGGCCGTAGCTGACGTCGGTGCCCGCGTCGTAGTGCTTGATCGTCGTGATGCGCGTGACAAGGCGCATACAGGGCCGCAGGCCGAGCGCGCCGGAGTCGTCCCCGTAGCCGTAGAGCAGCAGTCCGGGCCGCACCATGTCCAGCATCATCTCCGGATAGTGGACGACCGCGCCGCTGTTGGCGCAGTGACGGATCGCGAAGCGTATGCCGCCGCGCTCGGCCACGGCTGCGATCACGCGCAGGAACAGCGCGAACTGCGCGCGCGTGTAGGCCTCGTTGTCCTCGCCGGGCTCGTCGGAGACGGCGAAGTGGGTGAAGACGCCCTCCGGCTCCAGCCCGGGCAGCGAGCAGGAGCGAATCACGTTTTCCACGCCCTCGTCGAAGCGGCCGCCCGCGCAGAGAAAGCCCAGACGCGACATGCCGGTGTCGAGCTTGATGTGCACGCGCAGCGTCAGCCCCAGCCGCGCGGCCTCGCGCGAATACTCCTCGGCCTTGGCCAGGCAGGTCACGGCCTGCGTGAGTTCGTTGCGGATCAGCGTTTCGGTGAATTCCGCGGGGGTATGGCCGAGGATCAGGATCGGCAGATAAATGCCGCTCTGGCGCAGCTCCATCGCCTCGTCGAGACAGGAGACGGCCAGATAGTCCGCGCCCGCGTCCTGCAGCAGCGCGGCGACCTGCACCGCGCCGTGCCCGTAAGCGTCGGCCTTGACCACGCCCAGAAAGCGGCAGCCCTCGGGCAGACGGCTGCGGATCGCCTCATAATTGTGCCGCAGCGCGCCGAGCGAGATCTCCGCCCAGGTCCTTTTTCTCAGATCGTCCATAGCGACGCCCCCTTGATTGCCTGATTATCATGATTATCGAATGGCGAAATCAATCGCCCGATGCTCACTGCAATGAATATATGGCAGAACGGCCGTGCTGTTTTGCCGCGCCGCAAAGCGGCGCGGCGAAAAGCTTATCAGCTTTTCGCCATTACATAATCATTATAGCATGCGCGGCGCGGGAATTCAATGCTCTTGCCGCAGACGCCCTTCAAGTCCGCACTTGCGCCGGAGAGAGATTTATTGTATAATCGTTGCGGGAACAGACCCGGAAAGAGGGGAGAGCATGAACGACTCCAAATTCACCGTGCATTCGCTTTTGCTGGTCTTCACGATCATGACGGTGATCTTTTTCTTCTTTGCCGTGAAGGTCGTCGATCTGGCGGATCACTACACGGCGAACGACTATTATCCCATCGAGGGGACGGACGATCTGGCGATCCGCTATTCCTCGCAGAAGGCGAGCGGGATCTACCGCGGCGACAAGAACACGAGCACGCTCATGCTCAAGGGACTGTACGGCTTCGACTGGGGCTGCGTGGCCGACGGAGACTGGCTGTATCTCAACGAGTACCGCAGCAGCGAGATAGGCATGCGCTTCTGCCGCGTCGTGCGCGTGGACATGAACAGCTTTGAAAAAGAGGTCCTGCTCGAGGATGCGATCCTGCGCGGACGCTGCGCCTCCGGCGAGATCGTCTGTCTCGACGACTGCATGATGCCCTCGACCTTTCCTAAGACCAACTGCCTCTGCGCGCTCTATGCCGTCGCCGCGCCGCAGCTGCGGCCGGACTCGGACGGCGCGAAGGTCGTCTATCTCGATCCGCAGACGGCGCAGGAGCTGTACAGCGTTCGGGACGAGGCCGCGCTGTCGGAGGATTTCGACGCGATCTATCTGGAACGCACGCTCGGGGAGGTGAGAGGATGAGCTTCGGCTTCGATCGGAAAAAGCTTACCGGAGCGACGCTCGCCCTCCGGATCCTGGAGCTTTCGAGCATGCTTCTGCCCCTGTACGTGATGGCTGCGGTCGGGTATCCCCGGCTGCTCACCGTCGAGAGCGTCTTTTCCTTCCTGTGCAGACTGGGCGCCTCGCTCATCCCGCGCGTCTGGCTGCTGGGGCTCGGATGGCTCTACAAGCTGACGGCGAAAGAGCTGCTGGTCTGCTTTGCGCTGCTGATCCCCGCGCTCCTGATCGGGATCGGCACGGACAATCTGCTGCGCGCCAGGGCGGAGACCGCGCGCCGCGCGAGGATCGGTCTGGCGGCCTTTCTCGCGCTGGAGATCGTGCTGCATCTGCTGCCGCTGCGCCTCAACGGCGTCTTTGGGACGAGCGCGAATCTGATCGCCGCCGCCGTGCTTGCGCTCTGCCTTGCGCTGACGCTGCTGGATCTGCGCGCGGAGAAGAACAAGGGATAAAAAAACGCAAAAAAAAAAACGGACGTGCTTCTGCACGTCCGTTTTTGTATTTCTGCCTTTCAGGAGCGCGTCCAGAGCAGCATGCCGTCTTCAAAGACGGGAACGAGCCTGCCCGTATCGCGCAGCCACGCGAGATAGGAGCGCAGCGTGCTGCCGACGAGGACATACTGCTCAAAGTTCATGGCAAGAGCGTAGTCCCGGAACAGCTGCTGCAGGATCGCCTCGAAACAGCGCGGCTCGGTGCAGAGGGTCATGACCCTTTCCGCGATCTCGTTGACCTTGTCGATATTCAGCTGCGCCAGCGGCGCGATATCCTCGGTCGGGGCCGCGTGGGAGGGGACGAAAAGCCGCGCCTCCATGCCCTTGACCTTCTCAAGCGTGTCGAGATAGGCGGCCACGTCGTAGATGAAGCCGATCTGATACTTTTCCAGCGTTTCCGCGCTCGAGAGGCAGTCCGCAAGGAACACGACGCCGTCCGGCGTGCGGAAGCCGACCATGTCGAAAAAGTGGCCCGGCAGAGGGATGATCTCAAAGCCCTCCGGCAGGACCTCGTCCGTCAGAGGCTCGGCCTCGCTCTCCTGCGCCAGCAGGAACTTGTGCCGCAGGTCCTTGGGGGGATAAGCGCCGTAGAGGAACGCCGGCTCGAGGATGGGATGGCGCGTGATCGCGCAGTCGATCCCCGGCGCGTAGATCTTGCAGCCCGTCTGCGCCTGCAGATAGCGGTTGCCGCCGATGTGGTCGGCGTTGGCGTGCGTGTTGTAGATCGCCCGCAGCTTCCAGCCCTGCTTGTCCAGAAGCTGGCGGAGCTTTCTTCCCGCGTCCTTGTCGTTGCCGCTGTCGATGAAGCAGACCTCGCTTTCGTTCAGACGGTACAGGCCGATCTTGGCGGGACTTTGGATATAGAAGCAGCGCTCGGTCAGTTGGATGAGTTCAAACATGGGGATGTCCTCCTTCGGAAGTATGGCGATCAGGGGCACAGGCTCTGCAGGTATCGCTCGAATTCCGGCGTGCGCGACCAGTATTTCACGCCCCAGTTCTCAAAGCTCCACTCGTCCATGTAGCCGTTGCACTCGTAATCGACGTAGTAGAGCAGCCCTCCGTTCACGACGAAGTTCGTCGGGAAGTAGTCGATGTTCAGCCCCGCGGCCCTCGCCCGGACCGCCATTTCGCGCACCTGCGGGAGATACGGCTCGACGGAAAAGCCGTCGCGCACGAGCTCGAACACCGTCGGACCCTCGACGTATTCCTTGACGATGCGCTCGGCCTGCATGTCGATATCCAGCATGCGCGGCATGCGGATCCCGGCGCGTGTGAGGCGCTCGTAGTCGTGCCGCTCCGCCTCGATCTTATTGCCGAAGGCGTAATAATCGCAGGGCTCGTGGTGGATCTGCTTGAGCACGACCCGCCTGCCGTCCCGCTCCGCGAGATAGGAATATCCGCCCTTCCCGTGCCCGAGCAGGGAAAGGAGACGCAGCTCCGCGCCGTTGACCGTGACGCAGTCATCCATAGCGGCTTTCAGCCTCTTTTCTTCTTCCGCGCGGGAAGCTCGTCCGCGACGGCCCGCACGAGCCGGCAGCACAGCGCGCGGTCGTCCACGTCCGCGACGAGCTGTTCCTTCGCGCCGGGGTAGGGGAGGTCGAACTGCGGCGCGCGGCCTTCTTCATCCAGGATGCGCAGGGCGGACGGCGCGATCTTGAGCAGAAAGCGGTCGTCATAGACGCCGCCGATCACCTTTCCGCCGCAGTAGAGCACGTATTCGCCCATCATCGCGCGGTACGAGACGTCCTCAAGATCGGAGAGCTGCTCAAGCACAAAATCCAGATACTCTTTTGTCGACGGCATGGATACTACCTCCCGCTGTCACGGCCCGCATGTCAGCGGGTCTTGTATTTTTCAAGCGTTTCCATCAGCCACAGCCCGGTCTTGGTGTAATCCTCCGCCGTAAAGCCGCTGTACTTCAAAACGGTGGAGCGTACGACGGAGCAGGCCTCGGGCGATTTGGAGAAGGACCAGAGACAATAGGAAATGTTCTCGCGCTCGAGCAGTTCGATCCACAGATCGGCGCTTTCCAGATCGCGCGGCTGGCCGCCGTTGGAGGAGGTGACGCCGTACTCGCTGACGAAGATCGGAAGGCCGTCCCGGCTGAGCTCCTCGGTCATGTCGCGGAACTCCTGCCCGTGCGTAGCGGCGTAAAAGTGCAGCGTGTAGAGGATGTTTTCAAAATCCAGCGGGTCGGCGGCCACGCTGTAAAGATCCTTCGACCAGTCGGGGTTGCCGACGATGATGACGGCCGCGGGATCCTTGCCGCGGATGACGGGGATGATCTGCTCGGCGTAGCGCTTGACCGTCGGCCAGTCCACGCCGTTCGGCTCGTTGCAGATCTCATAGAGCACGTTGTCGTAATCGGCGAAGCGCTCCGCCATCTCCGCGAAGAAGAGCTTGGCCTCGTCGAGATAGCTGTTGGGATCGCCGTCGCTGAGGATGTGCCAGTCGACCAGCACGTACATGTCGTTGGAGCGCGCCAGCTCGACGCCCTTGACGATATCCGCCTTGTGGCGGTCCTTGTCGCCGTTGGTGCAGTAGCCGAGCGAGCCCACGCCGTAAGTGTACATCGCCAGACGGACCACATTCACGCCGTCGTCGCGCGAGAGTTCCTCAAACAGCGGCTCGTTGAGAAGATCCTCCGCGGTGATCAGACTGTTGGTGCTGACGCCGCGGAGCATGACGGGCTCACCGCTCTCGGAGCAGAGCTTGCCGTCCACAACGCGGAGCCGTCCGCAGCAGGACGGCCTGGCTCTCCCGTCGTCTATGACCGCGGGAGCGGGACTCTCCTCCGCGGCGGGCGTCTCGGCCTCCGGCGCCTCAGAGCTTTCCACCGCAGCGGAAGGCACGGCGCTCTCCGGCACGGCGGCGCCTCCGCCGCAGCCGGAAAGAACGGAGAGAAACACGGCGGCGATCAGCAATACAGCCAGCAGTTTTTTCATGTCGGATCCTCCTTTTTCCCGCGTCCTTCGACGGCGGGCCTTTTTTGACAGCGCGCGGGGCGCTGCCGCTTCGGAGCGGGAAAGAGCGTTTATCGTCTGCGCAGCTCGCCGAACATGGCCCCGCCGATGATGAGCGCCGCGCCGAGGAGCTGCAGGGGCGTGAGCGTCTCGTGCAGCAGCAGCGCGGAGAACAGCAGCGTCGACACCGGATCGATATAGCTGATCAGCGCGACGGACTGCGCGGGAAGCCGCTTCATCCCGGAAAAATACAGAAGATAGGCCAGGCCCGTGTTGCTCAGACCGATCAGGGCGATGTAGGGCAGGTCCGCGCGCAGGGGACGGGGCAGGCCCGTCGTGAACAGGACGTAGATCAGCACGACGACGAAGGCGGCGTCCAGCTCGATCGCCGCCGTCTGAAGGCCGGGCGCGCGGACGATGCGCTTGTTGAAGACGATCAGCGAGGCGTAAAACAGCGCAGACAGGGCCGCAACGAAAAGCCCGGGCACGCTCAGACCGCCGAAGGCGATGCTGCCGCTGATGCACACCAGACCGACGGCCACGAGACAGAGGGCCGTGATCTTCGTGCCCGTCAGCTTCTCACGGAACAGGACGGGCGAGAGCAGCAATACCAGCATCGGACCGGCGTAATAGATCAGCGTGGCAAGGCTGATGTTCAGCATGCGGAAGGCCTCGAACAGCGCCACCCAGTTCGCCCCTAGCGCCGCCCCGCCGATCAGGAGCGGGAGGGCGTCGGCGCGCACGGCCGCGCGGTCGAAGCCGCCGCGCAGCAGCACCAGCAGCGTCAGAAGCGCGCCGCCGAGCAGCGTGCGCAGCAGCACGATCTGACTCGCAGGCAGGGAGATGTGCGCGACGAGCAGCCCGTTGGTGCCGAAGATCAGCATCGCCAGCGTATATGCTCCGTACGACAGAAGACCGGAAGAGACCCCGGAACGCCGTTGATCCGTTTCCTTCACGCCGCGCTTCACCTCTCTTTCTTTTTTCTCATGTTAACACAGCGCCCCGGGCTTTCGCAAGTCCGGGGCTGCAAGATCACTTCTTTTGCAGAATGTCCAGCGTGTGGTGCGACGCGCCGATCAGATCCTGCCGCTCGCAGATGGACAGATGATACTCTACCCACTTGGAAAAAGTGGCCTCATCCATTCCGTCGATGAGAGGTCGCATATAGTTTGTTGCCCCGTCGGCGGCGATCAGTTTCACCCGCTTGACATCCACAGCGCCGTCAAGCTCTGCGATGTCCTCGATCCGTACCAGCTCAAAGACATCTTTCGGTTCGCTGATGCAATGCCAGTCCTTCGTCAGCATGTCCGCATCCAGCGTTTCCCAGAGCTTGTTCTGACCGAAAACATAGTTGATGACCGTCGGCTCGTTCATGCAGTAGGCGACCATGATGAAGCCGCCGGTTTTCGTCACGCGCACCGCCTCCGACAGGGCCCGAAGCTTCTCATCCTTCGTATACAGATGATACATGGGGCCGAGAACAAGCGTCAGATCAAAGGAGTCGTCTGCGAAGCGGGAAAGGTCGAGAGCGTTTCCCTGCAAAGCCTGCAGCTGTTCGTCCCCGGTCAGCTTGCTCTTCAGGATGCTCAGATTGCGCTCGATCAGCTCGAGGGCGACGACGGAGTAGCCTTCTTTGGCCAGAGCGACGCTGTATCGCCCGGTTCCCGCTCCGACCTCGAGGATCCTCTTTTGCTTGTTTCCGCCCAAGGCCTCGTGTATGTACTTTTGCGTGGTAATATACTCGACGCTGCCATGCCGGGAGAGCAATCGCCCTTCTTCGTCGTAGCTGTTGTAATAGCTTTCGAGATAATCCATTTTTCTCGCCTCGCTTTTCAGACCTGCGCGAGCAGTTCTTTTTCCCCTTTATACCATACCGACCCGATCTAGTGCAAGAAAAACGCCGCCGCGGCCGCAGGCGGCCGTTGATGGAAGAACATGAGGCCGGGGGTTCGCGTTTGCGTTCAGATAAAAAAACAGACCGCCCCGAAAGGGGCGGCCTGTTCCTTGGTCCGAGTAGAGGGACTTGAACCCCCGACCTCATGGTCCCAAACCACGCGCGCTACCAACTGCGCTATACCCGGTCGTCGGAAGAAAGCCGCCGTTGCGTTTCCGGGTTACGAAGCAAGGGCGGACTTCTTCAAGCGGCTGTATTATACAACAGCCCCTCCGCAAACGCAAGAAGAGAATGCGTCCAACGGTTTTTTACATTTATTTCATTTGACGGCGGAGGAAAACTGTGGTATCTTGAGCGAGGAACTTTTTTCAGGCCGTTTTCATTTCCCCGACGGAAGTGAGACGGTTTTTTGTTTTCATATCGATCCGAGGAGTGAAATAACATGAAATACGACGTTGTGGTCATCGGCGCGGGGCCGGGCGGCATCTTTACCGCCTATGAGCTCGCCAAGGCCGAAAAGGGTCTTTCGATCGCGGTGCTGGAGCTGGGCCGCCCGCTGGACAAGCGGAAATGCCCGATCGACGGCAAGACGGTCAAGAGCTGCGTGAAGTGCCCGGTGTGCAGCATCATGAGCGGCTTCGGGGGCGCGGGCGCCTTCTCCGACGGCAAGTACAACATCACCAACCAGTTCGGCGGCACGCTCTTTGAGCATGTCGGCAAGCGCGAGGCTATCGAACTGATGCGCTATGTGGACGGCATCAACCTCGCCCACGGCGGCGAGGGCACGAAGCTCTATTCCACGGCCAACAGCAAGCTCAAAAAGAAATGCCTCGAGAACGGCCTGCACCTGCTCGACGCGCAGGTGCGCCACCTCGGCACGGACATCAACTACGTCGTGCTCGAGAACATCTACGCCGAGCTCAGGGACAAGGTCGACTTCCGCTTCAACACGGCCGTGACGGCGGTGAAAAAGACGGAGGAGGGCTACGCCGTCCTGGCCGGGGACGAGCGCTTTGAGTGCCGCGACTGCGTGATCTCCGTGGGCCGCAGCGGCAGCAAGTGGATGGAATCCGTCTGCCGGGAGCTGCAGATCCCCACGCACTCCAACCGCGTGGACATCGGCGTGCGCGTCGAGCTGCCCGCCGAGGTCTTTTCCGAGCTGACGGACGAGCTGTACGAGAGCAAGATCATCTACCGCACCGAAAAGTTCGAGGACATGGTGCGCACCTTCTGCATGAACCCGCACGGCGTGGTCGTCAACGAAAACACCAACGGCATCGTCACGGTCAACGGCCACAGCTATGAGGACAAGTCGAAGCACACCGAGAACACAAACTTCGCCCTGCTGGTGAACAAGCATTTCTCCGAGCCCTTCAAAGACTCCAACGGTTACGGCGAGAGCATCGCGCGCCTGTCGAACATGCTCGGCGGCGGCGTGATGGTGCAGCGCTTCGGCGATCTCGTGCGCGGCCGCAGGAGCACGCCGCAGCGCATCGCCGAGAGCTTCGTGACCCCGACGCTCGCGGCCACGCCCGGCGATCTCAGCCTTGTGATCCCCAAGCGCATCCTCGACGGCATCATCGAGATGATCTACGCCCTCGACAAGATCGCCCCGGGCACGGCCAACGACGACACGCTGCTCTACGGCGTCGAGGTCAAGTTCTACAACATGGAGGTCGAGATCGACG
>ONQJ01000042.1 GCA_900319935.1 uncultured Eubacteriales bacterium | reverse complement strand
CCCGAAATGTACGAGGTCATCGAGGTTGGCCCCGGCGGAATGGTCGACGGCAAGGAAGTCGCCATGACCGTGAAAAAGGGCAGCAAGGTCCTGGTCGGCAAGTACACCGGTACCACCGTGAAGGTGGACGGCGAGGAATATGACATCGTTCGTCAGAGCGACATTCTCGCCCTCGTCGAAGAATAAGTTAGGAGGCAATTATCATGGCAGCAAAGCAGATTATTTATGGTGAAGAGGCCCGCAAGGCCCTTGAGCGCGGCGTGAACCAGCTCGCCGATACCGTGAAAATCACCCTCGGCCCCAAGGGACGCAATGTCGTGCTCGGCAAGAAGTACGGCTCTCCCCTGATTACCAACGACGGCGTGACCATCGCGAAGGAAATCGAGCTGGAGGACGCCTTTGAGAACATGGGCGCGCAGCTGATCCGCGAAGTCAGCACCAAGACCAACGACATCGCCGGCGACGGCACCACCACCGCCACCGTGCTCGCGCAGGGCATGATCCGCGAGGGTCTGAAGAACCTCGCTGCCGGCGCAAACCCGATGGTCATGCGCCGCGGCATCCAGAAAGCCACGGACGCGGCCGTCGCCGCCATCCGCGCCAACTCCGAGCCCGTGAAGGGCAGCCAGGACATCGCCCGCGTCGGCTCCATCTCCTCCGGCGACGAGAAGATCGGCGCCCTGATCGCCGAGGCCATGGAGAAGGTCGGCCAGAACGGCGTCATCACCGTGGAGGACTCCAACACCGCCGAGACCTACTCCGAGGTCGTCGAGGGCATGCAGTTTGACCGCGGCTACATCACGCCCTACATGGTCACCGACAACGAGAAGATGGAAGCCGTCATCAAGGACGCGCTCATCCTCATCACCGACAAGAAGATCTCCAACATTCAGGAGATCCTGCCCATCCTCGAGGCCGTTCTGAACGCGGGCCGTCAGCTCGTGATCATCGCCGAGGACATCGAGGGCGAGGCCCTTGCCACCATCATTCTGAACCGTCTGCGCGGCACCTTCACCTGCGTGTGCGTCAAGGCCCCCGGCTTCGGCGACCGCCGCAAGGAAATGCTGCAGGATATCGCCATCCTCACCGGCGGCCAGGTCATCAGCTCCGATCTGGGTCTGGATCTCAAGGAGACCACGATCGATCAGCTGGGTCAGGCCCGCCAGGTCAAGGTCACGAAGGAGACCACCACGATCGTCGACGGCGCCGGCACCCGCGGCCAGATCATCGACCGTCTGAACCAGGTGAAGGCGCAGCTCGCCACCACCACCTCCGATTATGACCGCGACAAGCTCTCCGAGCGCGCTGCCCGTCTGAGCGGCGGCGTGGCCGTCATCAAGGTCGGCGCTGCGACCGAGACCGAGATGAAGGAGAAGAAGCTCCGCATCGAGGACGCGCTGAACGCCACCCGCGCCGCGGTCGCCGAGGGCATCGTCCCCGGCGGCGGCACCGCCTATGTACTGGCCGCCAAGGCCGCCGAGAATTTGCTCGGCGAGCTGGAGGGCGATGAGAAGACCGGCGCTGCGATCGTAGCCAAGGCGCTCAAGGCTCCCATCATGCAGATCGCCGCGAACGCCGGCGTCGAGGGCGCGGTCATCCTCAACAAGGTCGCCGAGTCCGACAGCGCCAACTTCGGCTATGACGCCGCCAACGACACCTACGGCGATATGATCTCCCTCGGCATCGTCGACCCGACCAAGGTCTGCCGCAGCGCGCTGGAGAACGCCGCCTCCGTGGCCGGCATGGTGCTGACCACCGAGAGCCTGGTGGCCGACATTCCGGAGAAGAATCCTCCCGTACCCGCCGCTCCCGACATGGGCGGCATGTACTGATCAAGGCAAAAAAGCCTTGAGAAACCGTCGCTTTTCGGCTTAGGGCTGCCCGGACCTGCTCCGGCTTTCCGCCGAGAGCGTCCCACAGGAAAATGAGATCCCCCGGGGAGCGGGCATAGGCCCGTTCCCCGGGGGATTGTTTTGCTCCGGTATCGGGGGAGCAGGGCTCTGCCCCCCCTTGGCCCGGCCATGAAAGGCCGCTTCCGGATTCCCTGCCCGTCTTTACGAAGGCCGGCAGCTTGCGCTTATCTGTCTTTCTTTTTCCGCCGGAGCAGCACCAGGCTGATCCAGCCGAGCGCAGCCATGGCGATCCCCGGAACCGCAGTCAACGACACGCCGGTCGGGATCGTGATGTTCAGGGTATTTGTGAAGCCGACCGCCGTCACGCCGCCGTTCACGTTGCTTCGGATCGTTCCGCTGCGGCCGCCATGTACGCTTACCCGATACGTACCGCTGTCCGTTTCCTCGATCTCATACTTCACGCCGTCGAAGATCCCCTTCAGCAGCAGCTCGTCCCCGTCCTTCAGACGGACCTCGCATACGCCGTCGGTAAAGGTCAGCGTGATCGCATCGCCGTTCTTTTCCGCAGTGATCAGGCTGGTATCCCTCAGCGGCAGCGTCTGCCCCTCAAACAAATACGTCAGCGTGATCCGGAACGTGAATTCCGTATCCCGGTTGCCGAAGTTGCCCGCAACTCTCTTGGTCAGCTTCAGCGAACCCGTCGCGCTCGTGTTCTTCACAACGACCGCCTCATCGGTCCCCTCGTGCAGCGTCTGCGCCGGGATTCCCAGACCGCCTTCAAGATCCTCGTCCGGCAGCGTCTGCACCACCGGTACTGCCGTCCCGTTGACGGTAACGCTCGGCGTGTAACTCGTCGTGACTTCTTCCGCGACACGGTAGTTCGTGCCCACCGGGAGATCGCGGACCACCAGCTTTTCCCCGTTCGTGAAGGTCAGCGTTCGGATGATCTCGCCGTTTTCGTTGGCCGTCCACACAAAGGGGTTGTCGCTTCCCTTGACTGCGGTGTAACACTCACCGACCGGCAGGTTCGTGATCAGCAGGGTGATTGCGAAAGCATCGCCCGTGTCCAGGCCTTCCACCTGCTTTTCCACCGTCAGATCCACGGTCCTCTCCAGCCGGTTCTCAAAGGTCACCGTGATCTGCTCACCGTCGTTGGCCGTTTCCCATGCCGTGGAAAGCGCCGCGCCGGTTACCGGTGCCGCCGGAGAGCTCTGGGCGATCTGGGAACCGCCCGCCGCATCGACGATCGTGTAGCTTGCCGTGTATTCTCCGCCCGGCTCGCCGAACTTGTACTCGGAGCCGACCGGCAGCCGTTCAAACACCACGACATCGTCATGTTTCATGCTCAGCAGCAAGCCGTTGTACTCGCCGTTCTCATCCGCCGTAAAGCTGGAACGCTCCTCTCCCCTCAAATAGCTGTAAGTGAGATTCGGCGTGAGGTTCCGGAAGTCCGCCCGGATCGTGTAAGTCCCGGCCGTTTCAAAGTGTCCGGTTTCCACCTTCTTCAGCGTCACGTTCACCGGCGTCAATACCGGAGGCGTATAGCTGTTCGTGCACCGGACCTCGGCCACCGTATCCACCGCGATCGTCCCCGCCGGCGTTTCCGGATCGAAGCTCACAGCGTACCCGGATACTTCTTCCTCTGCCACCTCATATTTGTAACCGGCCGGAATCTCCGAGATCATCCTGTTCTCGCCGTCTCCCAGCAGGAACGCCCCGACGCCGTCGAGAAAGCTGACGCCGCCAAACACCCCGCTGACCGGTCGGTTCCCCGAATCCTTCAGCGTGACCGTGAACTTGAACTTCTGATCCGAAGTGCCGCCAGCGACGTGCTTCGTGACGTTCAGGCTGCCCGTCGGAAGCTTGTTTGTGATCGTTGCCGTCGTCGTTTCCCCGGGCAATTCCACGTAGCCGGGGGTCATTTCCTCGGATACGTAGTGATACCCGTAGCGCGCGTAAGTCAGCCCCGCATCCTCGTAGACAAGATAGTCGAGCTTCGGATTCACGACTTTGAAGTGATACAGCCAGGTATCATCCGCCGTCTTTTCCCAGTACCCTGCCGTATCGTTGCCTTCGCCGTCGGTCTGCTCCATGCTGTCCAGAGATTTCATCTCTTCGTCCTCGCCGGAGCTGCCGCCGGCCGGGACCAGGGTCTGCTCCGGGTAGTTCTCTTCGGGCAGATCCTCCGAAGCAACATAGGTGATCCGCGCAAAGCCGTTGCCGGTCGTATCCGGATTCGTGTGGGTGCCGAGCTCATATCCTGCCAGCATTACCGTATCGCTGAATACGAATCCCGCGTACTCCGAGGTGCCGAGGTGCGTGATCGATTCGGCTGTCGAGGCCTGATCGACCGCGTAGCAGCCGTCATGGCCGGAAATGTACGACGTTCCGCCGGTTGCGCTGGTGCCGTAGTGTGCATAATGCGAAGGGGAATCTCCGTACAGCACGCTTCCGGCGATGCCGCCGTACCAGCCGCCGCCCGCGCCGCCGATACTGTGTGGGTTCCGATACGTAGCGTTGTCTGCATGACCGCCAATGCCAAAAGCCCCCGGATAATACCAGCTACCGACAGGCGAATTTCCCTCTTCTCTATAATACTCTCCAGAGGCAGAAATGCTCGCTTTATAATGATAACGCCACCCCGAAACATCGGAGAGCGGAAGCGCCTCCTTTTGCCCGCCAAGGAAAGCGGTAATATTATATTCATCTACTATACTTGCGACAACCGGACCGCCGCCGCCGGCAGCCACCATGATACGGGACTTCAGCGAAGCAAACGAATTCCATGTTCCGTCTGTCAGCCGGAAGTCCGTCGCACCGCCGCCGCCGCCGCTGCATTCGTCGTTGTTGTTGTCGTCAACACCGTAGCCGCCGCCGTTCCAGCCGCCGGGGACCTGCACAAAATAGCTCGGCATCCATCCGTTCGAGCCTCTTCCGCCGACGTATACGTATACCGTCTGTCCCGCGTCAAGGTGGATCGAGCCGCTTGTATAGGCACCTCCGCCGCCAGCTTTTACGCCCATGCCATACCTCGTCGTATTGCCGCCATTTGCGCCCCAGGCTTCGAAGAGGTAGTCGCCGGCGATCGGAGCGGTAAACGCCTGGACGTAGCCTTTATAACCATAGTCCCAGACGCGCGCCGGTTTCCACTTCGCATAGGCGACGATCGTCGCCTTTTCCGTGTAATCCGCAAGCGAGAACGTGTGCAGCTCGTCGCTGCCCGCCAGCTTGTACACCCAGCCGTCGAATACATAGTTGGTGCGCTGCGGCGTCGGTACGGACGCGGCCTGCTCCGCCGTGGGCAGCTCATCCGCGCGATAACGCAGGGAATAGCTCTTGCCGCCCGTCGGGAAATAGCCGCCGTAGGCGTCAAAGGTCACCGTGTAGTAGTTGGAGGCGTACTGGGCGCTCGTCAGCAGCGTCAGTTGCGGATACGGACGGCCCTCCGCCGCCGTTCCCGTCAGTCCGTCGATCCACTTCTTTGTAATCAGGATCTCGCCCTCGGGGATCGGCGTATTCAGGAACACGTAGTGCTCCAGCAGGTCCCTGCCGAGCTCGGGCCCTTCCGCGGAACTCCCATCCGCGGACGCGGTCTTCTGGCGGATCGTATACGTCCCGTCGGCCTTTACCGTGACAAGATATGTGTTCGGATCGCCGCGGTAATTGATCTCTCCGCCTTCTGCCGCTTCCCCGGTTTCCGTGATTTGGATGTTCTTCGGCGCTTCCGTCTCCTTCAGCTCGTAGACGCCTTCCTCGATCCCGGTAAAGCGAACCGTGCCGGTCTCATCGGATTCTTCTTCGAGGTCATATTCCGTGCCCTCTACCGAGGTGCCGACCAGCGAGAACTTCGCCCCCGGCAGATACCGGAACGACTCCCCGAGCGGTTCCGCCTTATAAAACGCAATATCGGTATACTTCTCCGGGTTCGCGATCGTTACGTCGCCGAGCCGGCTCAGGCTGACCCATTCGCTGTCCGCCTTCGCTTTGCCCGTAGCCGGATCGAGTTCGTAGATCGTTACGCTCCGGTTGCCTCCGATTTCCACGCGGATCTCCACGCCGGCCGGGATCGCTCTGTATCCCTCTGCCGCCTGCGACTCCGACAGCGTATAGGTTCCCCACTCGACGTCTTCAAAGCTTACGGCGCCGTCCGCTCCGGAAATTGCCGTCTTCTCGATCGAATTGTTATAATGCGAGATTCCCGCAAGCCGGAACTCCACGCCCGGGATCGGCCGGCTGTCCCGCTTTCCTGCCTTATAGAAGCTGAAATCCGTATAGATCCTCGGTTCGTTCTCGATCGTGAACACGTTTTCCCCGTACTTCACCGTCGAGAACAGGTAGTCGTCCGGCGCCAGCGTTCCGTCGGCCATCAGCGGCTTCCCGCTTTCCGGGTCGGTCTGTACCGCGCCGTCCTCGGTCTTCAGCACGTCCATGTTCGCAATCCACAGCCGTCCGTATCCGTCGATCACGACCTGGTAAGGCGTCTTGTCCAGCACCCAGTCCTTCGGGCATGCGACTTCTTCCAGGATATAGCTGCCGCGCTCCATGTCTTCGAATACCAGCGTACCGTCCGTCTGCGTCGTTCCGAGCAGTTCGATCTGCTTTCCCGTATAGAACGAGGTGCCGCTCAGCTTGAACTGCACGCCGCCGATCACCAGGCTCGCGTCTTCCTCGCTGATTTTCTTCAGCGGAATGTCCTGCTTGACCCTGGTATAGACGATCGCATCCGGCGTGATCGTCGTCTGCGGGATATACTCCCATCTTCCGTCCTCTCCGCTGACTCCGACGCGCATCGCCAGCGCGAAGTTGTTGAACGTCGCGGGATACGGATTGCCCTTTTTCACCACGTACTCCGGCGAGATCATATACAGGAAGATCGAGACCGACTTGTTCGGCTCCTCTGCGGTACCCTTCAGCTCGAAGCTGTCGCCGCAATAGATCGCCACCGCCTTCACGTCGTCAAGCGTATGCCCCGCAAAGAACGTGTCGCCCGTCTGGAAGCCCCGCGCCGCGAGGTATTCCTGCGTCGTCTGCTCTTCTTCGTAGTACCCGACGTCCACGACGTGATCCGCATAATATACCGTCGGGGTCGCCCCTGCCGCTTTCAGCTGCGAAACGTCCACCGCGTACTCCGGATGCGCGGGATCGCTCGAGTACAGCTTGCCCTGCCACTGTCGGCCGGCCACGTTCGACTCCTCCAGGTTATCGATAAACAGGAGGTTTCTGGCGCGGACCTGGCTGTCCGGCGCGTAGGCCAGCCGGTACAGGTACACGTCGCTCTGTCCCACGTAGGTGTTGCTGCGGAACACCGTGTCCTTCAGCGCGCGCACGCTTTTCGAAATACCGTTGGACAACGCGATCAGGGCGCTAATACTCGTCCTCGATTCGGAGTACAGGAACCGGTGCGCGTCTCCGCTCGCCGGATCCAGGTTCGCCATCCACGAGCGCTCCTCGGCGCTGGCGAACTGCAGGCTCGACGCATCGTCCGCTTTTCCTTTCGCGATGTTTTCATTTCCTGTCTCGTAGGCGACCGGATTGTACACCGCGCTGCCGTAGTCTTTGATCGACGTCCAGGCATGGATCGTCTCGTAGCTCAGCGAGTAATTCACCCCCGGCTGCAGGACGCTGACCTTCATCATCGTTCTGCCGGAGCCCCGCCAGTTCGGGATCAGTTCCAGCGCATGGTTCACTTCTCCCCCGGCGGACAGGACCTTGACTGTCTTCTGATCCACCGCCGCCCCCTTGGGAAGCAGGTCGTAGAACACGCCGCCGTCCTGCGGGATGCCCTCCCGCTGCACGTCCGTGCCGGTGCTCGTCGTGATCGTCTCCGCCATGTCGACCTGCCAGCCGATCGTGAAGCGCGCCATCTTGCGGTCGTTGCTCGTTCCCGTGATGCGCTTTTCGATGTAGGAGTCGCTCTGGGACGAACGCGCGTAGTCGAAGTCCCGCCGGTAGGCGTCATAGATGTGGAAATACCGGTAATACGTGTTGGGGTCTCCGTCGTCGAGATCGATGTTCATGCCGGAGAAGCTGTCCCATTTATACTCGCGGTAATCATTTCCGGTATAGTATACGCCGCTGACACAGCCTGCCCCGTCGAATTCAACATGCTTGACCTGCCCTTCCCATGTCGAATACAGGTCGGCATAGGTATCGTTATACAGGCAGATCGTTCCCGCGTTGTCCACTACGCCCAGCACGGTTTCCGTGGGGTACAGCTCAAACTCAGGCACCGTTCCGATCGTCGCTTCCGCATGCCGCGTCTTCATCACGGTCCGGTACAAAACGATGTCCTTGCTGTGGTCCGCGCTTTCATACAGCGTCAGCGTTTTTTCATCGCTCAGCTCGCCGTATTCCGAATTGACCCAGGTCGAACCGCCCTCCCGGTAATCCTTCCTCAGCAGCTCCACCCAGGCGCCGGCGCCGTTCTTGCCGTAAATATGCAGCACGTCGCCGATGCCGCCCAGCGTGTCCTCCTCGTCGATCTTGTGATCGTAGGAGAAGGTCGTTTGCCCGAAGCTCTGCGAAGACGTAGACAGCTTCATATCCGACAGGACCGCCACAAACTGGATCTGCTTGATCCGGTAATCCCCGGCTCCGAGGGGAACCAGGTCGCTGGACGAATGTCCGAGTTTTACGTCAAAATCCCACTGATCGTAGATGATGTAATCGCGGAAATACCCGTAGTTCTTCTCCGCGTTGCTGCTGAAGTTCCAATCCTTCGTCAGCACGTACGGCGTGCCCCACATCCACACCGCGTAATCCAGCCCGTCGTATGACTCCAGTTCGCCCCGGATCTCATCGTGGGTTCCGAATTTATCCAGGTCGTAGCGGGAGTACTGTCCCGCGGTGAAGTCCAGTGCGTTGAATATCCACGGATTGGTCGTGTATTGCCCCCAGTAGTTATAGGCTCGCTGGGCGCCGTCGCCGCGCTTCCACGCGTCAAAATGCCCGACCGGATCCCAGAAGATGGGAACCTCATACATATAAGAGCCTTCGCCCGTCGCCGTCGTGGTCGGGTCCACGCCGTCGTAGGGTCTCACGGTCGCGATCGCGCTGTTCTGAACGACCCATTTTTCTACTTCCTCGCCCGAGACCAGTTTGTAGACGCTTTCGTCCACGCTCGTGAGGATACTCGCATATATCAGGCCGTTTCTCAGGTTCCCTTTGGTCCAGGAGCCGTCCGCGTCCGGCTTGGCAAACGCGGAGTCTCCCGACCACTTCAGCGCGATCGGCGTCAGGCCTTCCGTTATCGGAACATCCTGAATCGTCAGGTTGAACGGCTGCGTCAGGGACACCGTCGTTTTGACCTGCCAGATCAGAAACTGGCAATGACTGTTCGTCAGATCGATCCCATAGTCCGCGGGTTCCCCCCAGCCCGTCTGCCACGTATCATACAGATCGACGCCGCTCTTTTCGACCTTCTCCACCTTCGCCGTCGTGTCCATGCACACAGGGATCTGTTCCGAATCCCTCCCCGCCTTGTCCGGGAGCATCAGAACGCAATGGAACGGATCCGAACGGCTCGGCGCCGGATCGGCCGGGTCGTAGTCTTTATAATCCAGCGTGGGTTTCGTTGTGGCGTACGCCAGCTCGATCGAGCCGTTCCGGCCGCCGCTTTCGAGCGGACGGAAGTTGTAAATGATGATATTTCCGGTCGGCTCACCCTCGCTGTCTGTCTCTCTGCGCCAGGCAAAGAATACGTCGTCGCTGATCTCGCCGCCTTTGTCGACCTCTTCCTTCTTCGGGATGGAAAATTCGATCGCATCCGCGAGATCCCCGTACCGATCCCTCAGGATCTGTTCCGGGATCACCATCTGGACCTTATCGGCCTCCTGATCCGTATATACGCTCAGACGGTAGTTGATTCGGAAAATATAGCGATGCCCCGCCGCGGCGTTGTCCGCGGTCCAGACGTAATCTTCTTCTCTTTCCGTCGCCCCGCTGACGAGCTCCACATAGAACGCAGGGCTGCTCTGCGACGGCGTCGGATCGAGCTCGACCCCCTTCAGCCGCACCAGAACGTAAGTCCCGTCCCCTTCCGCGCGGAAGTTCAGCTCTCCGTCTGCCATGATCCCGGAGCCGGATACCCATTCCGCTTCGTTCGCGCTGAGAATGCGTACGACACGATATTTCAGCGCACTTTGTCCCTTCAGTGTTTCGGACTGGATTTTCCCTTCCGTTGCCGATCCCAGTCCCGTTACCGTGAAGTCGAGGAGCGCGTCAAAGACGTTTCCGCCGACCGCCACGCGGATCGCCTGATTGTCGGCGTAAGCAGAATCCGAGACCGATACCGACGCCGCCTCGTTTTCAAGGCTTACCGCAAATCCGCCGTTCGAAGCAGCCGGGAGCGCGCGAACGGCCCGCCTTTCGACAGGTTCTTCGTTCCGAACGCTCGCCGCGCGCAGGACAAACGCCGCTTCCGCTTCCGCCGCCTGCCGCGTGACCGTGATGAGGTAGGTTCCGGCCGCAGCGCTGAACGTCGCCGTCGTCTCCTGCCATTCCCCGTTCTCGCCCTTCTCGCCGGACAGTTCTACCCTGTTTTCGTCCTGCTCAGATACCAGCTCGACGGTAACGCCGCCCGTCACCCCCAGCAACAGGCTGGTGTCGCTCGCTGCCGTCAGGCGCACGGTCGCGCTCGGTTTCGCCTCGTTCAGCGTGTCCGAGACGCTCTCTCCGACGGACATCTCGTGGTCCGCCGCGCGCAAGGCTTCCTCCGGCGTCTCTTCCTCCCGGGCAGCCGCTTTCTCAAAAGCTGCCTGTTCCTCCGGTTCGGCGCCGGCGGTAAGCTCTTCCGAAGCGGGAACCTGCACAGCAAGCCCTGCGTCCTGCGCATTCTTGCCGGCAGGCTCGCCCGCGTTTACCGCAGGCTCGGACGTGCTCTCTTCTTCCGCCCCGGATGCAGCAGAAAGCTCTCCTCCGTCCGTAGACGCAGGAGTGTCTTCTCTTGTCTCCGCGGCATCCGGCTCGCTTTCTGCGGGAATTTCCACCGGCGCTTTCAGCGCTGCGGTCTCCGTGCTCTCACCGGAAGCGTATTCATCCGCCATCGCCTGCATCGGTACCGACGAGAGCAGGATGAGCACGCACAGGATCAATGAGATTGCTTTTTTCATGGATACGACCTGCCTTGTTGCAAGAATAAGGGAAAGACCCTCTTGGCTGTATTGGTATTCGGTAGGAGATGGATGTTCTGATAGTACTCCTATAATAGTTTATATTATAATATACCCCGCATTTTGTCTGATTACAAGCTGTTTATTTGAGAAGTACCGCAAGATTCCGGTATTTTTTCATCTGTTCCTGTCGCCATAATGCGCGATTAACGAAACAGTTTTGTAGTTTTTTATCAAATCGCCGCTCTGCGAGCTCGCGTGGCCACCGTACAATACTTTGCCGGATACTCCCTGCCGTGGGAAAAACTTTTCGTACCGGGAGGTCCGGAAAAGAAGAAAGGGGCTGTGAAAAAACGGTGTTTTTTCACAGCCCCTTCTGTTATTCGATACTTCCGGCGTTTTTACTGTTATTTCCCGTTTTTGCGGCCCTTTTTGATCAGCACGAAGGCCGTCACGCCGACGGCTGCGAGCGCCGCCGCCATCAGCACC
>ONQJ01000093.1 GCA_900319935.1 uncultured Eubacteriales bacterium | reverse complement strand
CTTTTTCATGGAGCTCCACCCACAAGCAGGATTGGCGGGCCGGATTGTCCCGCCCGCTCATTCTATCATAACGGCGGCGAAAAACCAAGAGGGAGAGCGAAGCGTCTTTCTTCGCGGAATTATATCCAAAAACTGGGAATAATTTCTCAAATCAGACCGAAAAACGGCTGTTCTTCCAAAAAAACCGGGTCAAATAACGAAAAAACTTGCAGTTTTCGCGATCTGTGATATAATGACGCTGCCGGAGAGCCGCAAACAGGAAGGAGCATTTTTATGAAATCAACGGGGATCGTGAGAAAGGTCGACGAGCTCGGCCGCATCGTACTGCCCATCGAAATGCGCCGCACGCTCGATATCGCGGAAAGAGATTCCCTGGAGATCTATGTCGAAGGGGACAGCATCATCCTGAAAAAATACCAGCCTGCCTGCATCTTCTGCGGCGGCGTGAAGGACCTCGTCGGCTTCGAGGGAAAGAACGTCTGCCCGGAGTGTATCGCCAGACTGAAGATCAGGCTGTGACAGCTGAAAAGCTGCGCAGGGAAAAGACGGCTGCGGTCTCAAGTGAGAGACCGCAGCCGTCTTGTTTCTATCTGTGATAGATGCGCCGCAGCTCGGCGCTCTCGGCGCCGTTTTCGTCCTCCAGCAGCAGCGCCGGCTCGACCGCAAGACCCGGCGCGCCGCCGCGCCGCCCTTCGATGAGCGCGAGCGAGGGCGCCGCCCCGGCGCGGGCGCAGACAAAACGCAACCGCTTCGGCTCGAGGCCGTGCGCGCTCATCGCGACGAAGACCTCGCTGAGACGCTCCGGCCGGTGTACCAGGCAGAAGCGCCCGCCCGTCCGGCAGAGCCAGGCCGCCGCGGCGCAGAGCTCGTCGAGCGTGCAGCTTCCTTCCGCGCGCGCGGCCGCGCGCGACGGATCCCGGGGCAGCGCGCCGCTGCCGAGAGAGAAAAAGGGCGGGTTGGCGACGGCGAGATCGAACGAGCCCGCCTCGAAGAGGGCGCGCACGCCGCGGATATCGCCGCAGACGATCCCGCCGCGCTCCTCCAGCATATTTTCACGCAGGTTTTCCTCCGCGCGCTCCGCGGCGGCGCTCAGGATCTCCAGCCCCGTCATATGCAGCTTTTCCGAGCGCGCGAGCAGCAGCAGCGTCAGGATGCCGCCGCCGCAGCCGAGATCCACGCCCCGCCTCGCCCCCGCGAGCGGGACGAAATCCGCCAGCAGCACGCTGTCCGTGCCGAGCGGGAAATGCTCCGCCTGGGCATAGCGCGGCCCGCCGGGCCAAAGCTCCGTAAATTCCGTCATAAGGACTCCTTGTCAAGCAGAATAAAAACGAGAGGGCGTGTTCACGCCCTCTCGTTTTCCCCTCGCAAAAGCTTGTCGATTACTCGGCGACAATGGCCTCGGCCGGGCAGTTGGCCGCGCAGGTGCCGCAATCAAGGCACTTGTCGGCGTCGATCTCGTAGTGCAGCTCGCCCATGTCGATCGCTTCGGCCGGGCAGTTGGCCGCGCAGGTGCCGCAGGACAGGCACTCGTCGGTGATCACGTAAGCCATGTATGTACCCTCCATTTTTATTTGATCCCTCGGGGGGACCGATTTCGCCACCATTGTAACACATCCTTTTCAAAAATCAATTATTATTTTTGAACGGACTGATAACATTTTACGAAAACTTGGCGATACTTTTTCTTGTTCCCGCCGCTATTCGCCCTTTTCATCGGCGGCGGCGGGGGATAATCGAAACTGTCTTGAACCGGGCGGAGGATCATCCATGAAGAGCAACGAACAGTTTACGCAGCGCGCCGAGAGCGCGATCGAAAACGCGCGCGCCGAGGCCGCGGCCCTGGGCCACAGCTTCGTCGGGAGCGTGCATCTGCTCCTGGGCATCCTGGCGGAGCCGGACGCGCTCGGCGAGCGGGTCCTGCGCCGCTGCGGGGCGGAGCCGGAGACGCTGCGCCGTCTCGCCGCGGAGGAGCTCGGCAGCGGCGTGCCCGGCGCGCCGGCCCAGGGTCTCGACGCCGAGGCCGCCCGTCTTCTGGAGGCCGCCGGCCGCGAGGCCCGGCGCTGCGGGCGCAGCTTCATCGGCACGGAGCATCTGCTGCTCGCGATCCTGTGCGACGGAGACTGCGCCGCAAGCAGACTGCTGCGGCGCAGCGGGGCGGACGTCCCCTCCGCCGCCGCCGCGCTGAGCGATCTCTTCGGCGGCGGGGTCACGCCGCAGCCCTCCGAGCCGGGCTCGGCGTCGGCGCGCACGGGTACGCTGCGCCGCGCCGAAACGCGCACGCTCGACCAGTACAGCCGGGATCTCACCTCGCTCGCGCTCACGGGAGGGATCGATCCGGTCGTCTGCCGCGAAAAGGAGATCCGCCGCGCCGTGCAGATCCTCTCGCGGCGCACGAAGAACAACCCCGTGCTCGTCGGCGAGCCCGGCGTGGGCAAGACCGCGGTCGCGGAGGGCCTGGCCCTGCTGATGGCGCGCGGCGCGACGACCGCGGAGCTGTCGAAAAAGCGTCTCGTCTCGCTGGACATCCCCTCGATGCTCGCGGGCACGAAATACCGCGGCGATTTCGAGGACCGCGTCAAGACCGTCCTGCGCGAGGTCCGCCGCGCCGGCGACGTGATCCTCTTCATCGACGAGCTGCACACGCTCGTCGGGGCGGGCAGCGCCGAGGGCGCGATCGACGCGGCCAACATCCTCAAGCCCGCGCTGGGGCGCGGCGAGGTACAGATCATCGGCGCGACGACGCCGGAGGAATACCGCCGCCACATCGAAAAGGACGCCGCGCTCGAGCGGCGCTTTCAGCCCGTGCGCATCGCCGAGCCGGACCGGGAGCAGAGCCTGCACATGCTGCGCTCCCTGCGTCCCGGACTCGAGCGGCACCACCGCGTCTCGATCTCGGACGACGCGCTCGAGGCCGCCTGCGAGCTCTCGCAGCGCTATATCGCCGAGCGCTGCCTGCCGGACAAGGCCATCGACCTCATCGACGAGGCGGCCTCGGCCTCGCAGGTATCCGGCACGCGCGCCGAAGTGGACGCCGCCGCGATCGCGGAGGTAGTCGCACAGTGGACGCAGATCCCCGTCTCCGCGCTCGGCAAGGACGAAAAATGCGCGCTTCTCCGTCTGGAGGACGCGCTCAAGAGGCGCGTGATCGGGCAGGATGCGGCCGCCGAAACGGTGGCGCGGGCGATCCGCCGCAGCCGCGTGGGGCTGAACGATCCGCGCCGCCCGGTGGGCAGCTTTCTCTTTCTCGGCCCCACGGGCGTGGGCAAGACCGAGCTCTGCCGCGCGCTGGCCGCGGAGGTCTGCGGCGACGAGCGCTCGCTCATCCGTCTGGACATGTCGGAGTATATGGAAAAGCACGCCGTCAGCCGCATCCTCGGCTCGCCCCCGGGCTATGTCGGTTACGAGGAGGGCGGCCAGCTCACCGAGCAGGTGCGGCGGCATCCCTGGTCCGTCGTGCTCTTTGACGAGATCGAAAAGGCGCACGAGGACGTGCTGGGCATCCTGCTGCAGATCATGGACGCGGGGAGGCTCTGCGACGCCTCCGGGCGCGAGGTCGATTTCCGCAACACGCTCATCGTGATGACCTCCAACGTCGGCGCCGCCGCGATCGCGGAGGGGAAGGGCCCCATCGGCTTTTCCGCCTCGAGCGGAGAGGACGGCACGGAGGCGTGCGTGCGCGCCGAGCTGCGGGCGGTCTTCCGTCCGGAATTCCTCAACCGCATCGATGAGATCGTGCGCTTCCGGCCGCTGGGCGGGGAGGAGCTGCGCGCGATCTGCCGGCTGCTTCTCAAAGAGACGGCCGCGCGCTTTGAAAAGCTGGGCGTCACGCTCAAAGTCAGCGACGCCGCCGTCGAGCGCCTGGCCTCCGAGGGCGGCGGAAAGGACGGAGCGCGGCCGCTGCGCCGCGCGGTGCAGCGCCTGATCGCCGATCCGGCGGCGGAGCTGCTTCTTGCCGGAGAGGCGGGCGCGGGGGACGAGCTGTTCTGCGACGCCGAGGGCACGGAACTCATCCTGCGCCGCGGATGAAAAAGTTTCTCCGTTTTGCTTGACATAATCCGGCTGAGAGGATAAAATACCATGATGGAAACATGCGGGGAGCAGGGGAGCTCCCGCGCGCGATTCCGCTTTCAATTATGACGCGACGGATACGCTTGATGGTCCGTCTTTCTATTGAAAAAGCACCGCCCCAACCCCGCATTATTTTTTTGAGGAATGGAGGTGTGTTTGCTTACTATGCCCTGGTATTCATGGATCGTGATCGCGATCACGGCCGCCGTTTGTTTTCTGCTCGGCGTTCTGTACCGCAAAAAGATCGCGGAGCGTGAGATCCAAAGCGCCGAGGAAGAGGCGAAGCGGATCATAAACGAGTCTATCAAGACCGCCGAGAGCAAGAAGAGAGAAGCTCTCGTCGAGGCAAAGGAAGAAATACACAAAAGCCGCTCGGAATACGAGCGCGAGGAAAAGGCCCGCCGGGCCGAGCTGCAGAAGCAGGAAAGACGCCTGCAGCAGAAGGAAGAGAACCTTGACCGCAAGACCGACGCGATCGAAAAGAAGAGCGACACGCTCAACAGCAAGATCGCTGCCGTCGAGGCTCAGCAGCAGGAGATCGCCCAGATCAAGAAGGGCCAGCTCGAGATGCTCGAAAAGATCTCCGGCTTCTCGATCGAGGAGGCCAAGGCCTACCTCATCGAAAACGTCAAGGACGACGTCACCCACGAAATGGCGCTGAAGGTCAAGGAGATCGAAGCGCAGTACAAAGAAGAGGCGGACGAGCGCGCGCGCGACATCATCGCCACCGCCATCCAGCGCTGCGCCGCCGACCACGCGAGCGAGATCACGGTCTCCGTCGTCGCTCTCCCCAACGACGAGATGAAGGGCCGCATCATCGGCCGCGAGGGCCGCAACATCCGCAGCATCGAAACGCTCACGGGCTGCGATCTCATCATCGACGACACGCCCGAGACGATCACCGTCTCCAGCTTCGATCCCGTCCGCCGCGAGGTGGCCAGGCTTGCGCTGGAAAAGCTGATCCAGGACGGCCGCATCCACCCCGCCCGCATCGAAGAGATGATCGCCAAGGCCCAGCGCGAGGTCAACGCCACCATCAAGGCCGAGGGCGAGCGGGCCGTGTTCGAGACGAACATCCACGGTCTCAACCCCGAGATCGTCAAGCTGCTCGGCCGCATGCGCTACCGCACCAGCTACGGCCAGAACGTGCTCAACCACTCCATCGAGGTCTCCCACATCGCGGGCCTGCTTGCCAGCGAGCTGGGCGTCGATGTGAACGTGGCCAAGCGCGCGGGCCTGCTGCACGACATCGGCAAATCCATCGACCACGAGGTCGAGGGCAGCCACGTCACCATCGGCGTGGACATCGCCCGCAAATACCGCGAGAGCGAAGCGGTCATCCACTGCATCGAGGCCCACCACGGCGACGTCGAGCCGCACACCGTCGAGGCCTGCCTCGTCCAGGCGGCGGACGCGATCTCCGCGTCCCGTCCCGGCGCTCGCCGCGAGAACATCGAAAACTACGTCAAGCGTCTCGAGAAGCTCGAGGAGATCTCCCGCAGCTTCCCCGGCATCGCCAGCAGCTACGCCATCCAGGCCGGCCGCGAGATCCGCATCATGGTCAAGCCCGAGGACGTCAGCGAGGATCAGATGGTTCTGCTCGCGCGCGACATTGCCCGGAAGATCGAGGACGAGCCAAGTAAGACTTGCCGACACCAAAACACACCCGCCCGGCGGGTGTGTTTTTTCAAAAGGAGCAGAGACATGGATCAATACAGGCTCAGAGAATACATTGCCGCCGAGCCGGAGGCCAAGCTGCGCGACCTGGTCGCGCGCCTGCTGCACGACGAGATCGTCGCGCTGCACATCGCGCCGGGCTCAAGGCTGAACGTCAACCAGATCGCCGCCTCGCTGGGCATCTCGCGCACCCCGGTGGCCGAGGCCATCGCCAGCCTGACGGAGATCGGCTTCGTCACCACGCATCCTGGGCAGAGCGGCAGCTATGTGCTGGATCTTTCGCTCAAGGACATGATCAGCCTCTACCAGGTGCGCTCCGCGATCGAGAGCGAGGCCGCCGCGCTTGCGGCATACAGCGCCAGCGACACCGCCGTGCACGAGCTGACGGTCCTCGCAGACGCCTTCCATGACAGCGTCACGCGCCGCGACATCCGCGGCATGAAGGACACGGACATGCCCTTCCATCGCCTGCTGATCGAAAGCTGCGGCAACCCCTACCTGCTGCAGAGCTACGAACAGCTGCTGCCGAAGCTGACGATGTACCAGTCCTCGATGGTGGAATTCATCGGCAAGACCGGCGGCGAGGACAATCCCTGGATGCCGAGCGTGGCCTACAACCACTCCTCGATCATCGCGGCGATCCGTCTGCGCCTGCCGGAAATGGCGCGCGCGGCGATGGCCGACCACGTCAGCGCCTCGCTGAGCTTCACCTCTCTCACCGGCCAGGGCGCCGACCCCTTCTCCGCCGTCAAGGGAAAGTAGGAGCGAAAACAAAGAGAAAACGAAAACGCGGGCTTCCCCAACGGGGAAGCC
>ONQJ01000010.1 GCA_900319935.1 uncultured Eubacteriales bacterium | reverse complement strand
GCGATCGTCTGCACCGCCATCCTCGCGTTCATCGGCACCTATATCGGCTCGGCCATCATCGCCGAGATCGTGCTGCGCATGTCTCACGTGATCTGATCGGCGCAGCCCCCGAAAAGCACCAAAGGTCCGGCCTGTCTTTCGCAGGCCGGACCTGTTCTTTTTCTTTTCGCGGGCTTTTCCCGGGACGCGGCATGTGGTACAATAAAACTACGAGCCGAAGAGACTTGAAAAGGGAGGGACGGGAGTATGGAAAGGAAACTGCGCGCCGACGCCGAAGCGGCGGCCCTGGCCGCCATCGACGCCGTGCTGCCGGACAAGGCGGTGGAGCGGGCACTGAAAGGGAAGCGCTTCCCGGGCCGCGTTTTTCCCGTCGCCGTCGGCAAGGCGGCCTGGCGTATGGCCGCGGCCGCGCTGCGGACGCTCGAAGCCCCCGTCGAAGACGGCCTCGTCATCAGCAAATACGGCCATCTGGGCGATACGCTCCCGCCGCTGCGCTTCATGGAGGCAGGGCATCCCGTGCCGGACGAAAACAGCGTCCTGGCGGCCGCGGCGGCCCTCGCGCTGACGGAGGATCTGCGCGGGGACGACACCGTGCTCTTCCTGCTCTCCGGCGGCGGCAGCGCGCTGTTTGAGAAGCCGCTGATCCCGCTGGGCGAGCTGCGGGATATCACCAAGCAGCTCCTCGCCTGCGGCGCGGATATTGTCGAGATCAACACGATCCGCAAGCGCCTCTCCGCCGTGAAGGGCGGCCGCTTCGCCGCGCACTGCGCCCCCGCGCGGATCGAAGCGCTGATCCTCTCGGACGTGCTGGGCGACCCGCCGGACATGATCGCCTCCGGCCCGGTCAGCCCGGACAGCGCAAGCTGCGCCGACGCGCAGAGGATCGCGGAGAAATACGATCTCGTTTTGAGCGATGCGGCGCGCCGATGCCTGCAGGTCGAGACGCCCAAGCGGCTCGATCATGTCGGCGTGCAGATCATCGGCAGCGTGCGGGAGCTCTGCCGCGCCGCGGCGGAGGCCTGCCGCGGCATGGGCTACGAGCCGATCCTGCTTACCGACCGTCTCGACTGCGAGGCGCGCGAGGCGGGGCGTTATCTCGCCTCGGTCCTGCGCGCTCACGCGGGGGAGGGCGGGAAGCTGGCCTTCCTCGCCGGCGGCGAGACGGTGGTGCATCTCACGGGCGACGGGCTCGGCGGCCGCAATCAGGAGCTGGCCCTCGCGGCCTGCGAAGGGATCCGCGGTCTCGACGGCGCGGCCGTGCTCAGCGTCGGCTCCGACGGAACGGACGGACCCACCGACGCGGCGGGCGGCTACGTGGACTCAGAGAGCTTCGACGCGCTGTGCGCCGCGGGGCTCGACCTGAACGACGTGCTGCGAAGGAACGACTCCTACCATGCGCTCGCGGCCATCGGCGGCCTCATCGTCACCGGGGCGACGGGTACCAACGTCAACGACCTGTGCATCGCGCTGCTGGACCGATGATACGGAAAGCAAAACGGCCTCCCCATGCGGGGAGGCCGTTTTGCCGTATGTTGCTCAGATCCTGCGCCGGATCTCTTCGAGCGCGCCCTTCGCGTTTTTCAGATGCTCGGACAGCGGCAGCTCGGAGCGCAGCGAAAAGAAAAAGTGGACGCGCCGCTCGGCTGCGCGCTGCGCGCTCTGGATATGCGCCTTGAGCGCTTCGTAGCGCACGACGACCTGATTTTCCTCCGCGAAGGCCTTCAGATGCGAGACCAGATGCGCCGAGTAGGCCACGTCCAGCGTGAACACGCCGAAGAACCAGCCGATCACGAAGGAAAAGGCGAGATTGTGCGCCAGCCAGTCCAGCGCCTGCAGCACGTGCGGGTGCACGAGAAAGTAATACAGCGCGCCGAGCACGGCCCAGAAGAAGGAGAACAGCGGGCAGATCAGGCCCTGCACGTTCCCGCGGCAGTCGCTGTAATCCCACAGACGCAGCTTCGCCCATTTCAGAAGCGCAAGACCGGCGAGATATTCGATGACCGTCATGCTCAGCGCCATGAGCGCGAAAAGCAGCAGCTTCCCGCCGGCCGAGCTCCCCGCGCTCCAGCGCTCGCCCAGGGAGGCGAGCAGATACAGCACGCACAGCCCGCAGCCGTAGATCGGCAGATAGGGCCCCGTGCAGAAGCCGGGGTTGATCCATTTGTGCTCCGGGTTGGACGAGGAGAAGAATTTGCGGAAAAACAGCTCCAGCACCCAGCCGAATACCGAGCCGACGAAAAACAGATAAGCAAGCGTAAGAAAAACGCTCATGGGACTACACTTCCTTCTTCAGGGGGTAAAAAAGGGGAGACCCGTTCCCGGCCTCCCCGCACAGAAAGACTTTTTTCAGCCCTGTTCCGCCAGCTTTTTCAGCTCCTTGGCCTCGGCCTCGACGTCCTTCTTCATCTGACGGACGGCGTCGCGATGCTCGACCTCGGCGCGGATGCGGTCGTGGCGCATCTCACGCTCCACGTCGTGGAGCTTCAGCTTCTCGTCGGCGACCTCCTTGACCTCCTTGGCCTCGGCCCTGACCTGCTTCTTCAGCTCGTCAAGGTCGCGGCGGCTCTGTTTGGCCGCCTCCTTGATCTCGTCTCTGATCTCGTGCTCGACCTTCTTATAGTCTTTCATTTTTTGTTCCTCCCGTTCTTTTATGCGGCGGTAAAAGGTGTTCGGCTTCAGGTCCAGCCTGGCCATGGCGTCGCGCGCCGTGATCTGGCCGCTCTGCCAGAGCGAAACGACGGAATCGAACAGACTCTCGTCGACGGCGATGGGCTTGCGGCCGCGGTAGCGGCCCTCCTCCTTCGCCCGCTCGACGCCCTCGCGGCGCCGCGGCGGCTTCGAGCCGTCCAGCTCGCGCAGCGAGCGGCACAGCGCAAAGAAAAGCTTTCCGCTTTCACTGCGCGTATCGAGCGCCTCGCCGAGGCTGATGAGCTCCGCGCCGCGCGCTTCCAGCTCCGCCGCGGCCTCAAAAAGCCCGGCGCTGTCGGCGGCGATCACGGAAAGGGAGCCGATCTGTACGCAGTCTCCTTCGCGGAGCGCGGGGAGCAGAGCCTGAAAGGCCTGCCTGTCGGCGGCGGTATAGATCGTCATGTCGAACACCTCCTCTGTCGTTTACGAGCGCAGTATAGCACAGACCCAAAAGTGTGTCAATAGGTTTTATGAAATATTTGACACATTTCATAAATCGTTCAAAAATATATGAAACACTTTTTTCGACAAAAAGCGCCCCGCCTCAAGCGGGGCGCTTTCGATATGCCGCTTTGTCAGACGCCGAAGAGGTTGTGCTTGGTGCCGTACTGCATGATCTCCATGATGCGGTAACGGTCCATCTGGAGATGCTTTTTGCGCTGGAGCGCCTCTTCGATGGGGATCTCGACGATACCGCCCTCCTGCGTGGCGATGATGGAGTTGCCGCGGCCCTCGACAAAGGCGTTGACGGCGTAATAGCCCATGCGCGTCGCGGTCTCGCGGTCGCGCGCGTTGGGCGCGCCGCCGCGCTGGATGTGGCCCAGCACGGTCACGCGCGGATCCATGCCCACGGCGTCGTGGATGCGCTTGCCGATCTCCACGGCGCTGCCCACGCCCTCGGCCACGACGATCATGAAGTGCGTGTTGCCGGCGAGGCGGGAATCCTGGATGCGCTCCACCACGTCCTTCTGAAAATCGATCGGCCGCTCCGGCACCAGCACGGTCGTCGCGCCGACGGCGATGCCGACGTAGAGCGCGAGGAAGCCCGCGTTGCGGCCCATGACTTCGACGACCGAGCAGCGCTCGTGCGACTGCATGGTGTCGCGCAGCTTGTCGATACAGTCGATCGCGGTGTTGCAGGCGGTGTCGAAGCCGATCGTGTAGTTCGTGCAGCCCACGTCGTTGTCGATCGTGGCGGGCACGCCCACGACGGGAACGCCGAGCCTCGAAAGCTCCAGCGCGCCGCGGAAGGTACCGTCGCCGCCGATGGCGACGACGCCGTCAAGCCCCAGCATCTTGCAGGTGGCCACGGCCTTGAGGCGGCCCTTCTCGGTCATGAACTCCTCGCTGCGCGCGGTATAGAGGATCGTGCCGCCGCGGGAGAGGATATGGCCGACGCTCTCGCGGGTGAGCATGACGAAATCGCTGTTGATCAGGCCCTGCCAGCCGCGGCGGATGCCGACGCACTCGATGCCGTTGGCGATGGCGGTGCGCACGACGGCGCGGACGGCCGCGTTCATGCCCGGAGCGTCGCCGCCGCTGGTCAGAACGCCGATACGTTTGATCTTTTTATCCATATCAATGCCCCCAGATCTGTTCGGTAATGGTAGATAGCTTTTTGGACAAACATATTTTAACAGATGAAAACGTGAAAATCAATTTACAATCCCTCTTTTTATGGTATAATCGCAGAAAAAAGAAAGGGGCGTGAGGAAGACGAAAGGGAAAAAAGCGGCGGTCCCGGTGATCGCGGCGGCCATGCTCTGGGGCACCTACGGCTCCTTCCTCACGGCCATCACGGCGCGCGGCATGAACGCGAACGTTGTCAATTTTCTGCGCTTTGCCTCCACCTCGCTGCCCATCCTGGCGTATCTGCTGATAAAGGACAGGGCTGCGCTGCGCGTGAAAAGGAAAGACCTCTGGCTCTTCGCGGCCAACGGCCTGGCGAGCATCCTGTTCTTCACCGCCTGCTACGCCGCGGCGATCCGCGAGACGAAGATCGCGACGGCAGCGGCGCTGCTCTACACCGCGCCGGCCATCGTGCTGCTGCTCTCGGCGCTGCTCTTTTCCGAAAAGCTCACGCCGCGCAAGATCGTCTGCGTGCTGCTCTCGGTCCTGGGCTGCGCGCTCGTCTCCGGCCTGGGCAGCGGCGGCGCGGCGCTGAATCTCCGCGGCCTGCTGCTCGGCCTCGGCGCGGGCCTGGGCTACGCGCTCTACTCGATCTTCAGCCGCCTGATCCAGCAGAAGGGCTACTCGACTTACACCAACGTGTGCTGGACCTTTCTGATCGCCGCTGCCGCTTACCTCGCGATCGCGCTCGGAGACGGCACGGCCGCGCAGATCGTCGGCCTGCCCGGCGCGGCGCTGCTTTCCGTCGTCTGCGGCCTCTTCACGGGCCTGCTGGCCTATCTGCTCTACACGGCGGGCCTGCGGGAGCTCGAGCCCTCGCGCGCCGCCCAGCTCGCCACGATCGAGCCGGTATTCGCCGCGCTGCTCGGGGCCGTGCTCTTTTCCCAGCGTCTTTCGCTGCCGGAGCTTTTGGGCGTCGCGCTGGTCGTCGCGGCCGTCGTGGGCATGAACCTGCCGACTGCGGCGGAAAAAGCGGGGGACTGAGATCCCCTCCCGGGGCTTGCACGGGAGCGGAAGGACATGCTATACTGAAATAAAGTCAAATGCGGAGGAATGGCCCATGTCTGCCAAACTGATCGTGATCTCCGGCCCGTCCGGCGCCGGCATCGGCGAGATCGTCGCCGCCCTGTTCGCGCGCAGTGCCCGTCTCGTGCCCGTCGTCCCCGTGACGGCCCGTAAAATGAAGGAGGGCGAGCGCGACGGCGTCGGCTTTTATTTCTTTGAGCTCGAAGGCTGGAACGCGATGAAGGAATCCGGCGATCTGCTCGAGACGACGGAATTCGCCGGCAACGACTACGGCACCTCGCGCAAGCTGGTGGAGGAACAGCTCGCACAGGGGAAAAGCGTCCTCATGGAGCGCGAGCTCGACCGCGCCGCGCAGATCAAACGGAACATGCCCGAGGCGCTGTGCGTCTATGTCGAGCCGTCCGAAAAGGTGCTCGAGGAGCGTCTGCGCGCGGTCTCCCGCAGCGAGCTGGAGCTGGGGCTCCGTCTGCAGACGGCGGAGAGGCTGCGCGCTGCCGCCGGCTTCTGCGATAAGCGCGTCTGCAGCGACGATATCGCCGCCGCCGCGGCCGAGATCGAGAGCCTGCTCGATTGAGAACAGAAAAAAAGAAGCTCGGAAGCTTTCGCTTCCGAGCTTCTTTTGTTTGTTCAGAACTCCTTTTCGTAGGTGGCGATCACGGCGTTCATCACCGCGGCGCGGAAAGCGCCCTCCTCCAGCTTGCGCACGCCCTGGATCGTGCTCCCGCCCGGGGAGCAGACGCGGTCCTTGAGCGCGTCCGGGTGCTCGCCGGAGGACAGCATCGCCTTCGCCGTTCCCGCGAGCATCTGCGCGGCAAAGGCGATCGCCTCGCGGCGCGGCAGGCCGCAGGCCACCGCTCCGTCGGCGAGGGCGTCGATGAACATCGCGGCGAAGGCCGGGCCGCAGCCCGTGACGCCCGAGGCCGCGTCCATCTGATCTTCCGAAAGCTCGGCGACCATGCCGGAGGGCGCGAGCAGGCTCTTTACCAGCTCCTTTTCCTCCCGAGTGACCTTGTCCGAGGCGCACAGCAGCGTCACGCCCTCGCCCACGGCGACGGGGATGTTGGGCAGGATGCGCACGACGGGCAGGCCGCCGAGCAGCTCCTCCAGCTCCGCCACGGTCCATCCCGCGGCCATCGAGACCACGACGCAGCGCCCGCGCCCGGCGAGCACGTCCCGGATGCCGGCGGCCATTTCTTCGAGTCCCTGCGGCTTGACGCCGAGGAAAAGGACCTCCGCCTGCGCCGCGGCGCCGCGGTTGTCCGTCAGCTCCGCGCCCAGCTCCTCACAGAGCTTTTTTGCTTTTTCCGGGCTGCGGTTGGAAAGCAGCAGCCTCGTGCACAGCGGGCTCTTCGCGGCCGCGCGCGCCAGCGCGCCGCCCATGTTGCCGGTGCCGATAAAAGCGGTGACAGCCATGCTGCAACAACTCCTTTTTCTGCTTTGTTCCGATAAGGCTTATTCGATGACGTAGGGGACGGAGAAAACGTAGACGTTCCGATAGGTCTCCATCTTCCGCATCAGACGGTGCGTGGTGCTGTTGTGCAGGATCTTTTTGAAGGGCGAGGTCACCACGAGGCCGCCCATCATGACGATCAGTCTCTCGTTCTTGAGGGACTCGGCCTCCTGCTTGATATGCGCGAGCAGGATGTCGTTGGTGTTGCGCAGCGTCGTGACGTCGTAGCGGAACTCGCAGTCTACGCCCAGCGCCTCGATCTGTTCCCGGATCTTCAGCGCCTGTTCCTCCGTGCTGCATACGCTGTAAAGCTCCATGGCCGGGAAGCCGCAGCTGAGCGCGCAGTTGAGGGTCTTGATAAAGGACTTGTTCAGGCCCTGCACGGGGATGATGACGCGCGCGGTCTTCTCATGGTTGATCTCCGCAAGCGCGTTTTCCACAGAGGAGATGGTCAGGTCGGCGCTGACCTTTTCATAGTGGCGCTTGATGTTGAGCATGATCATGATGAACAGGAAGATCAGCAGCAGCGCGACCCACGCGCCGCGCATGAACTTCATGATCACGATGATGATCAGCACCGAGCCGGTCAGCACGCTGCCGAAGCCGTTGATCGCCGCCTTGAGCTTCCAGTGCGGCCCTTTCCGCTTGCGCCAGTGCGTGAGCATGCCGAACTGGCTGAGGAAGAAGGAGATGAACACGCCGCTGGCGTACAGGGGGAGCAGCAGGTGCTGGCTGCCCCGGAAAATGAACACGAGCAGCGAGGCCATCGCGAAGAGGAACAGGATGCCGTTGGAGAAGTTCAGACGCGAGCCGCGGTTGACGAGCTGCTTCGGCAGATAGCCGTGGCTGGCGATCAGACTCATCAGAAGCGGCAGATCCGCGAAAGCGGTGTTCGCTGCGAGGGAGAGGATGACCACAGTCATGACCTGCGTGACGTAGAACATCGCGCTGCCCTTGCCGAAGACGGCTGCGGCCAGCAGGCTGACGGCCGTCGCGTCGTCGCTGGGCACGATCTTATAGAGCGTGATCAGAAGGCTCACGCCGAAGAAGATGACGCACACAAAGCTCGCCATGGCGAGCAGGACCTTTTTGGCGTGCTTCGGCGCGGGGTCCTTGAAATTGGGCACGCCGTTGGAGACCGCTTCCACGCCCGTCAGCGCCGTGCAGCCGGAGGCGAAGGCCTTGAGGATCAGGATCACCATCGCGTCGGTCGCGAGCTCGGCGGAATTGGCGGCCATGACCGCTTCCTCGGCGGGCGTGACCATGCCAAGACTGTACTTGACGATGCCGGTCGCAATCATCGAGAACATCGTCAGGATGAACAGATAGGTCGGCACGCCGAACATCACGGAGGAGTCGCGGATGCCGCGCAGGTTGCCCCAGGTCAGCAGGCAGATGATCGCAAAGGCCAGCAGCGCCTTGTACGGGAGCATGGACGGAAAGGCCGAGGTGATGGCCGCCGCGCCCGCGCAGGAGCTGACCGCCACGGTCAGGATATAGTCCATGATCAGCGAGCCGCCGGCGATCAGGCCGATCTTTTCACCGAGGTTGTCCGAGGCCACGATATACGCGCCGCCGCCCTCGGGATAGGCCTCGATGGTCTGGCGGTAGCAGAACACGAGGATGGCGAGCAGACAGATGATCGCCGCGACGATGGGCAGGAAGTAACGGAAGGACGCCATGGCGAGCACCGGTATCAAAACCAGCAGGATCTCTTCCCCGGCATAGCTGACGGAGGAGATCGCGTCGCTGGCAAAGATCGGGATGCCCCACAGGACGTTGAATTTTTCTTCGCTCAGTTCGGTGTCCTCCAGACGCCGTCCGAGGAAGAAAGCAAGGATCTTTTCTTTCAATGCAGCTCCACCTTTCAAAAGCAGGCCCGCGCGAAACTGCGTCGATCGGGCCTGAACGAAAAAGCCGTCTTTTCGGAGTGGGATCCGTCCCGGAAGTCCCTCTCCGCGATAAGTCATACAACAATTTATTCTATCAAATCGAACGACTCCTGTAAACACTCATTTTTCCGCTTTGCGCTCTTCCCAAGAGCCGGCGCGGAGTGGTATAATATAAAAAACTTCTGTCGGAAGGGGGGGATCCCATGTCCGCCGCGCTGCATCAGATCGTCGTCATCTTCATCGGCATCGCGGCAGGCTTTGTCTGCCGCCGCCTCGGCGTGCTTTCCGAGCAGGGGACGGGCACGCTGTCGAATCTCGTCGTCAAGCTCATCCTGCCGCTCTATCTCTTCGCGGCGATCCTGAACACCTCCGTGGACGTCGCCGCGGGCGGCGTGCTGGGCGCGCTGCTGCTCTCGGCGCTGCTGTTCCTCTTCAGCGGGCTGATCGCGTGGATCTTCGTCGTGCTGACGCGCCCGAAGCGGGAAGACCGCGGCGTGTATCTTTTCGAGCTGATGTGCGGCAACGTCACCTACATCGGCATCCCGGTCTGCGCCGCGGTGCTCGGCCCCTCCGCCGCCTTTTACGCCTCGCTGCTGAACATCCCCTACAACCTCATCTGCTTCTCGCTGGGCGTTTTTCTGCTGGCGGGCAAGCTGCCCTGGAAGAAGATCTTCAATCCGGCCTTTCTCGCGGCGCTCGCCGCGGCGATCCTCTATATGCTGCGCGTCCCGATGCCCGCCGTCGTGCTCGACGGCTGCGCCTTCATCGGCCAGGCGACCTCGCCCTGCGCGATGCTGATCATCGGCTCGGTGCTCGGCGGCGTGCCCCTGCGAAAGCTCTTCGACGAATGGCGCGCGATCCCCTATGTGCTGCTGCGCCTGGGCGGCGTCGCCTTTTTCGTCCTGCTGCTGCTGCGCTTCGTGAACGCCGATCCCGTGCTCGAGGGCGTACTGGTGCTGATGGCGGCCATGCCCGCTGCGCGATCTACGGCGGCAACCGCGAGCTCTCGGCCAAGCTGATCTTCCTCTCCACGGCGCTCTCGGCGCTGACGATCCCGCTGTGGGCCGCCTGCTTCTGACAAAAAAAGAAAAGCTCCCGAAAGAGAATTCTTTCGGGAGCTTTTTTGCCTTTACAGCTCGTCCTTGTGCTCGGCGTAAAACGCGCGGTAGTCCTTGAGCATGTATTTCAGGAGATTCGGCGTGTCCAGCCCGTAGGGACAGCGCGAGGCGCATTGGCGGCAGCCGAGACAGTCCTCGATCCGATTCATCTTTTCCTGCCACGCGGGCGTGAAGTACTGCTTCCACGGCGAGCGGCGCAGCAGCCTGTCCATGCGCGCGCAGTTGCGGATCTCGATGCCGACCGGGCAGGGCATGCAGTAGCCGCAGCTGCGGCAAAAGCTGCCGGCGAGCTCCTGCCGGTCCTTTTTGATCACGGCGGCGAGCTCGTCGTCCATGTCCGGGTCCTCCGCGGCCACGGCGAGCCACTCCTCCAGCTCCTCCATGCGCTGGATGCCCCAGATCGGCACCACGTTGTCATAGCCCTTCATAAAGGCGTGGCAGGCCCGCGCGTTGGTCAGAAGCCCGCCCGCGAGCCCCTTCATCGCGATGAAGCCCATGCCCGCGGCTTTGCATTTATCGGCCAGAGCGAGATCGCGCTCGCTGGAGATATAGCTGAAGGGGAACTGCAGCGTCTCGAAAAGACTCGAGGCGATGCAGTCCTCGGCCACGCCGACGCGGTGCGTCGTCACGCCGATGTGGTCGATCCAGCCGCGGCGTTTCGCCTCCGCCGCGCCGGCAAAGGCGCCGTCGGGGTCGTTCGGGTCGGGCATTTCGGGGACGTTGTGGAACTGGAATAGGTCGATGTGATCGGTGCGCAGCATCTTCAGGCTGTTTTCGATGTGCGCGAGCACGCCCGCGCGGTCGCGCGCCTGGCTCTTGGTCGAAAGCACGATCTCGCCGCGCACGTCCGCGAGCGCGAGACCGATCTTCTCCTCGCTGTCGGTGTAGGCGTTGGCCGTGTCGAAATAGCGGATGCCGCCGTCGTACGCGGCCTGCAGCAGCCGCACGGCATAGTCCTTTTCGCAGCGCTGCAGCGGCAGACAGCCCATCGCCGTCTTGGTTACGGAAAGCCCGGTCGAGCCGAGCGGGATCGTTTTCATGGCGTTTCCTCCCTGCTTTTTTTCTTCATTATAATGACTATATGATGGCGAAAAGCCAAAACGCTTTTCGCCGCGCCGCTTTGCGGCGCAGCAAAACAGCAGAGCTGTGCCATATATTCATTGCAATGAGCATCGGGCGAATGATTTGGCAAATCATTCGCCGCCAAACTTGTCGTTTGGCAGCGAAATCAATCGAATCCACGATTGATTTCGCCATCCGATGTTCATTATAGCAAAGACCCAAGGAGGCTGTAAAGCCCCCGCCGCGGTTGACATTCCCCTTCGTTGGCCCTATAATATTTGGTAGAAAACGCGGTTTTCAAAGACCCGCAACGGAGAAAAAACCGTTAAGGAGGAGAGGCTTTTGAGAGAGTTTCTTATCGGCGTCTGCCCCGCCGCCCTGTGGCTCATCGCCGCGATCGAGCTGGTGATCATGCTCCTGGCCCTGAAGGGGAGCGGCAAGGGCAAAAAGCCCCTGCATCTGCTCACCGGCCTGGTGTGCTTCGGGCTTTTCTACGACGCGCTGATCATCGCGCTGGGTTCACGGCTGGGCGAGGGCGCGGCCTTCATGTTCCTCAGCCGCCTGAGGTTCGTCTTCCACGGCGCGCTGATCCCGCTGCTGTTTGCGATCTGCGCCTATGCGCTGGATCTCGGCAAGACCTGGAAAACGATCGTCTGGATCTTCACCGGCGTCCTGATCGTGCTCGGCGTCGCCGAGGGCTTTGCCACGGACCTGAGCGTACAGCAGGTCGCGGGAGTCCTGCGCTGCACCTCCGGCGAGGGCACGCCCGGCTGGGCGAAGGCCGTGAGCTCCGTCCTCTCCTACGGCACGGTCGTCCCGCTGATCATCGCGGGGATCGTCGTCTGGATCCGACAGAAGACCCCGGCGCTCTTCCTCGCGGGCTTTCTGATGTTCGCCTTCTCCGCGCTCGGCCCCGCCACGGGCAACTTTGACCTGATCTTCTTCATCAGCATGTTCGGAGAGGTGTGCATGGCGCTCTTCTTCCTCATCTATGCAAAGCAAAAAGAAAAATAACATACATGAAAGGACGTCCAACAACATGAGCAGCTTCAAAGACCTCCGCATCGTCGACAACTTCTATCAGACCAGCTCCTACATCCCCATGCCTACCGTCATGCTCTCGACCCTGGCCGAGGACGGCAGCACCTCCGTGGGTTCATACTCCCTGTGCTTCCCGTACTACATCGCGGGCAAGGGCTACTACGCCATGATCCTGGAGGCGCGCAACTCCTCCAACACGGCCCAGCATCTGCTGGCGGGCAGAAAGCAGGTCGCCATCAACTTCATGCCCGAGGGCCGCGGCTACCACAAGAAGATCGTCGCGCAGGGCTGGCCCGGCGACACCCCCGCGGAGAAGATGAAGAACTTCGGCTTCACGCTCGAGGACGGCCTTTGCATCGAGGCCGACCCCTCCACGCCGCGCCCCAAGGTGGTGGCCGAGGCCTATCAGGTCTTCGAGTGCACCTGGGTGAGCGAGCTTGAAAACGCCGACGAGGACATCGGCCGCAAGCTCGAGGACAACGCCGACGAGGACATCGGCCGCAAGCTCGAGGACGGCTGCTATCCGCCCCCCTACAAAAACTTCAACGGCATCACCAGCCAGTACGGCGCGCACTTCATCCTGCGCATCGACAAGGTGCTGATGAAGCCCAAGTTCTACGACAACATCATCAACGGCGTGAAAGGCAAGCTCTGGCCCAACGTGCTGATCTGCCACGGCTACCGCGACAGCAAGAACTTCTGGTTCGCCAGGACCCCGCGCCTCGTGCCCGAGCTGCTGCCGATCCGCAACGCCACGCTCTCCTCCGTCCGCTACGCGGCCGACCGCACCGATCCCGACGTCCACTTTACCGACGACGCGCTGGAGATGCTGCTCAACGTCCCGCGCATCTTCCTGCCCACGGTGCTCAAGGGCTGCGTGGCCTGGGCCAAGGAGCACGGCGTGAGCGAGGTCACGGCCGCGGAGATGAAGATCATCAACGACAAGCGCTCGAAGGAAAAGGGCAAGGGCTGAAAGGAGGCGCCTGTGGAAGGATACGTATTTACCGTTCCGATGGCGCTGGTCGATTTTATCCCGGTCATCCTTTTCGGGATCAGCGCCGTACTTCTGATGCGCGGTCTGTACAACAAGATGCCGAAGGGCACGTCCGCGTGCCTCGGCGTCGGCAGCTGCGTGGCTTTTCTCGCGGGCTTTCTCAAGGCGCTCTACAAGCTGCTGATCGCGCTGGGCGTCGGCGCCTTCGAGGTCCTCAACGACATATTCCTGCCGCTGCAGTCCTCCGGTCTTCTGCTGACGGGGCTTGCGATCGTGCTGATGCTCGCGCTGCGGAAAAAGGCCGCGCTGATGGCCCCGCTGACCTTTGGCTTCATCGGCATGATGGTGCTCGGTCTCGGCGGCATGTGCGCGGGGTTGAGCGTGGTGGCCGTGAAAATGAAGAAAAAGGCCCTGATCGCCGTGTTCATCCTCTGCTTCTTCTGCTACATGGGCATGGGCTATCTCGCCGCGAAAAAGGACGGCAGCGCCGCCTCCAACTGGATCGAGCAGGGCGTGAACACGCTCGGCCAGATCCTGCTGCTTCTCGGCGTAAGGACGCTGGACAAGGCCGGACTGCGCGAATTCAGGCTGCCCGGATAAAAAGCCTTTGACAAGCAAAAAGAAGCTCCGGTCTCCGCAGAGGAGACCGGAGCTTCTTTTTTTCAGGAGACGGTCCCGACCGTCTCTTTTTCTTCCGCGGCGAGCGGATCCGTTTCTTCATCGCGCTGCGCCGCTCCGGCGTCCGCAGCTTCGGCTGCGGCGGCCGTTCTGCGCCTGCGTGCGCGCTTGAGCAGCGCGGCCGACAGAAGGATGAGCAGCAGCGCGAGCAGAGCCGCTCCGGCCGCGAGGATACCGGGATCGACGCTGCGCGTCAGCACGCAGAAGCGGATCTCCGATCCCGTGGCCTCAAAGATCATGTAGCTGCCGTCGACCGTGTATTCACGCGTCTCCAGCCCATTTTCGCCTTTGACGCACAGGATCGGGCGGCCTTGCAGAAAGGAGGTCTGCGGCATCTGATAGTGGATCGAATACGATTCCAGATCGGCCACATGGCTGAAGACGTCCACCTTCAGCGCCTCGCAGAGGATGTAGTGCTCATAGGGGAGTATCCCGTCGCTCCAGTCGCTGACGCTGACGCTGGAGCCGGGCTCGAACATGCCCTCGATGATCACGGCAGGCAGGACGGAGCCCTCGCGGACGTAGTCGGCGGCGAGACCCGTCAGACGGTCGAGGTAGACCGCATCCACGGTGACGGACGAGGTCAGGCGCGTCAGATCCGTCGTCGGCCAGAAGCCGCTGTACCCGTGGATCTCCGGCACGGCGGGGATCTGCGTGGGATCGACGGCGCCGCCGTAGGGGACGGACAGCTCGCGGATGACAAGGCCGTCCGCGCGGAAGCAGACCTTCAGCGAACGGAAGCGTTCGGGAAGACCCTCCATTTCGCAGAGCTCGCCGTAACTGACCGGCGTGGCGGCCTGATCGTAGCTGATGCCGTCCACGCCGCCGAGGGTGTCGCTGACGAAGGTGTTGTGATAGATGAACAGATCTTCATCCTCGCTGTCCGCCCATCCGCAGATCGCGCCGCTGCAGGCGATCGTCTCGTCAAGATCGACGATCGAGCTGCATTCCGCCACGCGCTTGCCCTGACCCGCGATGCCGCCGACGTATTCGCTTCCGTCTACGAGACACATCGCATAGCTGGCCGTGACGATGGATTTGGACTGCCCGACGATCCCGCCGCAGTAGTTGCCGCCCGCCTTGACGTCGCCGTAGTTTTCGGACGAGGAGATCACGCCCAGCTCTGCCAGACCGCAGATGCCGCCGTCGAAGTCCTTTTTGGCGGATATGAGGCCGTTGTTGAGGCATTTTCGCACGATGCAGCGCGCGAAGTAGGAGTCGGTCGAGATCTGTACGCTGTCGGTAATGTTGGCCGAAAGAATGCCTTCAAGGTCGAATTCGGCCTCGACGCCCATCGCGCCGGCAATGCCGCCGACGTCTGTGTCGCCGTTGATCTCGCCGTTGTTGGTGCAGAAAAGGACCTTGCCGTTCATATCCTCATCCGTATCCAGATCGGAGATATCCTCCATAACGCGCAGCTGCAGGTTGCCCGAAAGCGCGTTGGTGAACATCGTGAGGATGTTGCTGTAATGGGCGTTGACGCTCTGCATGTCACCGGCAAGGCCGGAGAGCGTGCTGTGGATCGTGCTGCCCATGTTATTGAGCCCGGAGGAGAGAGAGGCGAACTCCGCCCGCATGCGGGCGTTCTCCTCCTCCATCGCGGCCAGCTCGGCGTCCCGCTGCGCGTCGCGCAGGTTGATCCGGTCGATCAGGTCGGTCCCGCCCTGTATGGCGAGACCGCCGCCCGCGTCGATCAGCTTTTCCTTGTCCGAATCGGTCACGCTGCCGTTGGCGATATCGCTGATCGTGTCGTCGCCCAGCGAATCCGCCGTCCCGCCGATAGCGTTGCCCGCGCCGGAGGCGGCGTCCCTGAAGTCGTCGCGGCGCTCCTGCTTCTCCCGCTCCTCGGCCGCGCCGGACTTCTCGTCGATCGCTTTGCCCACGTAGTGGTTGCTGATGTTCGAGCCGCTGTCGCGGACCTGCTGCGCGGAGGAGCCGAGTCCCGCGGAGTTGGAGCTCATGTTGCCCATAGCGCTGTCCATGGCCGCCTGCAGAGCGCTGATCTCGTCGGCGAGAGAGGAGGAATCGTCCAGGATCAGATAGGGCTCCATCTGTCCGACGATGCCGCCCACGTCCTTGCGGCCGAAGACCGTGCCGTCGTTTATGCAGTTTTGTATCTGACCGGACTGACGGCCGGCGATGCCGCCGATGTTGTAGCCGTAATGCTGATAACCCACGGTGCCGTCGTTTCTGCAGCTTTCGATCAGTCCCAGACTGATGCCGGCGATGCCGCCGACGTCGGAGACGGTATCTTCATCCTCGGTAGAGACGAGATTGATCCCGACGATGTCGTGGATATCCAGCGTTTCGATATCGAGCGTTCGGTCGCGGATCTCGATGTTGACCTCTGCGCTGCTGCTGCAGCGGCTGATCGTGCCCTCGCTGTATCCGGCGATGCCGCCGGAAAAGTGCTTGCCGTTGACGCTGCCCGCCGAGCGGCAGTTGCTGATCACGCCCAGGTTTTCGCCGACGACGCCGCCGACGGAGACCAGGCCCTCCACCGTGCCGGTAAAGCTGCAGCCGGACAGCGTGCCGCGGTTCGTGCCGACGATACCGCCGACGCTGCTGCGGCTGCCGTCGGGCATGACCGTGCCGGACACGTTCAGATCAAGGATGCGCCCGTCCTGCTCCAGATAGCGGAACAGACCCTGATGCGAGCCGTTGGAGGCGCAGAAAAAGTTTTTGATCGTATGGCCGTTGCCGTAGAAAGTGCCGGAGAAGGAGGGGACGGGCATGAGAGAGCGGCCGGCGAAATCGATGTCGTCGATCAGCCGCACGTTCAGCCCGATCGACCAGGCGCTGCTGCGGCAATTGCGCGCAAAGGCCTCAAAATCCTCGGCCGAGGAGATGGTGATCATCTTGCCCTCGTTCTCGCCGGCGGAACCGTCCGCATACCCGATGACAAGCTGTCCGTCCGCGCCGGAGACGCTTTCGATCCCGTCCCCGTCCGCTTCCTCGTCCTGCCCTTCCGCAAAGACTGCGGCGGGAAACAGGGAAAACATGACCGAGAGCGCGCAAAGCACGGCGATCAGAACGAAAAGCGGCTGCCGATTATTCTTCATGGCCCTGCGCCTCCTTTTCCTGTGAGAGATCCTCTCCGATAATCCCTCCGCCCGTGAGCGTGTCGATCTCCATATGGGCGTTGACGTCGCCGGTGAAGCGGCCGTGGATCTCGGCGTCTATATAGCCGTTGACGTAGCCGCGGATGCGGCCGTCGAGATGGATAACGCCCGCGTGGCTGAAGATCGTGCCGCGGCGGCCGGTAAAACTGGTCTTGCTGATCAGCCCGTCGCCCAGCAGCAGGATCTGCGGCAGAACGCAGGTGACAAGCAGGATCGAGATCAGCGTGCCCTTCCCGAGATACACGCCGATGGCCGAGATCGTCTCGTTGGAAGCGACGAGCGCGATGACGACGCCTGCCGAGGCCATCATCGTGCCGGAGGTCACGATCGTCGGAAAGGCTTTGTTCAGCGCGTCGGTGATGGCTTCTTTCGGTTCGAGATGCCTGCGCGACTCCAGATAGCGGTCGGAGATCACGATGGCGTAGTCGATGTTGGCGCCCATCTGTATGGCGCTGATGATCAGATAGGTGAGGAAAAACAGATTCTTGTGCAGCAGATAAGGCGAGGAGAAGTTGATGAGGATACTGCCCTGGATCACGAGGATCAGCAGCAGCGGCAGACCGACCGAATGGAAGGTGAAGATCAGGATCAGCGTCACGAAGACGATCTCAAGGATCGTGATGACGGTGTTGTCGTTCTCAAAGGCGGCCTTCAGGTCGCTGCAGCTCGTCGTGTCGCCCACGATGAAGCTCACGTCGTAATACCGCGCCGCAATGCCGCGCAGAGCGCTGAGATATTCATAGCTCTCCGTGCCCTCCGAGGGAACGTCGGAGTCGATGACGATGCGGCTCCAGTCGTCGCTGAGAAGCTGCAGCTTGCCGTCGTCGAGCTCCTCCTTCATCTCGTCGATCCGGTCCTGCGTCTCTTCGTCCAGGTCAAGCGCGACGCTGTCCTTGCTCTCGAGCAGATAGTCGAAAACGTCCAGCAGAGCGATGCGGTAGCTGTCCATACCGGTCACGGCCTTGCCGTATTCGTTGTGTTCCAGCGCGTAGCCGCCGTAGACGAGCTCGGCGATCTCGATGTCGATATCCAAAAGCTCGGCAAACTGACGCGGCGTCACCTCGTCGAGCAGCTTATAATCGTCGATCGCGTCGATATCGGACAGGCCTGTGACGGAGATCGTGTGGCGCAGTTCCTTGATCTCTGCGACGATCTCCTTTTCGCTCTCATTGTCGCCCGCGGGGATGATCATGGCGAAGGTGTTGGGCGTGCCGAAGGTGGACTTGATCTTTTCCCTGGCCAGCTGGATCTCATTCTTGCGGATCGATTCGACGCTGTACTGGTCGTACACGTAATTGGCGCGTTTCGAGCAGAAGAAGGCGCCGATCAGCAGGACGACGAACAAAACCGGGATCACCCGGCGCGTTTTGTATGCGAATTTGCCGAGGAAGGGGACGTCCGGCAGAAAACGGCGGTGGGCGGTCCTTTCGATCAGCCCCGAGAAGCTCACCAGCAGCCCGGGCATCAGGCAGAAGACCGTGAGCAGGCTGATCAGGACGGCCTTGATCAGAACAAAGCCCATGTCCGCGCCGAGCTTGTACTGCATAAAGGTCAGGGCAAGCAGACCGGAGATCGTCGTCATGCTGCTGCCCGTGATCTCGGGGATGGCCTTGCTCAACGCGTTGACGGCGGCCTCGTGCGGCTCCCCGCCGGCGGCGCGCTCCTCGGTGAAGCGGTGGCAGAGGATGATGGCGTAGTCGATCGCGAGCGCGAGCTGCAGCACCAGCGCGATGGAATCGGTGACGAAGGAGATCTCGCCCATGAGGAAGTTCGTGCCCATGTTCAGCAGCGCGGCCGCGCCGAAGGTCAGGATCAGCACCGGGATCTCGCCGTAGGTGCGCGAGGTGACAAGCAGCACCAGGACGATGATCACAAAGGCGATGACGTCCACGATGACCATTTCGCTGTCGATGATCGCCTTCAGCGGATTGCCGACCTTGGTGTTGACGTAGAGGTCGTATATGCCCAGCCGTTCTTCGATCTCATCGAGCGCGGCCTTGCTGGAGGGATCGTCGTTCGCCCCCTGGAAGGTCACGTCAAAGAGACCGGAGAGCTTTTCGTAATGCCCCTCGGCGTCTTCAAACTCCACCTTTTTCACGTTCTCCACGCTCTCGATCTCCGCGGCGATGCTCCTGGCCTGCTCGAGCGAGATATTGCGCACGACGATCTGAGCCGTGTCATAGGTGACGAACTCCCGGTCCATGATATCCAGACCGAGACGCGTCTCGGTGTCGGAGGGGAGAAAGTGCTCGAGACTGTCGTTGGTGACGACGAGCGTGCCGGTATACACGCTCAGCGCGGCGAGCGCGAGGAAGACGATCGTGATCAGTCTGCGCCGATCTACGATCCAGCGCGAGATCTTTACCATCATATTGTGTTTGCTGTCCATATATCAAGCGTCCTTTCGGCGAGCGAACAGATCCGGAGAATTCCATGACCGAGGACACATTATAATACGGAAAAAAAGCTTTTCAAGAATTGATATTTTTTTGGCAGAGCCCTCCGCTCCGTTTTGCCCGGGAGCGACTTTGATGCAAATGACAGTTGCCCGGGAGCGGAGCGGAGTGTTATACTGAAAAACAAGAGTAAACACCGAAAAACGAATCATAAAGGAGGGTTTCCATGGCCTCATACAATCGTCTCTCGCCCGCCGCCGCGGAGAAGCTGCGCGCCGTCGTCGGCGAGGGCCGCTTCCAGTACGGCGACGCGGTGCGGGAGGAGTATTCCCACGATGAAATGCCGATCTACGGGCGCTATCTGCCCGAGGCGGTCTGCCTTGCCGAGAGCACCGAGGAGGTCTCCGCGATCCTGAAGATCTGCCACGAGGAGAACGTCCCCGTCACGGTGCGCGGCGCGGGCACCGGTCTCGTCGGCGGCTGCGTGCCGGTCGCGGGCGGCGTCGTGCTCAGCACGATGCGGATGAACCGGATCCTGTCTTATGACATGAACAATCTCGTCGTCCACACCCAGCCGGGCGTACGGCTCTGCGACCTGGCGGCCGACGCGCTTGCCCACGGGCTGATGTATCCGCCCGACCCGGGCGAGAAGACCGCCACGGTGGGAGGCAACGTTTCGACCAACGCCGGCGGCATGCGCGCCGTCAAATACGGCGTCACGCGCGACTACGTCCTGGCGATGACCGTCGTGCTGCCGGACGGGCGGATCATGAAGCTGGGCAAGACCGTGTGCAAGACCAGCTCCGGTTACAGCTTGCTTCATCTGATGATCGGCTCGGAGGGCACGCTGGGCGTCATCACGGAGCTGACGCTGAAGCTCGTGCCCAAGCCGCGCATGGACGTGAGCCTGATCCTGCCCTTCCGGGATATCGCCACGGCGATCGCCTCCGTTCCGGCGATCAAGCTGGCCAATCTCGATCCCCAGTCGATCGAATTCATGGAGCGCGACATCGTCGACTCCTCCGCCGCCTTTACCGGCAACGCCGTGTTTCCCACGGTGGTGAACGGCAGGGAAGCCGGAGCCTATATCCTCGTCACGCTCGTCGGCGAGGGCGAGGCCGAGCTCACCGCCAAGATGGACCGTCTCGGCGAGGTGGCCGAGAAAGCGGGCGCCTACGACACGCTGGTCGTATGGACGGACGGACTAAAAAAGGACGTCTGGGCTGCGCGCAGCGCCTTCCTCACGGTCATCGAGGCCGAGACGAAGCTGCTCGACGAGATGGACGTCGTCGTCCCGGTCGACCGCATCGCGGAATTCCTCGTCTACACCCACGACGAAGCCGAGCGCCAGGGCGTGTACGTCCGCTCCTTCGGCCACGCGGGCGACGGCAACCTGCACATCTACTGCTGCTCCAACGATCTGGAGGAGGACGAGTTCAAGCGCCGCGTCAAGAAGCTGATGGACGCCTGCTACGCCAAGTGCACCGAATTCGAAGGCCAGGTCTCCGGCGAGCATTCGATCGGCCACGCGAAGAAGGAATATCTGCGCGAGTCCGTGGGCGATACGGCCTACGGATTGATGGGCGCGATCAAGCAGGTCTTTGACCCGAAGGGCATCCTCAACCCCGGCAAGGTCTGCCACGACTGGGAAGGAGGTGCGCTCGATGCTTAAGATCCTTGTGTGCGTCAAGCAGGTGCCGGACGTCAACCTCGTCAAGATCGACCCGGTGACCGGCAGCCTGATCCGCGCGGGCGTGCCCGCGATCTTGAACCCGTTGGACGGCAACGCTCTCGAGGCCGCCGTCCGCACGAAGGAAAAATACGGCGGCGCCGTGACCGTGATCACGATGGGGCCCGACCAGGCCGCCGAGGCCCTGCGCGAGTGTCTCGCCGCCGGGGCCGACCGCGCTGTGCTGCTGTCCGACCGCGCCTTTGCCAACGCCGACACCCTGGCGACCAGCTACGTGATCGTCACGGCGGCGAAGCTGCTGGGCGAATACGATCTCATCTTCTGCGGCAAGGAATCTCTCGACGGCGCGACAGGCCAGATGGCCAGCCAGCTTGCCGAGCGCTTCGACGCCAGCCAGCTCAGCTCCGTGCGCACGGTGCTGGAGGTCGACGAAAAAGAAAGGACCGTCACCGCCGAGCGCGAGCTCGCGGGCGGGATCGAGACGGCGCAGGCACAGCTTCCCTGTCTGATGACCGTCGAAAAGACGAACTACCGTCCGCGCATCCCCAACCTCAAAAGCTGGAAGGCCTCGCGCACGGCGGAGATCGAAAAGTACACGTCCGACACCATCCCCGGGCTCGACCGCGCGCAGATCGGCGACCCCGGCTCGCCGACGAAGGTGCCGCGCACCTATCCGCCCGAGAAGGGCCCCGGCGGCGAGATGATCCGCGAGGGCAGCGCGGCGAAGGACGCCGAAAAGCTCTTCGCGCTGATCGCGGACAGGCTGTGAGGAGGTGAGCGGGATGAATAAAACCGATTACAAAGACATGTGGGTCTACATCGAGCACGACGGCGGCAAGGTCCTGCCCGTCTCACTCGAGCTCTGCTGCGAGGCAAGAAAGCTCTGCGACGCGGCGGGCGAAAAGCTCTGCGCCGTGATCGTGGGCGAGCTGCACCGCAGCGAGATCGAAAAGGTCATGGACTGCGGCGTGGAAAAGCTCATCCGCGTTTCCGGCACGGGCTACGAGCGCTTCTCCGTCGACGCCTACACCGAACTGTTCACCCGGCTCTGCCGCAAATACAAGCCCTCGGCGGTGCTCGTCGGCGGCACGATCGACGGACGCGACTTCGCGCCGCGCTTCGCCTGCCGCCTGCCCACCGGCTGCACCTCGGACGCGACGCAGCTCGTCTACGACCCGAAAACGGGCGATATCGAGTTCATCGAGCCCGCCGTCGGCGGCAAGATGATGGCCGTCATCACCGTGCCCTTCGTGCGCCCGCAGGTCGGCACGATCCGGCCCGGCACCTTCAAGTACCAGCCCGCCGGACCGCGTCCCTGCGAGCTGATCGAGGAGCGGATCGACTTCCCGGTTGAGAAGATCCGTACGAAGGTCCTGGATTTCCTGCCCGACGAGGAGGACGAGAGCCTGAACATCGCGGACGCGGAATACATCGTCTGCGTCGGCAACGGTCTCAAGGGCGCGGACGCGCTGGGGCGCTACCGCGAGCTCGCCGCCCTGCTCGGCGGCAAGCTCGGCTGCACCCGCCCGGTCTTCGACCGCGGCGTGCTGCCCTACAAGCTGGTCATCGGCCAGTCCGGCGTCGTCGTCAAACCGAAGGTCTACATCGCCTTCGGCGTGTCCGGCGCGGTCAACCACGTCACCGGCATCACCGACTCGGACGTGATCGTCGCCGTCAACCGCGATCCGGAGGCCGCAATCTTCGGCTACTGCAGCTACGGCATCGTCGGCGATATGGACGAGGTCTGCGACGCGATGATCGCACAGCTGAAAGGAAGAGCGTAAATGATCCGCATCCCATACGGAAAGAGCTTTATCGAATACGACGAGGGCGGCGCTCCCGTCCTGACTTCCCGCATCGGGGAGCTCAAGGCCGCGGGCAGCGGCGTTGAGATCGTGCGCGCGGCAATGGCGGAGCCCATCGACAGCCCGCGGCTGCGCGAGCTCGCGCGCGGCAAAAAGAACTGCGTCGTCATCGTCTCGGACCACACCCGTCCGGTGCCGAGCCGCGATATCCTGCCCCCCATGCTCGAGGAGCTGCGCGCGGGGAGTCCGGATATCGAGGTCACGCTGCTCGTCGCCACGGGCTTCCACCGCCCGACGAGCATGAAAGAGCTGGAGGACAAGCTCGGAAAAGAGATCATGGAGAGCTGCCGCGTCGTCGTGCACGACTGCCGCGACGGAAGCTCCAACATCGAGATCGGAACGCTGCCCTCCGGCGCGCCCTGCGTGATCGACCGTCTGGCCGTCGAGACCGAGCTGCTCGTGGCCGAGGGCTTCATCGAGCCGCACTTCTTCGCCGGCTTCTCCGGCGGCCGCAAGAGCGTGCTGCCCGGCGTGGCCGACCAGGTGACGGTGCTGGGCAACCATTGCTCGCGTTTTATCGACAGCCCCTTCGCCCGGACGGGCGTCCTGGACGGCAACCCGATCCACGAGGACATGCTCGCCGCGGCGGAGATGGCGAAGCTGGCCTTCATCGTCAACGTCGTCATCGACGAGGAGAAAAAGACCGTGGCCGCTTTCGCGGGCAACTTCCGCACGGCGCATCGCCGCGGCTGCGACTACATGCTCGACTACTTCAAGGTCGCGCCCGTGCCCTCCGAGATCGTCGTGACCTCCAACGGCGGCGCGCCGCTGGATCAGAACCTTTACCAGTGCGTCAAGAGCATGACGGCCGCGGAGGCCAGCTGCGTCGAGGACGGCGTGATCGTGCTGTGCGCCGAATGCGCCGACGGCCACGGCGGCGAGGGCTTTTATCACGCGCTGCGCGACTGCGAGAGCCCCGCCGCGCTCTATGCCGAGCAGATGGCCACGCCGCAGGACCGCACCGTGCCCGACCAGTGGGAGAGCCAGATCCTCGCGCGCATCCTGATGCACCACACGGTCGTCTTCGTCACGCGGCCGGAACTCAAAGGCATGGTCGAGGAGATGAAGATGCGCTACGCTCCCGCGCTGTCCGACGCGCTGGACATGGCCCGCGCGATGGGAAAGAAGAGCCTCTGCTTCATCCCCAACGGCATCTCCGTGATCGTGAAATGATCGCAAAAAAAAAAACGTCTCGAGAGAGACGTTCTTTTTTTATGCTTTTTTCAGGCTCAGTTCATCAGATCCCCGAAGTAGTACGCGACCTCTTCCTGCGTGAAGCGCGGGCTGGTATGGGCGATGAAGGAATCGATCACCTGCCGCGCGCGGCCCTGCCCCCAGGTGACGTAGCTGCACATCCTGTCGACCAGGATGTTCCAGGAATTCACCGCGTCGTCCTCTGACATGCCGCCGTACCAGCGGGCCATGTCGCGCCGGACCTCCGGAGAGAGCGTTTCGCGGTAACCCTCGATCATGGCGACCACGTTCTCGTCGGACATCGCCCCGTGCAGGGCGTCGGAGAGCTGCTGCGCCATGCGCAGCTGATAGCCGCGGTTGGCAAAGGCCTTGCGCGCGAGGACGTTGAAGTCATAGTTGTTGCGCACGCCGTCGTTGACCGAGCCGTAGAGCGGCACGTCGAAGAGATCGTGGGTGAACATGCCCAGATCCAGATCGGACAGCGCGAAGTGCATCACATTGTCCGTGCTGGAGTAATAATAGCGCACGTTGGAGGGGTTGCAGTCGTAGTTGGCGCACCAGGCCTGCAGGATGGTCCAGCCGATCAGACTGTCCATGTCGAGATGCTCCGCGACGCGGTCAAAGTTATCCTGGTCGACGAGATTGTTGCTGAGCGCGAACTCGCAGGCCTCGCCGACGACGGTGTTGCGGTCCCACAGGCGCTGCCAGCTCGAGACCGTGTCGGGATCGTAGCCGTAGTGCATGGCGTAGTGGGTCGCCGAGTGCGCCTCGCGGATGCCGTAGATGCCCCAGTAGTCGCCGTCGATGTACAGGATGCAGAACTTGTAGTCCAGACAGGGCAGCGCGGGGAAGCACTGCTTGGCCATGTCGTGGATCAGAATGTCGCGCAGATAGGTCGACATCGAGTCCTCCGCCGGGTGGCGCAGCAGGATCGAATCGAACTCGGTCACGCCGTTGCCGAAGAGATCGTAGTGCAGGTTGCCCTCATAGGCCGCGCGGAAGCAGACCTTGAGCGTCCGCTTCCCGGATACCCGCTTGGAGACGTCTCCGTGCAGCTTAAGTCCGCATGCGATGGAAAAGCTGCCGTCCTCACCGAAGTATTCGATCGCGCCGGGGACCTCGTAGACGTTGTCGACGTCGTTGTACATGCCGCCGAGCGGATAAATGTTGGCGGGATCGGTCATCACGCTCACGACGGGGAGCGTGTGGTGCTCGTTGATGATGTAGCTCAGGTTCAGCGCCTCGCTCGCAAGGCAGCCGGGCTCGACGCTGATCGCGCGCAGCACCGAGGTGGAGCTGACGCTCAGCGGAGCGGTGTAGACGGGGGAACTCTCCGTCGGCGCGGAGCCGTCGGTGGTGTAGTGGATCTCGCCCTGCGCGCCGAGCACGACCTCGACGGATTCCACATCGTTGAACACGCCCTCGCTGCTCAGCAGCACGGGCTTGTCGGAGACGCGGAGCGCACCGTCGCCGTTGGCGGAGCCGGGCGTGGGGGAGGCGATGTAGCGGAAGCCGCCCTCGCCCTCCGGACGGCCGTAGCTGTAACCGTAGGGGATCCTTTCCAGCAGCACATAATCGGCAAGCGTCTCGTCCGCGCGGCTGAGATAGAGGTGCTCGCGCTGGGAATCCAGCCGGAAGGGAGCGTATACGCCGCCGTCCGCGGAGCCGTCGCAGTAGATCAGCACGTACTCTCCGCTTGAAAGGACCTGTTCGGGCAGACGGTAGGCCAGACGGTCCTTGGCGCTGTCGGAGAGATAGTACTCCGACAGCTGCACGTCGCCGCCGCTGACGTTTTTCAGCTCCACCCAGTCGCTGCCGACGCCCTTGGGACTGTTGCCGAACTGCTTGAAGACCATGACCTCGCTGATCTGCAGCGGAGAATCACAGCTCTGCCCGGAGAGATACTGCGAAAAGCCCTCCGGCGTGTTGGCGCAGCCGGGCGTGGCCATGGAAGTGACGAAAATGCCGCCGTCCTCCGCACGGCAGGCGCTGCGGTCGGCCTCGCAGGCGGGAAGCTCGAATTCGTCGAGGACCAGGCCGCGGTCGGTACGCAGCGCAAGGCTCTCGCCCTCCTTCGCGATCGAGAAGGGAGCGTGGCCGCTCAGACCGCTGTCGTCGCAGAATACGATCATGTACGCGTCGGCGGCCAGCTCGCCCTCGCCCAGCTCGAAGCTGTCCGTCCCGCAGCAGAGAAAGACGTTCCTGAGCGAAACAGGCTCTTCTCCGGCGTTGTGCAGCTCCACCCAGTCGGGGAAAAGGCTGCCCGCGGCCAGCGTCGCCTTGTTCGAGGGCATGACCTCGCTGATCCGCAGCGGCAGATCGGCCGGGACCTCGTATGGCGTGGGCTCCGCGGTCGGCGCGGCCGTTTCCGCCGGGACGACCGCGTCAGGGCTCTGCGCGGCCGGCGTCTGCGCGGTCTCGCCGCCGCTGAAGCTGCAGGCGGCCAGCGGCAGAAGCATGGTCAGAAACAAAACGATCGCGATCAGCTTTCGGCAGATGGGTTTCATGGGCATCTATGAAGGCTCCTTTCAAAGAAGGAAAAAGTCCGGTAACTAATTTACAATATCATATTCCGCGCTTTTCCGCAATCCTCAAATCGACACCGAAAAAAAGACTTTGGCACTTGATTTTTCACGCACATCCTGTAAAATACAAGGTGTCTTGATCCACTACTGTTTGGGAGGATATGAACCATGACTTATGAAATCGACATCGCCGGCCTGAAGCGGGATCTGCCCATCTGCAAGGTCACGGACGATCTTTACATCGGCGCCTTCGTCATGTTCGGCGACGTGGAGCTGACGGTCCACTGCGCCGAGGAGCTTCTCAAGCGCGCGCCCGAGTATGATTATCTCATCGCGCCCGAGGCCAAGGCCATCCCTCTGCTCTACGAGATGGCGCGTCAGAGCGGCGCGGAGAAGTACTTCCTCGCCCGCAAGGTCGCCAAGGCCTATATGTCCGGCGTGTTCGAGGTGAACGTCAAGTCCATCACCACCGCCGCCGTGCAGCGCCTCATCATCGACAGCGCCGACGCCGCCGAGATCCGCGGCAAGCGCATGCTGATCCTCGACGACGTGATCTCCACGGGCGAGAGCCTGCGCGCGATGGAAGAGCTGGTCACCGCCGCGGGCGGCATCGTCGCGGGCCGCATGGCCGTTCTGGCCGAGGGCGACGCGATCGAGCGCGACGACATCATCGTCCTCGCGCCGCTGCCGCTGTTCAATGCCGACGGAAGCGTCAAAGCGTGAGCTTTTCGCTTCCAGAAGCCGAGTTTTCAACCGAAACGCCCCCGGATGGAATTCCGGGGGCGTTTTATGTTAAGAAAGTCTTAAGGCTTTGCACACTTATAGCTTTTCGATCGACACGATATCGCCGAGAGGAACTTTTTTTCCGTCCGTAAGGATGAGCAGCCCGGCCTGTCCGTCGATCTTTTTCACGCAGCCGCGGATGGTCTCATAGCGTCCGCCGGCTTTCTTTTTGTCCGGCACGAAATACCGCAGCTCCAGCTCCGGCCGCGCGTCGATCTCCGCCGCGACCGCGCGCAGCTTTTCGTCCAGCGCCTCGAGCGCGTCTCGGTCAAGCTCGGCGCGCGTCTCGGTCAGCCGCGCGCGCTCCGCCACGATCTCCTCATAGCCGGTCAGCGCGGCGAAGGAGGAGAACTGCGCGGCGCGCTCGGCGCGCGGCATCGGCGGATGCGTTTTCGAAACGGGATGGGGGAGAGAGATGATATCGTCGTATTTGCCCATGCGTCCCTCCTATGCCTTGTGCCCGCCGATCTGGCGGTTGCGTTCCCTCGCCGTCGCGCCCTTTTCCAGGTTGGTGCCCTTCAAAATGGCGTTCTTGCCGTATTTCTTCTTGATGTCCAGCATCACCCGCTGGCGCTTGCGTTCGCTCTCGAGCGCCGCCCTTTCCCCGGAGCTCTCGTCCTTCGCGCTCTCCATTTCACCGAAAAGATCGAGCTGCTTCTCGCTCTCGCGGCCGAGAAAGCTCTCATCCTCCAGCTCGCAGGCGGCGACGGTGACGCGCCGCACGCTCAGCGCCGGGTCGACGATGCGGTCGTAGAGCGCGAGCATCGCCTCCGTGATCTGCTTCGACGAGGAGCCGTAGCGATCCAGCCGCACGGAGCCGTGCGCGCTCTTGGGCGCTTTGCGGCCGTAAAAATCGCTTTCCGCCTGCGCGCCGTATTCCCTCGCCAGTCCTTCGTCGGCGAGACTGACGCGGTCGTAGCTGATATACAGCTCTACAAGATCCGTCACCAGCGCCTTCTCGACAAGCTCGAGCACCATCTGCTCGGTCATCTCGCGCACGATCAGCCGCGCTTTCTCGAAATCGTAGGGCGTCATCAGCACCTGGCCGGAGCTGATGCTGCGCGAGGCGGGACGATAGGCCTTGATGTCGGAGATCAGACAGCTCTCAAAGCCCCAGGCGTGGTCGATGAGCAGCTCGGCGTTGACGCCGAAGAGGCGGTAGAGCAGCTCCTCGTCGTGGCCCGAGCCCGCCTTGCCGATCGAGCAGCGCGCCACGTCGCCCATCGTATACAGCCCGTTGTCCTCCAGCTTTTTGGCGATGCCCCGGCCCACGCGCCAGAAGTCCGTCAGGGGCCGGTGATCCCACAGCGCGCGGCGGTAGCTCATCTCGTCGAGCTCGGCGATGCGCACGCCGTCGCGGTCGGGCTTCATGCGCTTGGCCATCACGTCCATCGCGATCTTGGCCAGATACAGGTTCGTGCCGATACCGACCGTGGCCGTGATGCCCGTGGTCTCAAGCACGTCGCGCACGATGAGCATCGCGAATTCCCGCGCCGAGACGCCGCGCGTGCGCAGATAGTCCGTCGCGTCGAGGAAGATCTCGTCGATGGAATAGACGTGGATATCCTCCGGCGCGGCGTATTTGAGATAGATCCCGTAGATGCGCGTGCTGTATTCCATGTAATAGGCCATGCGCGGCGGCGCCACGATATAATCCAGGGCGAGCGAAGGATCGTTTGCCAGCTCGCCTGCAAAGTGCGAGCTGCCCCTGAATTCCCGCCCCGGGGCGCGGCTGCGGCGCAGGGCGTTGAGCTCTTCCACACGCTGCACGACTTCGAACAGGCGCGCCCGCCCGGAGATGCCGCAGGCCTTCAGCGAGGGCGACACGGCCAGGCAGATCGTCTTGTCGGTGCGCGCGGGATCCGCCACGACCAGATGGGCGTCCAGCGGATCCAGGCCGCGCTCGCGGCACTCGACCGAGGCGTAAAAGCTCTTGAGATCGATCGCGATGAAGGTCCGCTCTTCCGTCGTCCTCACCTCCCTTTTCTTTCTGCGTCTATCTTATCAGTATGCCCGGAACAATGCAAGCGATCCGCCGCCGCATACGGCCCGAAAAACGGGACAGAAAAAATCAGAACGGGACAGCCTTCGCTGCCCCGTCCCGATCTTGTATAAGTGAGAGGAAAAAAGGAGAAAAATGAAAAAGATTCTTTTGAACTTTACACCTATAAGATAGCAGCAAGTTGTTTCACAAATAAGAGAAATAGTATTTCGGAATTGTAAAATACGTAAAAATTTCGCAGGAAAGCCCTCGCCCGCCCCTCCCGGCCGGAAGGCCCCGGAATCTTGACACCACAGGGCGAAAATGGTAAACTAACATGAATGGTTATGTCCTTCTTCAGACCTTTTTTTCAAAGGAGAAAAAAGCGTGTTCAAACTGCTTGTTCGCCATAAAATGTCAAGGACGCTCACAGCCTGTCTGCTGCTGTGCGCCATGCTGCTCTCGGCCTGCGGGGCCCCCGCTCCCGCCTCCGCGCCTGCGGAGGAGAGCGCGCCGCCTGAGGAGACGGCCGCGGCGCCGACGCCCGAGCCGACGCCCGAGCCGACGCCCGAGCCCTTCCGTACCGGGATCGTCCTCAGCGAGCTGCAGGCCTCCAACAAGGCCACCGTGCCGGACGCCGACGGCGACTTCGTCGACTGGATCGAGCTGTACAATCCCGACGCGGAGCCGAGCGATATCAGCGGCTGCTGGCTCTCGGACGACGAGAACGAGCCCTGCAAATGGCAGATCCCCTCGCTGACGATCGAAGGCGGCGCTTACGCGGTGATCTTCTGCTCGAAGAAGGATCGGGCCGAGGACGGGCTGCATACGAACTTCAAGCTCTCCGGCGACGGAGACGCGGTCTTCTTCTCTTCCCCGCGGGGAGAATTGCTCTGGGAACAGTCCTACGAGAGCTGCGCGGCCGACTGCTCGATCTGCTTCGAGGGCGAGGAGCCGCGCTCCACGCGCTACCCCACGCCGGGCTTTCCCAACACGCCGGAGGGCTATGAGGCCTTCGCCGCGGAAAACGACCGCCACGGCGCGCTCGTGGTCAACGAGGCCGTCACCTACAACGACGACTACAACTTCCACGCGGCGGGCTATTACGACTGGGTGGAGCTGAAAAACGTCTCGAATGAGACGATCACGCTCAGCGACTATTACGTCAGCGACGATCCCGAGGACCCGACCCGCTTCCGGCTGCCTTCCGACACGCTCGCCCCGGGCGCGATCTATGTGATCTACTGCGGCGACGCGCAGTTTGATACGGCCGTCTGCCACACGCACTTCAAGCTCAACGCCGCGGGCGAGGGCTTTTACGTTTTCCGCGCCGACGGGACGCTCTCGGATTATATCAGCCTCTACGGCGTCCCGCTCAACCACAGCAAGGGCAGGATCGACGGAAAGAGCGGCTTCTTCCTCTTCGCGAGGCGGACGCCCGACGAGGCCAACCGCGACGGGGCGCGCTATATCACCGAGCGTCCGGTCAGCGTGACGCCTCCCGGCATTTACGACGATCTGAGCTCTCTGGACGTCGAGCTCTCCGCCGAGGGCACGATCTACTATACGACCGACGGCTCCGATCCGACGACCGGCTCGGCTGTGTACGACGGGCCGATCCATCTCGGCGGCACGACGCAGATCCGCGCGATCGCCGTCGCGGACGGCAAGCTGACGAGCGAGGCCGCCGCCTATACTTATCTGCTCGGAGAAAGGCACACGTTGCCCGTCGTCTGCGTGACGCTCGATCCGCGCAAGCTGGACATCCTGTACAACCACAACGGGAACATGGAATACGACTCCCACGCGGAGTATTACGGGCCGGAGGGGAGCTTCGCCTCCGACTGCATGATCACGCTGCACGGCGCCGCCTCCCGCAGCGTATGGGACAAGAAGAGCTTCAAGATCGTGTTCCGCGACCGCTACGGCGGCGACGTCCATTTCGACCTCTTCGGACAGGGCATCACGGAATTCCACTCGCTCAATCTGCGCGGCGGCGATTCCGTGGGCATGCTCACCTACCGCGAACCGCTTGCGGCCGAGGTGGCCGAGCGCGTGGCGGTGACGGAGCCCTTTACGCTCGATTCGCGCTTCTGCATCCTGTACGTCAACGGGAACTACTGGGGCATCTACACCCTGCGTGAGGCTTACTCAAAGAAGTATGTCGCGAGCCACACCGGCTCGGACGAGGATCTGGTGTCGATCAGCCGTGCGCCCGTCAAGTCCAAGTACCAGCCGGAGCTGTATGATCTGTTCATGTTCGCCACCTACAAGGACATGACCGATCCGGACAATTACAACTACGTCGCCGACCGGCTTGATCTGGTCAACTTCGCCCAATGGACCTGCCTGGAGACCTATTTCAACAATTATGACCCGACGGGCAACATCCGCTATGCGATCGGCAACCGGCCGGACAACAAATGGCGCACGATGTTCTTCGACCTCGACCAGGGCCTGATGAATCAGGACGCGTCGATCTTCGAGGCGCTCGGCATGGGCCACAAACCCTCGCAGGTCGGCAATCTGCTGTGCAACCTGCTCAAGAACGAAAACTTCCGCCGGATCTTTCTGGAGACCGCGGCCGGCATGTATCAGAACGGCCTTCGTCACGAACTGCTCGTCGAGATCTTCGACCGCATGGTCGCGGAGCTCGCCCCGGAAATGGACCGCAATCTCAGCCGCTGGGGCGAGAGCAAGGCGCTGTACGAGAACAACGTCGCGTGGCAGCGCGACATGATGGGACAGTATCGCGACGACAGGTTCCAGGTCTTTATCCAGGCCTACTCCGAGGCGGACGACGCAACGATGGCGGAGCTTTTCCCGCCGAGAGGATAACAGAACATGAAGGAAGAAAAACAAAAAGCCGCGCATGTTAAAAAGAAAAAGCGCATGAGCGTCGGCGCGACGATCGCGCTGGACCTTCTTGCGATCGCCGCGGGACTGCTCGTTTTCGCGCTGTTCCACCACGTGCTGCCGCATTACGGCATCCTCAGAGGCGAGGAAAGCGAACCCGTCGTGCTCGTCACGCTCGCGCCGCAGCCCACGCCGGAGCCGACCGCGGTCCCCGTTGAGGAACCGGAGGAGACGCCTCCGGAAGAAACGCCGGAGCCCGTGCGCGTCTATTCCGGCAGATGGGGAGAAAAGTTCGCCGACAAGTTCACCGACGGCGAGGTCATTCAGACCGAAAACAGCTATCAAAGCGCAAATGTGAACGTCAGCTATCAGCGCATCGAGGAGAACGACGTCATTTACTTCGTCGCCGACGTCTACGTCAGCGATCTGGGCTATCTCCGCTCCGGCTTTGCCAACGGCAAATACAACGGCGGTTTTCAGATGATCGACGAGATCGCCCGGCAGGAGAACGCGGTCGTCGCCCTCTCCGGCGATCACTACGCCGGGCGGGGCGAGGGGCTTGTCGTCCGCAACGGCGTGCTCTACCGCGAGACACGCTTCCAGGATGTGTGCGTCCTGCTCTCCGACGGCACGATGGTCACGCTGACGAATGCGGAACTGGACATGGACGATCTCAAGGCGGCCGCGCCCTGGCAGGTCTGGGCCTTCGGCCCGGAGCTTCTTGACGACGAGGGCCATGCGCTCACGAGCTTCAACAGCATCGTGCTGCCCAACAATCCCCGCGCGGCCATCGGCTACGTCGAGCCGGGACACTATTATCTCGTCGAGGTCGAGGGTACCCGCACCGGCTATTATTCCGGCTCCCGCGGCATGAAAATGTATGAGCTGGCCAATCTTTTCGAGTCCCTCGGCTGCAAGAGCGCTTACAATCTCGACGGCGGACAGAGCGTCGGCCTGGCATGGATGGGCGAGCTGGTCAGCTTCCGTTACGACCGCAGCATCCCCGATATCATCTATGTCGCGGACTTCCTGCCCGAGACCGCCGGGACGGGGGAGGGCTGAGATATGTTCAAAAGGCTGCTGCCCCATATCTGCCTGGACACCGCGGTCGTCTTCCTGGTCCTCTTTGTGCTCGACCGCTTCAACGAGGCCATGCATTTTCTCTCGCGCGACGTTTTCAAGATCCCCTTCGCGATCTTTCTCGTTCTGGTGATCGTCGAATCGCTGATCCTGATCGTCCATCAAAGGAGGAGGTAAGGGCCGTGTCTTTCAAAAAAACCATGCTGCTTGTTGCCGCGCTGCTTCTGGCGCTGCTGCTCGTCGGCTGCGGCGGCGCGGCGCAGCCCGCCGAAGCACAGGAGACGCCGCCCCCGGAGCAGAACGTCCCGGAGGAGGAGCCGCCCCGTGAATTTCAGCTTGGCTCGCTCACGCTCACGCCGGATACCGGGAGCGTCGATCTGCAAGAAACCGGCGCTTCGATCGAGGAACTCATGAGCGTTTCCGACCGGCTTGAGAACGTGAAGGAGATCTCGCTGGGCGTGACCGGAGCGACGCTCGCGCAGCTGCGCGCGGTGGAGACGGCGTTCCCGCAGGCAGTCGTCAGCTGGAAGGCGGAGCTGCTCGGCGAGGAGATCGACTGCCGCGCCGACAGCCTGGACCTGCGCGCCGCGGCGGACGAGGACGTGCCGCAGATCGTCTCCGCACTGGCCGTGCTGCCGGAAGTCAGAACGCTGGAGCTTGCGCCGGAGGACGGCGTGACGAGCCTGTCCTTCGACAGCCTTTCCGCGCTCGCGGCCGCCGCGCCGGAGGCGGAGCTGAACTGCCGCTTCGAGCTTTTCGGCCAGACGGCCGACTGGACGACCGAAAAGCTGAAATACTACAAGACCGACATCGGCGACGACGGCGTCGATCTTTTCCGCGAGGCGCTGCCTTATCTGCGGGCGCTGGATCTGCTGCGCTTTGAGGAATGCGGCATCACCGACAACGACAAGATGGCCGCGCTGCGCGCCGACTTTCCCGAAAAACGCGTCGTCTGGAGCATTCCCATCGAGGGCTATACCTTCATGACCGACACGACGCTCATCAACGCGGGCATCCTGCTGCGGGACGACAACGCGTACCTGCTGCGTTACATGCCGGACGTGCTGTACTTCGACATCGGCCACTACAAGGGCCTGTCGAACATCGAATTTGTCCGCAGCTGGCCCAAGCTGCAGGTCGTCATCCTGACGCTGACGAATATCCGGGACATCACGCCGCTGGAGGACTGCCCGGATCTGGAGTTCTTCGAGTGCCACGGCACGCCGATCGACGACATCAGCGTGCTCGCGGACAAGGAAAAGCTCGAATACCTCAACATCGCCAACCTGCCGAATCTGACGGATCTCACGCCGCTCTACGGTCTCAAGCAGCTCAAGATCGTCCGTATCTGCGGCTCGACCTTTACCCACGTCACCCAGGCGCAGGTGGACGAGCTCAAAGAGCAGCTGCCCGACACCTTTGTGAGCGACTACGGCGGAGACCCGAACAGCTCCGGCGGCTGGCGCTTCAAAACGAACGGAGACAAGAGCAATCCCACCGAGCGCTACGCGCTGCTGCGCGAACAGATGCGCTACGACCTGATCAATTGGCAGCTGATGTTGTCAAATTCACCGTCGGGAGAGGAAGACTGATCAAGCATGGTTGAAAACGAAAAGCGAAGACCGAAAAAGAAAAAGCACGTTTTCGGCAGACTGATGGCTTTTCTGGGCCTGACGCTGCTGTGCGTGATCCTCACGCTTGCCGGCGTGGTGTGGGTGGCGCTCAGAGGGCCCTCGCCCACGATGACGGGCGCGGTGTGCAACTCTCTGCGCGAGACCAGTGCGCTGCGCTGGATCCCCGGCCTGTTCCTTTCGGAAGAGGAGCTGGACTCCTACCTTCTGAAGAGCACCATATCGCCGAGGCGCGTCAGAGCGAGAGCGGCCCGGAGACGCCCTATCTCGAGCTGGTGGACATCGCCTACGGGACCTGCCGCGGCAAGCTGCTGATCGTCCGCGAGCCGAAGAGCGTCATCCTCGGCACCTCCGGCCGCTTCGGCGTCGATCCGGGGCTGCAGCTCACGGAGATGGTGGCCAAATACAACGGCCTGGCCGGCACCAACGCCGGCGGCTTCATCGACAACAACGGCCTGGGCAACGGCGGCACGCCGACCGGCATGGTCATTTCCGAGGGCGAGATCCTCTACGGCGAGGCCTCCACGCGCTACAACGTCATCGGCCTCGACAAGGACGGCGTGCTGCTCGTCGGGACCATGACCGGGAGCGAGGCGCTCGAGCGCGGCATGAAATACGGCGTCAGCTTCGTCACGCACGACGGCATCGCCTCCTCGCTGATCATCAACGGCGAGGTGCAGACGCAGAACTGCGGGCCCGGCGTCAACCCGCGCACGGCCATCGGCCAGCGCGAGGACGGCGCGATCCTGCTGCTCGTGCTCGACGGCAGAAGCAGCAAGACCCTTGGCGCGACGCTGGAGAACGTCGTGGACATCATGCTGCAGTACGGTGCGGTCAACGCCGGCAACCTCGACGGCGGTTCGTCCTCGGTCATGGTCTACGGCGACGAGATCATCAACAACTGCGCCTCCGTCACCGGACCGCGCGGGATCCCCACGGGCTTTATCGTGCTCAGAGAGGAGGATCTCCATGACTGAGAGAAAAGAAAAAGGCCGCGGCTGGGGCCTGTTCCTGCTGTTCTGGACGATGCTGCTGCTTCTGCTGGGCTTCCTCGTGTGCGTGGTCTTTTACAAGTACACGGCCGTTTACGAGCAGACCCGCCCCGAGCGGACCATGGACGCGCTGATGGCCGAGATGAGCGAGGACGACTGGCGCGAGACGCTTGCGGCCACCGCCGGCGGCGTCAGCGAATATGAGGATGCGCGCGCCCTCTTCAACGACTACTTCGACAGCACGGTCAAGGGCAACAAGCTCAGCTATCGCCGCGACATCTCCCGCAGCGACGAGACGCAGACCGTGTTCGTGCTCTACGCGGGTGCCGCGCGGATCGGCGAGATCCGCCTGCTCCCTTACGAGACCGCCGAGCGATTCAGCTTCGGCCGCAAGGAGTGGAAACTCGAGAGCATCACCTCCGAAACGCTCTCGGACAGCCTCCAGGCGCTCACGGTACAGATCGACGCCCCGGACGGCGTGACGCCCTATCTCAACGGCACGGCCGTGGGACAGGAGAAGATCGTCGATCCGGCGGTCGCGCTCACGCAGCTCAGCGAGCTCGAGCGGCGCTTTGACGCGCCCGGGCCGCGCATGGTTCGCTACGAGGTGGGCCCGCTCTACGGCCAGATCGCGGTGAGCGATCCCGACGGGAACGAGATCGCTCCCGTGGGCGAGCCGGAGGACGGCGTGCTGCGCTATGTGATCATGCCCACGACGACCTATTCCTTCCGCGTGGAAGCGCCGGAGGGCGTCAAGGTCTACGCCTGCGGCGCGGAGCTGGGCGAGGAGCAGGTCCGCAGCCGGGAACAGACCATGTTCCGCGGCCTGAGCGACTATCTGCCGGAGGGCGGCTACGACACGCTGCTCTACGAGACGGACGGTCTGTATATCGAACCGCAGATCCGCGCTTCGTACAACGGCGTCGAGCTCACGCCCGTGATCGGCGGGGACGGGAGATACATCTACTTCTATCCCGACGACGACGACATCTCAATCGCGATGCACGAGGCGGCCGAAGGCTTCTTCGCGGATTATCTGTTCTACACCTCCGACAAATACAACGGCGTCGCGCTCAAAAACGTGCGGGACCGCATCCTGCCGGGCACCGAGCTGGACAGCTATTTTTCCCACTCCTACGACGCCATGATCTGGGCCTCGGCCACGGAGATGGATCAGAAGGAGCTGCGCTTCGGCAACTTCCACCGCGTGGGCGACAAGTGCTTCACCTGTACGATCCTCTACAAGGCGGACTTCACCGCCACGCAGTGGTACGGAAAGGATTCCTATGCCAGAGAGGACGGCTACAAGATGGTCTTCCTCCGCGGTGAGGAAGGACAGTGGCTGGCCGCGACGATGTCGGCCTTTGAATGAGAAATATGAAAAAAGCTCCCTGATGCTTTGCATCAGGGAGCTTTTTTCGATTAACAGATCACTTTTCTTCCACAAGCCGTTCGCCGATACGGTAAACGTCGCCCGCGCCGACGGTCAGGATGATGTCGCCCGGCTGGGCCAGCGAGCGCAGCGCGTTCTCCAGCTCATCAAAGCCGGCGTAGAAGTTGGCGCCGGGGATCTGCTCGGCCAGATCGGCCGAGGAGATGCCGATCGTGTTCTTTTCGCGCGCGGCGAAGATCTCGGCCAGCAGCACGACGTCCGGGCGGCGCAGCTGCGCGACGAAGTCGTCAAAGAGCGCGGCCGTGCGGCTGTACGTGTGCGGCTGGAAGACGACGACGGTGCGCTTGTAATTGAGCGTCTGCACCATGTCGAGCAGAGCGCGCAGCTCGCCGGGGTGGTGGGCGTAGTCGTCGTAGACGTCCGCGCCGTTGAACTTGCCCTTGAACTCAAAGCGGCGGCCCGCGCCGCTGAAGCCCGCGAGACCGTACTTGACCGCCGTGGGCCGGATGCCCAGACAGATCGAGGCCGCGGTGGCCGCCAGCGCGTTCTTGATGTTGTGCAGGCCCGGGACGTGCAGCGTCACATCGGTGTACTTCCTGTCGTTGTAGATGATGTCGAAGTGGCTGTTCTCACCGAGGAAGGAGATGTTGTCGGCGTAGACGTCGGCCTCCCGGGTCAGACCGAAGGTCATGATATGACGGTTGAGGTCCTTGACCACGTCCATGGCGTTTTTGTCGTCGAGATTGACGACGACGGAGCCGTCCACCGGCACGCGCTCGGCAAAGGCGCGGAAGGAGCGCTTGATGTCCTCGATATCCTTGAAAAAGTCCAGATGGTCGGCCTCGATGTTGAGGATCACGGCGATCGTCGGGTGGAAGGAGAGGAAGGAGTTGTAATACTCGCAGGCCTCCATGATGATCGTGTTGCCGTGGCCGACGCGGTGGCCGGAGTGCAGCAGCGGCAGCGTCCCGCCGATCATGACGGTGGGGTCGCGGTCGGCCGCCATGTTGATGTGCGTGCACATCGAGGTCGTGGTGGTCTTGCCGTGGGTGCCGGCGATGCACAGCGCGTTCCGATAGTCCTTGGAGATCGCGCCCCAGGCCTGCGTCCGCTCAAAGACCGGGATGCCGCGCGCGTGCGCCTCGACGATCTCGGGGTTGTCGTCGTGGGCGGCGGCGGTGCGCACCAGAAATTCCACATCGTCGGCGATATTCTCCGCCCGGTGGCCGATATGGACCGTGAAGCCGTGCGCGCGCAGTTCTTCAACGTTGCGGCCGTCGTTCATGTCCGAGCCGGTGACGATGATGCCCATTCCCTTGAGGACCTCCGCAAGGGAGGACATGGACACGCCGCCGATGCCGACCAGGTGGCCCTTGCGGCCGGGAGAGAGGAAATTGTCAAATTCGATCATGGTATCAGCGCTCCGAAAAAGAGTATTGATGTTGGTCAGACGAAATGATAAAATGAATATAGATATAGTGGAGGGCAAAGCCCGAAGCCCTTATATCCTGTGGTCCATTATCCTATATTATAATACCGCCCACGGTATTATGCAAGTATTATCGAAGGGAAACGAGGTCGTCCATGTCGAAGGTCACACCGCCCAAATATGTCAAACAGGTGCTTGTCACGCTCCAGTCGCGCGGCTATCTGGCCTATCTTGTCGGCGGCTGTGTGCGGGATATGATCCTCGGCGTCCACCCGCAGGACTGGGACGTCTGCACCAGCGCCCTGCCGGACCAGGTGCGGGAGCTTTTCCCGCGCACGCTGACGGTTGGCATCCGTCACGGCACGGTCACGGTGCTGATCAACTCCCACGCCGTCGAGGTCACGACCTTCCGCAGCGACGGCAGCTACGCCGACCACCGCCACCCGGAGGCGGTCAGCTTCGTCGGCGATCTGACCTCGGACCTGGCGCGGCGGGACTTTACGATGAACGCGATCGCTCTGCCTCCGGACGGCCTGGTGGTCGATCCCTTCGGCGGGGTCGAGGATATCCGCAAGGGCCTTATCCGCTGCGTGGGCGAGCCGGCGCGCCGCTTTGAAGAGGACGCGCTGCGCATGTTCCGCGCGCTGCGCTTCTCCGCCCGGCTCGGCTTCGGCATCGAAGAAGAGACGCTTGCCGCGATCTACGACAAGGCGCAGCTCGCCGCCTCGCTCTCGCCGGAGCGCGTGCGCGACGAGGTCGAAAAGATGCTGCTGACGAACCGTCCGCAGATCCTGCTGACGGTGATCGAGGCGGGGCTGCTCGACCGCTATCTGCTCCCGCGCCGGGAGGACGACCCGGTCTCGGAGCTGATCCGTCTCACGGCGCTGCCGAAGAAGGCGCTGCCGCGCTGGGCGGGCCTTTGCGCCGTGCTCGAGCGGCACGGTCTGATCAGCTCGGCGCGCGATTTTCTGAGCGCGCTGCGCCTCGACGGGCGCACGCAGCGTTGCTGTTCCGACTGCTGCGATCTGCTGCACACCGAGCCGCCGAAAACGCCGAAGGAGTGGAAAATACTCCTCAACCGCTACGGCGTGGACACCGCGTCCTGCGCCGCTCAGTGCAGCGACGCGCTGCAGAGCCGCCGCTGCTACGACGCCCTGCGCGCCGTATTGAAAAGCGGCGAGTGCTTCTCCGTGCGGCATCTCGCCGTCACGGGAGACGATCTGGTGGAAATGGGCCTGCGCGGGAAGGAGCTCGGCGAAATGCTGAACTTCCTGCTGGAATATGTGATGGACTATCCCGAGAACAACCGCCGCGAGCTGCTGCTGCAGCTGGTACGCGGCACGGAGGAGAGCTGACGTGAGCGAAGAAATGAAAAAGCTGGAGGCGCGCTGCGCGCTCTGCGGGAGCTGCCCGCTCGGCGCGACGAGGACGAAGCTGGTCTTCGGCGTGGGCAGGGCTCCGAGCGAGCTGATGCTCATCGGCGAAGGTCCCGGCGAGCAGGAAGACCTGCAGGGCGAGCCCTTCGTCGGCCCGGCCGGCAAGCTGCTCGACGACATGCTGGAGATGATCGGTCTGGACCGAACACGCATCTATATCGCCAACACCGTCAAATGCCGCCCGCCGATGAACCGGGACCCGGCCCAGGAGGAAATGGCCGCCTGCCGTCACTGGCTGGACGAGCAGATCGCCCTCGTCCGTCCGAAGATCATCGTCTGCCTCGGACGCATCGCCGCGGGCGAGCTGATCAAAAAAGATTTCCGCATCACGCGCGAGCACGGCCAGTGGTTTGACGTCAACGGGATCAAAACGATGGCGATCTACCATCCCTCAGCTCTGCTGCGCGACGTATCCAAACGCCCCGAGACCTTTGCGGACCTGCGCGAGCTGCGCCGCGTCCTGCGCCGGGACACCGCCCTTTACGAAGGATAAGAGAACTCCATGATAGAATTCAAAACCGTCACACTCTGCGACAAGCCCTGGGTGGACGAGATCGTCCGCACCGAGGGAAGCCGGAGCGCGGACTATAACTTCGGCAACATATACATCTGGGACAGCCGCTACCGCCAGCTGATCGCCCGCGCGGGCGACAGGATGCTGACCAAGCTGCGTTACGAGGGCCGGCCCACCTTCGTTTTCCCGATCGGTTCGGGGCCGCTGCGCCCCGCGATCGAGACCCTGCGGGAATTCGCGGCCGCGAAGGGCTATGAGCCTTTTTGCCTGCGCGGCATCACCGAAGAACACCGCGCCCTGCTTGAGAGCGAGTATCCCGGCCGTTTTTCCTTCACCGAGGACGTGGACAACGCCGATTACCTCTATGAGGCGGAAAGGCTCGCGACCTACGCGGGAAAGGCCCTGCACGGCAAGAAAAACCACTGCAACCGCTTCGAGGCGGAAAACGACTGGCGCTTCGTGCCGCTCACGCGCGAGCTGATCCCGGGGTGTCTGGATATGCTGGACGTCTGGACGGAGGAGAACGCCGACAGACTGTTTCGAAGCATCGTCTATGAGCACACGGCGATCGTGCGCGCCTTCGCCGCCTTTGAAAAACTGGGGCTCGAGGGAGGCGTGCTGTACGCGAACGACAGGATCGTCGGCTTCACGCTCGGCGAGCTCTGCTGCGAGGACACCTTCGACGTCCACTTTGAAAAGGCCGAGGGCGGACTCAACGGCGCCTACCCGATGACCTGCCGCGAGCTCACGCGCATGCTGACGGCGAAATACCCGAAGCTGCGCTATATCAACCGCGAGGACGACATGGGCATCGAGGCGCTGCGCCGCTCGAAGGAGAGCTACAAGCCCGCGTATCTGCTGAAAAAATATACGGCGAGGTGGATCGGGGAATGAAGATCCGGCACTATCAGAAGGACGATATCCCGGCCATGCGCGCGCTGTGGAAGCGCGTGTTCGACGAGCGGGAGGCCTATCTCGACGCCGTTTTCACGCTGCTTCCGGACGTCGGCGGCGCGGCCGTCGCGGTGGACGGGAAGGGCGCGCTGCTCGGCTCGGCCTATGCGATGACGGGCTATGAGCTGCTGGCGGGAAAGGAAAGCCCGCACCTGGGCTACGTCTACGCCGTGGCCGTGGATGAGAACGCCAGAGGACAGGGTCTCGGCGGAGAACTGACGAAGGCCGCCGCAGCGATCTGCCGCGAGCGCGAGGCCGTCATCGTCGCCACCCTGCCCGCGGAGGAAAGGCTCTACGCCTGGTACGAAAAACAGATCGGCACAAAGTACGCGCTGCGGAGAGAGAAAAGCGCGGTCCCGGCGGACAATGTGGTTGACATAATGAAGCTGACCGGGACGGAATACATGCTCTGGCGCGAAAACCTGCTGCGCGGCAGAGCGCATGTCCACCTCTCCACCCCGATGATGGAGCTGCAGCGCGCGCTGTGCGAGAGCTATGACGGCGGCCTGTTCGCCTCGAGCGACGGCGTCTTTGCCGCCTGCCGCGACGGCGAGCGGCTCATCATCCCCGAGATCCTTTGCGCGCAAGGCGTTCCGGCCGATACCGCCGCTTCCGCCGCGGCCTATCTCGGCTGCCGCGAGGCTGTGTTTTACACGCCCGCCGCGCAGGGCGGCGAGTCGTACGTCGTCTCCGACACGCCGCTGCCTCCCGGTACGGTCTGGGATCTCACGCTGGACTGAGAAACGATTTTACATTTTTGAAACAATTTCGGTCTTGTTTACGTAACATATTTTACATAAGATAGAAATACCATCAGAGATGCCTCATCTTTTTCATTTTGTCCTCATCCATATAGCGAAAGGGAGCAGCCCGGCTGCTCCCTTTTGTTATCCGGTTTTATGCGCGGATCAGGCATCCTCTTCCCCGTCGTTCTCAAGCTGGGCGAGCTTTTTCCGGTATTCCCTGGCCGTGAGGGAGAGCGCGAGAAAACAGCAGATCCCTACGAAGACGAAGAGCAGCGCGAAAGAGGCGATCGCACCGGGGACACTGTGGTAGCGAACGAGAGAGACCGCTGCGAAAATCAGGCCCGCGGCTGCGCCGGCGATCAAACTGATCGTCAGATTGGTTTTGCGGTCAGCCTTGAGGCGGCGATCCCAGATCCCGTTTCGCAGACAGGCATCGGTCATATAGATGCACAAGACCATGAAGACGATCCACTCGCCGATGAAATAGCGCATGTTCTCCACGCCGAAGACGAAGAGTTCAACGATCATCGCAGCCAGCAGCCCCCAGAAGGCGAGCCAGCAGCCCTTGTGCTCGATTTGCAGAAGCTTTGCTTCCTGCATTTCATCCAGATTGCTTTTGACGTTTTTCATTCCTCATTCTCCTCCCAGAACAGATCGTTTAAGGTCGTGCCCAGCGCACGGCAGATCGCGCGGCAGAGCTTGATCGTCGGATTGTATTCGCCCTTCTCGATGGCGTTGATCGTCTGGCGCGAGACGCCGACCAGTTCGGCCAGTTCCTGCTGCGACAGATCGCGCCCGGCGCGGGCGGCTTTTAATTTCAGGTTTTTTGCCATGTTCCTCACCTCTGGACATAATGTAGCACAGACTTTCCGATATGTCAAGTATATATTACAAAAATATTTTTATTTTTTACAGAAAGTCAGACGCACAATAAAACTCCCCGCCTTTCGACGGGGAGTTTTCCTTTGAAAAGCACTTACTGCTGATAATGATGCGCGTCCTGAAGCACCATCTCCTTGACCTTGAGCAGACGGACCTTCGTGGAGTTCTCGTTCTCCTCCAGCTTCATGGAGATATACTTGATGTTGCCCTCGAGCTCGGGGATCATGACGTATTCCAGCGCGTTGACGCGGCGGCGCGTCTTCTCGATCTCCTCGGCGAGGAGCTGCATGGTCTTCTCGACCTGCGCCAGCTCCAGCATATCCTCAAACACCCGGGCCAGCTTGTCCAGCGCGTCGTCCAGCTCGCCGGAGGTCTGCGCGAAGCCGTAGGGGTAGATCTCGGAGGGGTCGTTGTTCTTCGTCGTGAAGCTGTACAGAGGCACGTTCACGCTCATGATGTTCCGGAAATCCATGCCGAGCTCGACGCTCTGGCGCGGATAGAGCAGCGCCTGCTCCAGCATCTCGGGCGACATGATCGAGCTTGCCACCTGCAGCGAGGCAAAGGCCTTCGTCAGCCCTTCCTCGACGCGGAGACGCAGCTGCTTGTTCTGCTTCACCACGTCCATGAACTGACGCATCAGCTCGTCGCGCTTATCCTTCAAGAGCTTGTGCCCGCGCCGCGCGGTCTTCAATCTGCCCTTGAGCTGATTGAGCACCATACGGGTCGGGGTTACGGCGGTACCTGCCAAAAAACATCACCTCCTATGAATTCTTCAAAAGACGGCTCAGTCTTTCGGCATGTACTTCTCGATCATCTCGGGCTTGATACGCTTGAGCTCGCGCCGCGGGAGGATCTTCAGCAGCTGCCAGCCGAGATCCAGCGTCTCGGTGATGCTGCGGTTGGTCGTGTTGCCCTGGGAGACGTACTGACGCTCGAACTCGTCGGCGAATTTGGCGAAGAGCTTGTCGTCCTCGCTCAGCGCGGCCTCGCCGAGGATCGTCATCAGCTCCTTGGCGTCCTTGCCGCGGGAGTAGGCGGCGAAGAGCTGGTTCATCGTGCCGGCGTGATCCTCGCGGGTCTTGCCGACGCCGATGCCCTTGTCCTTCAGACGGCTCAGAGAAGGCAGCACGTCCACGGGCGGGACGATGCCCTTGCGGTGCAGATCGCGCGAGAGGATGATCTGGCCCTCGGTGATGTAGCCGGTCAGGTCGGGGATCGGATGGGTCTTGTCGTCCTCGGGCATGGTCAGGATCGGGATCATCGTGATCGAGCCCTTCTTGCCCTGACGGCGGCCGGCGCGCTCGTACATCGTGGCCAGGTCGGTGTAGAGATAGCCGGGATAGCCGCGGCGGCCGGGGACTTCCTTCTTGGCCGCGGAGACCTCGCGCAGCGCCTCGGCGTAGTTCGTGATGTCCGTGAGGATGACCAGCACCTGCATGTCCTTCTCAAAGGCCAGATACTCGGCGGCGGTCAGCGCCATACGCGGGGTGGCGATACGCTCGACGGCCGGGTCGTTGGCGAGGTTGGAGAACACGACCGTGCGGTCGATGGCGCCGGTGCGCCGGAAGTCGTTGATGAAGTACTCGGACTCCTCAAAGGTGATGCCGATGGCGGCGAACACGACGGCGAAGGTCTCGTCGTCGCCCAGGACGCGGGCCTGGCGCGCGATCTGCGCGGCCAGCGCGGCGTGGGGAAGGCCCGAGCCGGAGAAGATCGGCAGCTTCTGGCCGCGGACCAGGGTGTTCAGACCGTCGATCGTGGAGACGCCGGTCTGGATGAATTCGGCGGGGTAGGCGCGGGCCGCCGGGTTCATCGGCAGACCGTTGATGTCCATGTACGCGTCCGGCAGGATCTCCGGGCCGCCGTCGATGGGCAGGCCCATGCCGTTGAAGACGCGGCCGAGCATGTCCTCGCTGACGGCGAGCTGCTGCGGATGTCCGAGGAAGCGGACCTTGGTCTGGGCCAGGTTGATGCCCTGCGCGCTCTCAAAGAGCTGGACGACGGCCTTGTTCCCCTCGACCTCCAGCACCTTGCAGCGGCGGACCTGACCGTTGGGAAGTTCAAGCTCGCCCAGCTCGTCGTAGGTGACGCCCTCGACGCCATCTACGATCATCAGAGGGCTGGCGATCTCTTTGATGGTCTTATATTCCTTGATCATGCGTCCTCACCTCCCGCGATCACCGCTTCGATCTCCTGTTTCATCTGCGCGTCGATCGCGTCGTAGACCTCTTCAAAGGCCTTGGGATCGGCCATCTTGGCGCGGCCGATCTTCTCGCGCGCGTCGATCGCGAAGAGTCCGTTCATATTCGCACCCTTGCCCAGCGCCTCGCGGCAGAGGCTGTCGTAGTGCAGCACGATGTCCAGCAGACGGAACTGCTTTTTGTAGGAGGAATAGGCGTCCTCGTCCACGAAGGCGTTCTGCTGCAGGAAGTCCTCGCGGATCATCTTGGCCGTCTCCATCGTCAGACGGTCGTTCGGGCTCAGCGCGTCCTGACCGACCAGACGGACGATCTCCTGCAGCTCGCTTTCCTCCTGCAGGATGTGCATCGCGCGCTCGCGGTTGCGCATGTAGCCCTCGCCGAAGCTCTCGGTGTACCACGGCGCGAGCGTGTCGAGATACAGCGAATACGAGGTCAGCCAGTTGATGGCGGGGAAGTGACGGGCATAGGCCAGCGAGGAGTCCAGCGCCCAGAAGACCTTGACGATACGCATCGTGGCCTGCGAGACGGGCTCGGAGATGTCGCCGCCCGGAGGAGACACGGCACCGATGGCGGTGACGGAGCCCTGACGGTCGTCGCTGCCGAGACACTCGACCACGCCGGCGCGCTCGTAGAACTGCGCCAGACGGGAGGCCAGGTAGGCGGGGTAGCCTTCTTCGCCGGGCATCTCCTCGAGTCGGCCGGACATCTCACGCAGAGCCTCGGCCCAGCGGGAGGTGGAGTCGGCCAGGACGGCCACGTCGTAGCCCATGTCACGGAAATACTCCGCGATCGTGATGCCGGTGTAGATCGAAGCCTCGCGCGCCGCGACGGGCATGTCGGAGGTGTTGGCGATCAGCACCGTGCGCTTCATCAGCGGCTCGCCGTTTCGCGGGTCTTTCAGCTCGGGGAACTCCATGAGAACGTCGGTCATCTCGTTGCCGCGTTCGCCGCAGCCGATGTAGATGACGATGTCCACGTCGGACCACTTCGCCAGCTGGTGCTGCACGACGGTCTTGCCGGAACCGAAGGGACCGGGGACGGCGGCGGTGCCGCCCTTGGCGATCGGGAAGAGCGTGTCGATGATACGCTGGCCGCTGTTCATCGGGCGGCTCGGCACGTACTTGCGGGTATAGGGGCGGGCGATACGCACGGGCCAGCGCTGCATCATCTGCACCTTGTGCTCGGCGCCCTTCGCGTCGCGCACGACGGCGATCACGTCGGCGACGGTGTGCTCGCCGCTCTCGACGGAGACGACCTCGCC
>ONQJ01000027.1 GCA_900319935.1 uncultured Eubacteriales bacterium | reverse complement strand
AAGGAGCGAGCGAATTGAACAAGAAAGACAAGCTGCTGCTGATCGGCGCGATCCTGATCGCCTTCGGCGTGTTCATGTTCTTCAAGTCCACCAGGATCTATTCCTGGGGCTTTTACAGGATCGGGAACCGCGTCTCCACGGGAGGCATCCTCATTGCGCTCACGCTTTTTGATATCGTGTTCCTTTTCGCGACGAAGCACAAGATCACGAAGATCCTTCTGCCGATCCTCATCGCGATGATCGTGCTGTCCATCGTGCTCGGTACGGAGCTGTATTACCATGGCTCGGTGCTCGATCTGTTCCTGATGCTCGTCCCCGCCGCCGTCGGCGCGGGTCTGGTGCTGCGGGCAATGATGATGAAGCCCGAAAAGAAAAGCGAATAAACGCAAGCGCGCCCCTTCCGGGGCGCGCTGCTTTTATGCGCTTGTAGGAAAGCTCTCTTCGTGATAAACTATAATAAACACAGGATTTCGGAGGGACAGGAACATGAAAACAGTCGTCATCACAGGCTCTACCCGCGGCCTCGGCTTCGAGATGGCCAAGCTCTTCCGGCAGAACGGCTGGAACCTCGTCATCAACGGCGTGAATCCCCAGCGGCTCGACAAGGCGAAGGAGGAGCTGCTCGGGCTTCCCGGCGCGGGCGCGGCCGAGGGCTTTTCCGGCAGCGTCGCCTCGGGCGGGGACCTGCTCGCGCTCGCGGCCTTTGCGGCGGAGCGCTTCGGCCATATCGATATCTGGATCAACAACGCCGGCGTCAACCAGCCCATGAAGGCGGTCTGGGAGCTCAGCGAGGAGGAGATCGACGCGGTGCTCGACATCGACCTGCGCGGCGCGATCCTCGGCAGCCGCGCCGCGGCCCTGCAGATGGAAAAGCAGCCGGAGGGCGGCTTTATCTACAACATCGAGGGCTACGGCAGCAACGACGCGATGATGCTGGGGCTCAACCTCTACGGCACCTCCAAGCGCGCCGTGACGCACTTCACGCAGGCTTTTGCCAAAGAGCTCGCCGAGCGCGGCAGCAAGGTCAGGGCCGGGCGCCTCTCTCCGGGCATCATGATCACAGATTTCACCGTCAAGGCCCTGGACGGCAAGGAGAGCATCTCCCTGCCGGAGAAGACGAAGAAGGTCTACAACATCCTCGGCGACTATCCCGACGTCGTGGCCGCGCATCTGGTCAAGGGCATGCTCGCGAACACGAAGAACAACGCGCACATCGAGTGGCTCACGACAGGAAAGGCCGCGTGGCGCTTTATGACGGCGGGCTTCAACAAACGGGACTTTTTCGCGGAGAAGTAGCCGCCGGATCCACGGAGGAAGGAGGCGGGAGAGATGAAAAACAAAAAAATGCTCGGCAGTCTGCTCCTGCTTTTTACGGCGATGATCTGGGGCACGGCCTTCGCCTTTCAGCGCGCGGGCCGGGGCGCGATCGAGCCCTTTTCCTTCGTCGCCGCGCGCATGGCGCTCTCCGCGGCCGCCGTCGGGATCCCCGCTTTCTTTTTAAGCCGCTGCCGCGCGGGGCGGGAGAGCTCCGATCCGGAGCAGAGACGTGAAAAACGGCGCGCGACGCTGCTCGGCGGGCTCTGCTGCGGAGTGTTCCTCGGCGCGGCCAGCCTCTTTCAGCAAGCGGGCGTCTTCTATACGACGGCGGGGAAGGCGGGCTTCATCACGGCGATGTATATGCTGCTCGTCCCAATCCTGGAGCTGCTGCTTTTCCGAAAACGGCACGGCGCGCTTGTCTGGGGCGCGGTCGCGCTCGGCGTCGCGGGGCTGTATCTGCTTTGCGTCACGGAGGGCTTTTCCCTCGCGCGCGGCGACGCGCTGGTGTGCGTCTGCGCGCTGCTCTTCGCCGGGCATATCCTCTGCTGCGGCCATTTCGCGCCGCGCGTCGATCCGCTGGCGCTCTCGGCGATCCAGTTCGCCGCGGCCGCGCTGATCGCCGCGCTCGCCGCCGCCTTTTTCGAGCAGCCCACATGGGCGAAGCTCCTCTCGGCGCTCTGGCCCATCCTGTACTGCGGGCTCGTTTCGGGCGGTCTCGGCTACACGCTGCAGATGATCGCCCAGCGCCATACCGATCCGGCGGTGGCCTCGCTGCTGATGAGTCTCGAGTCCGTGTTCGCCGTGCTCGCCGGCGCGCTGCTGCTCTCCGAGCGCATGAGCGGGCGGGAGATCCTCGGCTGCGCGCTGATGTTTGCCGCGATCCTGCTCGTCCAGCTCCCCGCCGCGGGAAAAAAACGAACGGAATGACCGCGCCGCCCGGCTCGAAAGAGCCGGGCGTTTCCTTTTTCTGCCCCGACTTGCGAAATCCGCCCGAAGCGTTTATACTGTATCCTGTAGAAGTATATCCTTTGAAAGAAAGAGAGGGGAAAGCATGAAGACGATACGAAGACTGCTTGCTCTCCTGCTTTGCCTGTGCGCGCTGCTGTCGCTCTCCGGCGCGGCCTTTGCCGCCGAGCCGGCGCCCTTTTATCTCAGCGTCTATGTGGAGGGGGCGGGGGAGCGCAGCGTGCGCGCCTATGAGGAGACCTATCCGGGGAACCTCTACCTCTCGCTCTCCGACCTGTCACAGGCGCTGAACGGCACGGCGAAGCAGTTTCTCTTTGCCTATAACAAGACGGACGATTCCTTTTCCGTCGCCACCGGCCGCCCGGCCGGCCCGGCCGAGACCGACGTTATCGTGCGCGGCCGCGGCGGCGCGGTCTATCTCGATTTTACGCGCAGCCGCCTCTTCGTCAATGGCGGCGAACGGCGTTATTATTCCTTCCGCCGCGACAGCAGCAAGGACCTGTATCTGAGCCTGACGGACGTCCAGCTGCTGTTCGATCTCAGCCGTGATCCTCGGCGACGCGGACACGGGCGAGATCCTCTTTTCCCGCGACAGCCGCCGCCATCTCCCGATCGCGAGCCTGAGCAAGCTGATGAGCTATTTGCTGCTGTGCGAGGCCGCCGAACGCGGCGAGATCAGCTTCTCCGACGAGGTGACGATCACCGCCGAATCCGAGCTTATCTCCCGAAGCGCCGACGGCATGATCGCCATGACCGCCGGCAGCAGCGTCCCGATGCAGGAGCTGATCGAGGCGATGCTCCTCGCCTCCAGCAACGAGGCGGCCGCCTCGCTCGCCGCGCACACGGCGGGCTCGACCGAGGCCTTCGTCGAGCGGATGAACGCGCGCGCGCAGGAGCTCGGGCTATACACGTCACGGCCAAGCTGCAGAACAAGATGTGCGCGCTGGACATGTTCCGGCTCTGCGCCTATCTGCTGAAGAACCAGGGACAGATCACGGCGATCACCGCGCGGCAGTATGCCTCGATGAAGACGCTGAAATACTCAACCTCCAACACGAACACGCTGGTGTACAATCTCTCCGGCGTCAACGGTCTCAAGACCGGCAGCACCAACCGCGCGGGCTACTGCATCGCGGTCTCCCTGCCCGTCACCCGCGGCGGCGAGACGCATAACATCGTGCTCGTGCTGCTCGGCGCCGAGACGCCGGAGCTGCGCGGCCAGGCCGCGGAGATCCTGCTGCGCTGGGCGCAGGATTATTACGCCGGACACGATTTCCGTCCCGCGGCATAATGCCCCAAAGAGAGGAGAAGCCCCATGAGCGAGGATTTCATCCGTTTTGAAAACGTGAAAAAGGTCTATCACACCGGCGAGGTGGAGCTGACCGCGCTGCACGACGTCAGCTTTTCCGTCGCGCGCGGAGAGATCTGCGTCATCGTGGGCGAATCCGGCGCGGGCAAGACCACGCTGCTGAACATCCTCGGCGGCATGGACGGTCTCACCGAGGGCCGGATCACCGTCGACGGCGAGGAGATCTCCGCCTTCGACGAGGGCCGCCTGACGACGTACCGCCGCTGCGACGTGGGCTTTGTGTTCCAGTTTTACAACCTCATCCCCAACCTGACGGCGCTTGAGAACGTCGAGCTTGCCGCGCGCCTCGGCCGCGAGAGCGCGGACGCGGCGGAGGTGCTCACGCAGGTGGGGCTGCGCGAGCGCGCGCAGAACTTTCCCTCTCAGCTCTCCGGCGGCGAGCAGCAGCGCGTGGCGATCGCCCGCGCGCTGGCCAAGCGGCCCAAGCTGCTCCTGTGCGACGAGCCGACGGGCGCGCTGGACTATCAGACGGGCAAGGCCATTTTGAAGCTGCTGCAGGACAGCTGCCGCGAGACGGGCATGACCGTCGTCATCATCACGCACAACAAGGCGCTGTGCGCCATGGCCGACCGTGTCATCCGCGTGAAAAACGGCAGCATCCTCTCCGAGGAGCGGCGGGAGAACGTGACGCCGGTGGAGGAACTGGAATGGTGAGACGATGAACCGCTGCACTCTCAAAATGCTGCTGCGGAGCATCCGGCACAGTCTGGGCCGCTATCTCGCCATCCTCGGGATCGTCGCCCTCGGCGTCGGCTTTTTCGCAGGGCTGAAAAGCTCCTTCCCCGCGATGCGCCGCACGGCCGACGACTATTGGCACCAGCAGCATTTCCATGATTTTCAACTGCTCTCCACCCTCGGCTTTGCCGAGGGCGACCGCGCTGCCTTTGAGAAGGCGGACGGCATCGCCGCGGCGGAGGGCGCTTTTTTCGCCGACGCCTACGTCGAGCACGGCGGGGCGCGGACGGTCTGCCGCTTCATGAGCATCACCGAGCGCGTCGACGTCCCCGAGCTGACGGCGGGACGCATGCCCCGCGGCACGGGGGAGTGCCTGGGCGACAACCGCATCTTTTCCGCGGCCGACGTCGGCACGACGATCTCGCTCGGAGAGGAAAACGACGCCGACACGCGCGCGCTTTTCACGCGCGGCAGCTTTACGATCGTGGGCCTGGCCCGTTCGCCCCGCTATATCAGCTCCGATCGCGGCGACACCACGCTCGGCTCGGGCCGGATCGAGGGCTTCGTGCTGCTCGTTCCGCAGGCCTTCGACAGCGAGGCCTATCACGAGCTGCTGCTCTTCTGCGACCTGCCGGGCGGGATCTATTCCGAGGAATACGACGACGCGCGCACGAACGTCGAGGGGCGCGTCAGGGCGCTGGGGAACAGTCTCGGCACGGCGCGCCTGCACGAGCTGCGCGCCGAAGCGGACGAGAAGCTTGCCGACGGCCGGCGCGAGCTGGACGAGGCCTGGCAGGAATACCGGGACAAGCGCGCGGAGACGGAAGAAAAGCTCGCCGCGGCGCGCAAGGAGCTCGAGGACGGTGAAAAAGAGCTCGCACAGGGACAGCAGGAGCTCGACGACGGCCGCAAAAAGCTCGACGACGGCATGGCGCAGCTCCCCGCCGCGCGGCGGCAGATCGAGGAGAACCGCGCGCTGCTCGACCAGAAGCAGGCCGAGCTGGAGGCCGGCCGCGCGCAGCTGGAGGCCTCGGAAGAGGAACTGGAGATGGGCGCGATCGCGCTGGATGCCTACAAGGCCGCCGCGCTGGCGCCCTATGCCGAGCAGATCGCCTCCCTCGGCGGAGAGATCGCCTTGCTGCAGAATTCCATATCCGCCGCGCAGAACGCGCCGGGCGGCGAGCTGCTGATCCCCGCGCTGGAGGCGAGGCTTCGGGAGAAAAACGCCGCGCTCGCCGAGGCGCGGCAGGGCTACGCCGCCGCGGAGGCGGAATTCGCCCCGCAGGAGGCCGAGATCGCCGCCGGGAGAGAGCAGCTTGCGGCCGGCCGCGCCGAGCTTCAGAGCGGCGAGACCGCGCTGAAGGACGGCTACGCGCAGCTCGACGCCGCCGAGAGGCAGATCAACGCCGCCGAGGCGGCCTACCCCAAGCACCTGCAGGAGCTCGAGGACGTGCAGCGAAAGCTGGACGAGGCCGCGATCCGTCTCGAGGAGGGGCGCGCGGAGTATGAAAACGGCGTGCGCGAGGCCGAAGAGGGCTTCGCCGAGGCCGAACAAAAGCTCGCCGACGCCGAGAGCGAACTTGCCGACGCGGCGAAGGAGGCGGATGAAAAGCTCAGTTTCGAGCTCTACACCCTCGACCGTGAGAGCAACCCGGGCTACCTGACCTTCGACAGCGATATCCGCATCATCGACGCGCTCTCCGACGTCTTCCCGATCTTCTTTGTGATGGTCGCGGCGCTGGTGTGCATCACGACGATGACGCGCATGGTGGGCGAGGAGCGCACCGTCATTGGCACGATGAAGGCCATGGGCTACTCCACGGCCGTGACGATGAGCAAGTATCTGCTCTACGCCGGCTCCGCGGCGCTGCTCGGCTGCATGCTGGGCTATTTCCTCGGCACGCTGCTGATCCCGTATCTCGTGTGGTTCTCCTACGGGATCATTTACGATTACGCAAAACTGGAATTCTATTTCAGCCCTCTGATGTACGCGCTGTGCCTGCTGGTGACGGTGCCGGGCTCGCTGCTGGTGACGTATCTGGTCTGCCGGCGCGAGCTGCGCGAGGTCCCCGCGGAGCTGATCCGCCCCAAGGCGCCGAAAAAGGGCCGCCGCATCCTGCTCGAGAGGATCACGCCGCTGTGGAAGCGCCTGCCCTTCCTGACCAGGCTCAGCCTGCGCAACGCCTTCCGCTTCCCGGCGCGCGTGCTGATGCTGCTGCTCGGCATCGGCGGCTGTACGGCGCTGCTGGTCGCCGGCCTCGGCGCGCGCGACTCCATCGCGCGGATCAGCAGCTACCAGTACGAGGAGATCATGCTCTACGATCTCGAGGTCGACCTCGACGAGGAAAAATTCGCCTCGGACGAGGAGGCCGCCTCGCTCTGGGCGGAGGACTGCGCCGACTTCGCGCTGACGCGCCAGGAGAGCGTGACGCTCGCCTTCGCGGGCAAGGAGAAGAGCACCCGCATGATCGCCGCCGCGCCCGGCTCGCTCGAGGGCCTGATCAGCCTGCACGACGCAAACGGCGAGCTGCCCTTCCCCGGGAAGGGCGAGGCGGTCGTGACCAAAAAGATCGCCGAGACGCTGTCGCTGCGCGTCGGCGACAGCTTCACGCTGACGACGGACGGCGGCGGGGAGCTGACGCTGCGCGTCGCGGGCGTGTGCGAGAACTATCTGCGCCACTATGTCTTCGCCGATCTCGACGATCTTCCCGCCGCGCGGGCCAACGCCGCGCTGCTGCGCTGCGGAGAAGGGGAGGACCCCGCTTCGCTCGGCGCCGCGCTGCGCTCCGAAGAGGGCGTGAGCTACGTCAGCCTGACGCGGCAGGAGCGCGAGCTGATGGAGGACTCCATGCGCAGCATGGACCTGCTGATCGCGCTCGTCGTGGTCTGCTCGGGCGCGCTGGCCTTCATCACGCTCTATAACCTGACGAACATCAACATCATGGAGCGCGTGCGCGAGATCGCCACCGTCAAGGTCCTGGGCTTCTACCGAAAGGAAACGGCGGCCTACGTCCTGCGCGAAAACGTGCTGCTCGCGGTGCTCGGCGCGTTTTTCGGGCTGTTCCTCGGCAAGGGCCTGCACTATATCATCATCCGCGCGCTCGTGGTGGATTACATGAGCTTCGACGTGCGCATCACCGCGCTGAGCTATTGCCTTGCCTTCGCGGTCACGATGATCTTCACGCTTTTGACGAACGCGGCGATGCACCGCCATCTTGCGGCCGTCGACATGGCCGAATCGCTCAAATCGGTCGAATAAAAGGGAGTGGAAACGATGACGAAAAAACTCTTTGTCCAGGCGATCGTCAAGTATCTCGCGGGCGTCGTGCTGCTCGGCCTGCTGATCTTTCTGCCCGCGGGGACGCTGCGCTTTCCCAACGGCTGGCTGCTGATGGCGCTGCTGTTCATCCCGATGCTCGGCGCGGGGATCGTGATGATGCTGCGCGACCCGGCGCTGCTGGAAAAACGGCTCAACGCCAAGGAGAAGCAGGGCGAGCAGAAGGAGGTCGTCTGGGGCAGCGGCCTGATGTTCATCGCCGCCTTTGTGCTGGCGGGACTGAACTTCCGCTTCGGCTGGCTGCGGCTGCCGGACTGGGCCGTCTGGACCGCTTCCGTGCTGTTTCTGCTGGCCTATCTCATGTGGGGCGAGGTGCTGCGCGAGAACGCCTGGCTCTCCCGCACGGTGGAGGTGCAGGAGGGGCAGTGCGTCGTCGACCACGGTCTCTACGGCGTGGTGCGCCATCCGATGTACAGCGCCTCGGTGCTGCTGTTCCTGTCGATGCCGCTCGTCCTGAACTCGCCGCTGTCCTTTCTGGTGATGCTCTGCTATCTGCCGCTGATCGCCAAGCGCATCCGGAACGAGGAGAAGCTGCTGAAAAAGGAGCTGCCGGGCTATGAAGAATACACGGAGCGGGTCAAATACCGCCTGATCCCATTCATATGGTAAAGATGAAAAAACTCCCGCAGGCTGTGCCTGCGGGAGTTTTTTCGTATTAGGATACGCTCAGAGCTTGGGGCCGGCGGCCACGAGGGCCTTGCCCGCCGCGTTGTTCTCGTACTTCGAGAAGTTCTTGATGAAGCGGCCGGCGAGATCCCTGGCCTTCTCCTCCCAGACGGAGGGATCGGCGTAGGTGTCGCGCGGGTCGAGGATCTTCGGATCGACGCCGGGCAGCTCGGTCGGCACTTCGAAGTCAAAGTAGGGGATCTTCTTGGTCGGAGCGGAATTGATCGCGCCGTCGAGGATCGCGTCGATGATGCCGCGGGTGTCCTTGATCGAGATGCGCTTGCCGCTGCCGTTCCAGCCGGTGTTGACGAGGTAGGCCTTCGCGCCGCTCATCTCCATGCGCTTGACCAGCTCCTCGGCGTACTTGGTGGGATGCAGCTCGAGGAAGGCCTGGCCGAAGCAGGCGGAGAAGGTGGGCGTGGGCTCGGTGATGCCGCGCTCGGTGCCCGCGAGCTTGGCGGTGAAGCCGGAGAGGAAGTAATACTGGGTCTGCTCCGGCGTCAGGATCGAGACGGGAGGCAGCACGCCGAAGGCGTCGGCCGAGAGGAAGATCACGTTCTTGGCCGCGGGGCCGGAGGAGATCGGGCGCACGCGCTTGACGATCTTCTCGATATGCTCGATCGGATAGCTCACGCGGGTGTTTTCGGTCACGCTCTTGTCGGCAAAGTCGATCTTGCCCTCCGCGTCGACCGTGACGTTCTCCAGCAGGGCGTCGCGGCGGATGGCGTTGTAGATGTCGGGCTCGGAGTCCTTGTCGAGGTTGATGACCTTGGCGTAGCAGCCGCCCTCGAAGTTGAACACGCCCTCGTCGTCCCAGCCGTGCTCGTCGTCGCCGATGAGCAGACGCTTCGGGTCGGTGGACAGGGTGGTCTTGCCCGTGCCGGACAGACCGAAGAAGATCGCGGTGTTCTCGCCGTTCATGTCGGTGTTGGCCGAGCAGTGCATCGCGGCGATGCCCTTGAGCGGGAGATAGTAGTTCATCATCGAGAACATGCCCTTCTTCATCTCGCCGCCGTACCAGGTGTTGATGATGACCTGCTCGCGGCTGGAGATGTTGAAGGCCACGCAGGTCTCGGAGTTGAGACCCAGCTCCTTGTAGTTTTCGACCTTGGCCTTGGAGGCGGTGTAGACCACGAAGTCGGGCTCGAAGGATTTGAGCTCCTCCTCCGTGGGCTTGATGAACATATTGCGCACGAAGTGGGCCTGCCAGGCGACCTCCATGATGAAGCGGATGGCCATGCGGGTGTCGGCGTTGGCGCCGCAGTAGGCGTCGACGACGAACAGACGCTTGCCGCACAGCTCCTTCACGGCGATGTCCTTGACGGTCGCCCAGACTTCCTCGCTCATGGGGTGGTTGTCGTTCTTGTACTCGGGGGTCGTCCACCAGACGGTGTCCTTGGAGTTCTCGTCCATGACGATGTACTTGTCCTTGGGCGAGCGGCCGGTGTACACGCCGGTCATGACGTTGACGGCGTCAAGCTCGGTGAGCTGTCCGACGTCGTAGCCCGTGAGACCCTCGGCCATCTCTTCCTTGAACAGCTCCTCATAGGAGGGGTTGTAGACGATCTCCTTTACGCCGGTGATGCCGTATTTGGTAAGATCAAGTGCCATATCCATAACCTCTTTCCTTTAGACTTGTGAAAAAATTGACTGCCATAAAAACAGTATAACACAGTCGGGGGAGAATTTCCATCACCAAAGCGCCGATTTCTTGAAAAAAATCAGCCCCTCAGCACGCGCCAGGCCTCGGCGAGCGTCTCAAGCGAACAGGCCGCGTTGGCCGGGCTGGTCGAGGGCAGACGGATCGCCTCCCGCCCCGTCAAAGGCAGGATCAGCCGGCCATAGAGCTCCGCGGCCTTCGCGCCGTTGGCGCAGATCGCGCGGATGTCCGCGCCCTCGAGGATCGGGCGGATGTCGTTCGGCACGGCGTTGCGGATCGAGGCGTCGGACGAGCGGCGGATGTCGCACTCCCGCACCACGTCCCACAGCGCGACGCCGTTTTCGAGCAGCAGGGCCTTTTTCTCCCCGATGCTCCGCGGCTCCGGCGCGTCGAAGAGCAGCGCGAGCAGTTTCCAGAAACGGTTGCGGGGATGACCGTAATAGAAGTTCTGCTCCCGCGATTTTACCGAGGGCAGCGTGCCCAGCACGAGCACGCGCGAGCGCGCGTCCCACACCGGGTCGAAGCCGTGGACGATGTGTTCAGGGCCCTCTGGCCGCCTTTCTGCCATGGAGATCCCTCCCTTCGCCTTCATCGTGAGGGAAACGGGAGGAAAAGTCAAGAAGAAATGGACAATCTTTTAACGATTGCTCCAAAAACTTGAAATAAAACCGCGGCGGAAGTATAATAACGATACTACTTACAAAGTAAGGTTTTGCCGATGGACGTTTTGAAATACATCTTTATCATCGTCGGCGGCTATCTGCTCGGCTCGGTGAGCATCTCGATCATCCTTTCGCGGATGCTGGGCACCGACGTCCGCAAGAAGGGCAGCGGCAACGCCGGGGCGACCAACATGGCCCGGACCTTCGGTCTGCTCGCCGGCTTTGCCACACTGGCGGGAGATTTCCTCAAGGCCGTGATCGTCATGTTCGTGGGCTACCGTCTCTGCGGCGACTGGGGCCTGATGGCGGGCGGCATGGCCTGCACGACCGGACACTGCTTCCCGATCTTTTACGGCTTCCGCGGCGGCAAGGGCATCTCCGTCGGCGCGGCCATCGGCCTCGCGATCGACTGGCGCGTGTTTCTCGGGATCGTGGCCGTATTTCTGATCGCCGCCTTCCTTTCGAAGAAGGCCTCCGTCGGCTCGGTTTGCGCGGCCGTGGCCGTCGTGGTCCTCTCGTTTGTCTTCGCCGTGCCGCTGCCGCGGCTGCTGCTGGCGATCTACGCCGCGGCGCTCGCGGTCTTCCAGCACCGCGCCAATCTCAAGCGTCTGTCCGAGGGCACCGAGCCCGACTTCAAGGCCGCGGACGGGAAATAAACCGGAAAAACCGAAAGGCACTCGACGGGTGCCTTTTTTCTTTCCCCCGCACTTGCAAAGACAGCGGCTTGATGGTATCATGAAGCAGTGCCGGGAACCGGCACCCCTTCAGTCGGCCTTGCGGCCGACAGCTCCCCCGAAGGGGGGAGCCTGTATGGAAAGGAGATTGTAATGAACGAAGAACTGCGCAGAGACATCGAGGCCTTTGTAAGCGAAAACGAGACGGCGATCTTCGCGGATATCGCCAGACTCGTCTCCTTCAACAGCGAAAACGCCCCGGCGCTGCCCGGCAAGCCCTTCGGCGAGGGCGCGGCCGCCGCGCTCGAGGCCGCGCTCGACATCGCGCGCGGCATGGGCCTTTCGACCGAGAACTGCGAGGGCATGATCGGCTACGCCCAGCTGGGCGAGGGCGGACGCGGCTGCGAGCGCTATCTCGCCACGATCACACATCTCGACGTCGTCCCGGTGGGCGAGGGCTGGAGCGCGGATCCCTTTGCCATGCGCGAGCGCGAGGGCTGGATCATCGGCCGCGGCGTAATGGACGACAAAGGGCCGAGCGTGCTGTGTCTCTACGCGCTGAAATATCTCAAGGAGCGGAAGATCCCGCTGAAATACCCCGTGCGCGCCCTGCTCGGCGTGAACGAGGAGATCGGCATGAAGGACGTGGAGTATTATCTCGAAAACTTCCCCGCGCCGCTGTTCTGCTTCAGCCCGGACGCCAACTTCCCGCTGTGCAACGGCGAGAAGGGCATCTATCACGGTCGCATCCTCGCAAAGAGCCCCGTTGAAAACATCGTCGCGATCAGCGGCGGCTTCGCGGCCAACGCCATCCCCGACAAGGCCGAGGCGACCGTGAAGGCCGCGCGTCTCGAGAGCGCGGGCCGCGTCACGGCCGAAGCCGCGGGCGAGGGGCTGTGGAAGCTGACGGCCACGGGCGTGGGCGGCCACGCCTCGATGCCTCAGGGCACGGTCAACGCCATCGGCGAGCTGATCGACTATCTGCTGGCAAACGGCGTCTGCGGCGGAGAGGAAGAGGCGCTCCTGCGCTTCCTCGCGAGCGTCCATCACGCCAGCGACGGCAGCGCCTGCGGCCTCGCGGCGGACGACGGCCTCTTTGAGCCGCTGACCGTCGTCAGCGGCGTGATCGGGCTGGAGGACGGCCGCATCTTCCAGACGGTCGACAGCCGCTATCCCACGAACATGAGCGGGGAAAAGATCGCCGCGATCCTGCGCGAGCGCGCGCAGGGCCTCGCGGAGGTCACGGTCGATCACGACGCGCCGCCCTTCTACATGCCGCTCGGCAAGCCGGAGGTGCAGGTCTGCATCGACGCCTACAACGCGATCACCGGCGAGAACGCAAAGCCCTACACGATCGGCGGCGGGACCTACGCGCGCGATTTCCCCAACGCGGTCTCCTTCGGCCCCGAGCATCCCGAGCGTCCCTCGCCCGCCTTCGCCGGGCCGATCCACGGCGTGGACGAGGCGGCCTGCAAGGACTGGTTCCTCGAGGCGCTGAAGGTCTACATCCTCGCGCTGATCGAGCTGGAAAAACTGGAATTCTGAGATGCGCTTCTGGATCATCTGCAGCGGCGAGGCGAAGCTCGATATGCCCGCACGCTGCACGCTGGCGGAATACAACGCCCTGTGCGAGCGCGCGCTCGACGGCGGCGTGGAGGGCGCGCCGCGCCGCGTCGCGGCAAACGGACGCCGTGTCTGCTGCAGCCCGCGGCTCTCCGCGCGCGAGACGGCGGAAATGGCCGTCGCCGGCGCGGAAACAGAGATCGAGGAGAGGCTTGACGAGCTGCCGCGCCCGAAAGACGAAAGCGGCCGCGCGCGGCCTTGGCGGCTGTGGCGTTTTATTCTCCGGCTGCGCCGTATCTTCGGCGTGGACCGCAGGGAGGGCCGGGAACGCGCCGACGCGCTGATCGACGAGCTGGAGAAGAGGGGCGAGGACTGCATCCTGATCTCCCACCCGGGCATGATCGCCTCGCTCATCGACGCGCTGCGCGTACGCGGCTACTGTGTCCAGCGCACGGGGATGGGACGGATCAAGCCCTTCGAGCAGATGCTTCTGTCCAAACGCGGCGAGCACTGCGGAGGCTGCGGGCATAACTGCCTGCTTTCCAACCCCGGCTGCAGTATCGGCCGCGACAAGGCCGCGCGGCAAAAAGAACGGCGTTCCTCCTTCGGGATTTGACAAAGACTTCCCGATGGGTATAATAGCAAAGGCAAGATGAATACCTTCTCAAGAAAGGAATCAACGACAGTATGAGTGAATGCACGCACGATTGCTCCACCTGCTCGGAAAACTGCGCCGAGCGTCAGGCGGATTTCCGCAAAAGCCTGCATGAGGGAGCCTCGGTCAAAAAGGTCATCGCCGTCGTCAGCGGCAAGGGCGGCGTGGGCAAGTCCCTCGTCACGGCCCTGCTCGCCAGCGAGATGCAGCGCCGCGGCCACAACGCCGCCGTGCTGGACGCGGACATTACCGGCCCCTCGATCCCGCGCTCCTTCGGCGTGAAACAGCACGCCTTCGGGACCGGCGAGTATCTTCTCCCGGTGTCTACGCACACGGGTCTGCAGATCATGTCCATCAACCTGATCCTCGAGGACGAGACCGAGCCCGTCGTCTGGCGCGGCCCCGTCATCGCCGGCGCGGTGCAGCAGTTCTGGACCGACGTGCTGTGGCAGGACGTGGACTATATGTTCGTCGACATGCCTCCCGGCACGGGCGACGTCCCGCTGACGGTGTTCCAGTCCCTGCCCGTGGACGGCGTCGTCGTCGTCACCACGCCGCAGGATCTCGTCGGCATGATCGTGGCCAAGGCCGTCAAGATGGCGGGCTTGCTGCACAAGCCCGTGATCGGCCTGGTGGAGAACATGTCCTATTACAAGTGCCCCGACTGCGGCAAAGAGCACGAGATCTTCGGCGCGAGCAAGGCGGAGGAAGAAGCCGCCGCCTTCGGCATCAAGACCTGGGCGCGGCTGCCCGTCGATCCCGTCGTCGCGGCGATGGTCGACGCGGGCGAGGTCGAGTCCGTCAGCGCCGACGGACTCAAGAGCATTGCGGACTATATCGAAAAGGAGCTTTGATATGATCAGGATCGCGGTTTCCTACAAAGACGGCGAGATATTCGAACACTTCGGTCACAGCGAGTATTTCGCGATCTACGAGTTCGACGAGCACGATCTTTCCGTCTCCACCAAGCGGCTGGTCGAGGCTTCCGGGCTGCACGGCCACCAGGATATGGCCGATCTTCTCAAGCGCGAGAAGGCGGATGCGGTCATCTGCGGCCAGATGGGCGACGAGGCGCGCTCGCTGCTGCTTTCCTACGGCATCATCCCCGTCCCCGGCTACTGCGGCGACGCGGACACGGCGGCGGAGCTGCTCGTCACCGGAGAGCTGCCCCCCGTGGGCGGCGGCTGCTGCTCGGGCGACTGCGGCGGCTGCAGCGGCTGCCACGGCGGCGACGAGGACGAGGGCGGCTGCAGCTGCGGCTGCGGCTGCTGAAGCGAGCTTAAAAAACAAAAGGACGCCCTTCGGTCAACCCGAAGGGCGTCCTTTTTTGATATGGGGGAAAATCTTATCCGACGCGGTCGAACTTCAGATCGCCGAATTCTTCCACTGTGAACTCCAGCGTCGTGCCGGTCAGCACATAGGGGACGGGATCGCTTTCCGCAAGCTTGAGCGTGCCGTTCTCGTCCACGTAATCGCCCTCGATCGCTTCGAGATCGAGTCCCATCTGGTCCACGGCCATCTGGGCATACTGATCCAGCTGCTCGTCGGTGAAGGTGATGCCCTGCGCCTTGAGCGAATCGTCGATATAGCTGCGGAAGGCATCATAAACATGCTGCTGCGCCTTGCTGAAATCGGGCGTGAGCGTGAAAGTGCCGTCCTCCCGGAGCTCGAGCGTCATGACAAGGATGAATTCCTTCATGTATTCGTTGAAGAACTTCGCGCTCTCGGGATCGGCGGTGCCGATCTCCTCGAGCATCATGTCGCGCATGTCCTTTTCGCATGTCCACTCGCCGATGAGCGTGGGCTCGGGCGTGGGTTCCGGCGTAGGCTCGGGCGTGGGTTCCGGCGTGGGCTCGGGCGTGGGTTCGGGCGTGGGCTCCGGCTCTGCGGCGGGCGCGGCCTCGGCCTTGGCTTCGTTCGCGGCGCTCTCAAGACTCTCCTTCAGCGCGTTGTCCTCGGCGGGCTTGCTCTGCCCGCAGGCGGCGAGGGCAAAGAGCATGACGAGGGCCAGGAGCAGAGCGAGGATCCTGTTTCGTTTCATGTGTTTTTCCTCCTTTTTCGTGATCGCTTGCGGTCTTTCCGATTTCAGAATAAGGCCGCAGCGCTCTCCTGTCAAGCAAAAGCTGAATTAAAAGAAGGAGCTTCGGCCTGCGGGCCGAAGCTCCTTTCGGAGAGACGCGTTATCCGATGCGCGTGAAGCTCAGCTCGCCGAGCGCTTTCACAGCGAAGCCGAGCGTGTCCTCCGTCAGAACGTAGGGGCTCTCCTCCCCGTCGGGCCAGATCAGCTTGCCGTCCTTGTTCTGATAAACACCGCTCTCCGATTCCGCCGCGTCAGTCATCGCGTCGATGATCGACTGCGCGTAATCCTCCAGCGGCATGCCGAGCGCCTGGGCGATGAGCTCGTCGCTCACCTCCATGCCGACCTGCTCGTTGATCATATCGCGCATGTAATCCACGACGGCGGCCTTGAAAGCGGCCATATCCCTGTCGATGTTATAGCCGAGCGTGTAGGTCCCGTTTTCTTTGAGCTCCAGCGTCAGCACCCAGACAAAGCTGTCGAGATAATCGCCGAAGGACTTCGATCCGCCGACGGAGGCGTCCAATTGCTCGACCATCTGATCGCGCATGTCGACTTCCGCCTCCCAAAGGCCGACGACGCTCGGCTTCCTGCCGCCGCAGGCGGCGAGAGCGAAGAGCATGACGAGCAGCAGAAGCAAAGCGATGATACGTTTTGTTTTCATGGTTTTTCTCCTTTCTCTTTCCCCGCGTTTTACCGTCTGATCTCAGGATAAAGACATTCGGTGGGCTTGTCAAGAAAAAACGCCGGATGAAACGGCCCGGAGACGGCATAAGCCCGTCCGCGCGTGCATATGCTAAGGTGGGTGATGAAATGAAAAGCGGAAAAATCAAATGGAAACAGCTTGTGATCTGCGTGGCCGTCCCGCTGGCCGTCGGCGCGCTGGCCGGTCTGCTGAGCAGGGGAGGCATGGAAGACTATAAGACCATGTACAAGCCGCTGCTCGCGCCGCCGGGCTGGGTCTTTCCGGCGGTCTGGACGATCCTCTACGTCCTGATGGGCGTCGCGAGCTATCTCGTCTATACCTCGACGGCCTCGCCCGAGCGCATCCGCCGCGCGATGACGGCCTACGTCCTGCAGCTCGCGGCCAACTTCGTCTGGCCGCTGATCTTCTTCCTGCTGGAGGCCTACCTCGTCGCCTTCGTGTGGCTGATCCTGCTCTTCGCGCTCGCCCTCGTGTGCGCGCTGCGCTTCGGCTACATCGACGCGCGCGCCGGAAAGCTGATGGCGCCGTATCTGCTGTGGCTGTTTTTCGCGGCTTATCTCAATCTCGGGGTGCACCTGTTGAATTGACGAAATTTTACCTCCATTTTTGTGCTGCTTTCACAAAGAGAGCGGCACTTTCTTTTTTTTGGCCGGAAAAGGAGCAAAAAACCATACAAAACAGGCGAAATGTATAAACAAGAAAAGCGCGGCAATACGGTTAGTCACATTTAACAACCGGGCGCGGGAGAGCGTGGAAGAAGCTGCCAGGAGGAGCGTTTTCCTTGCATATGGGGGGCGGCTGTGATAAAATAACTATAATCTGAGATAGTATGCCTGTCAGTATGCCTATCCGGAAAACAAAGGGGGGAGAAGCGTATGGAGAATAAAGCCAAGATCCTTACGGTAGCAGGCAAAGGCGGCGTCGGAAAGACCTCGATCTGCGCGTGCATCGTTCGCCTTCTTGCCGAGAAGTATCCCGACAAGAAGATCCTTGCGATAGACGCCGACCCGGCCGTCGGCCTGTCCGTTGCTCTTGGCGTGGACGTGAAGCTTACGCTCGACGACATTCGTCAAAGCATCGTCGACAGCGTGGAAAACGGCGACACCAGGGAGGCGCTCGAGCTGTTGAGCGAGGCGCGCTTCCGCATGTTCGACGCGCTGGTCGAGATGCCGGGCTTTGCCTTCCTTGCGATCGGCAGACCGGAGAGCTCCGGCTGCTACTGCAAGGTGAATTCGTATCTCAAAGAGGTCATCGGCATGCTCGCGAACAGCTTCGATTACGTGGTGATCGACGGCGAGGCCGGGATCGAGCAGATCCAGCGCCGCGTCATGGAAAAGGTCACGCACCTGCTGCTGATCACGGATCAGAGCAAGAAGGGCGCGCAGGTCATCACGACGATCAAGCAGGTCGCGGACGAGCTGATCTCCTACGAGAAGATCGGCTGCATCATCAACCGCGTCACCAATCCCGAACTGGTCGGTCTCACCGACAGCCCGGTGGAGATCCTCTCCGCCATCCCCGCGGACGACGCTTTCGCCGCCAACGACATCAGGGGGCGCAGCGTCATGGAACTGCCCGCGGATTCCGTTATGCTCAAGGGAGTGAAGGAAGCACTCCACAAAATAGAAATTCTTTAGAAGAAGAGGTGTAACATTTGAAAGATCTTAAGCATCTGATCTATTTCGAGAAACTGCTTGAGAACGCCGACAA
>ONQJ01000028.1 GCA_900319935.1 uncultured Eubacteriales bacterium | reverse complement strand
CGAAAAGGAAAGAACGCCCCTTTACCGTGTGGAGGAGGGCGTGGCCTGGCTGACGCTCAACCGGCCCGAGACGCTCAACTCCTTCACGACGGAATTTGTTCACGAAATCAACGACGCGATCCGCGCCGCCGAAGAAGACGACAAGGTGCGCGCGCTGGTCGTGACCGGCGAGGGACGCGGCTTCACCTCCGGCGGCAACCTCTCGGAGCTGGCCGCGATGAACCGCGACCGCAAGAGAGCCATCTACGACGTGGACTCCACGGCCGACATGGTGCGGCTGCTCTACAACGTGAAAAAGCCCGTCATCGCCGCGATCAACGGCCCCGCCTTCGGCGCGGGCATCGCGCTGGCGATGGCCTGCGACATCCTGATCGCCTCCGACCGGGCGCAGTTCGGCTTTTCCTTTACGGGCCTGGGCTTCTGCCCCGACAGCGGCACCTGCTGGTTCCTCACGCAGCGGGTCGGCTACAACAAGGCCTGCGAGATCCTGTTCTCGGCAAGGACCCTGAATGCCGAGGAACTCAAAGAGCTCGGTCTCGTCAACGAAGTCGTCCCGCACGAACAGCTGCTCGCCGCCGCGGCCAAGGCCGCAGGCAGGATCGCGAAGGGACCGGCGCTGGCGCTGATGCTGCAGAAGCGCGTGCTGCGCAACGCCGTATCCACGAGCTTCGAGCAGAACCGCGATTATGAGGCCGTCAGCCAGATCTTCGCCTCGCAGACCGACGACTGCCGCGAGGGACTCTCCGCCGCGCTCGAGCGGCGCAGGCCGGAATTCAGCGGCAGATGAACGAAAGCCCGGAGCCGACGGTCGGCTCCGGGCATCGGAGGATATGATATTGAACTGGAAAGAAGACTACGAGGCAAAATTCAAAAGCGCCGAGGAGGCCGTATCGGTCGTCCGGGACGGCGACCAGGTGGTCTACGGCGAGTTTGCCATGGCGTCGATGACGCTCGACGCCGCCTTCGCCGCGCGCGTGCCGCAGCTGCACGATATCATCCTGCGTTCCACGACCTGTCTTTTCCCGCCGAAGGCGGTGCTCGCCGACCCGAAGCTGGAGCATCTGATGTACAACGACTGGCACTTCTCGCCCGCGAGCCGCAAGCTCTGCGACGCGGGGCTGTGCCGCTATGTGCCGATGAACTACCACGCCGGACCCGAGACGATCCGCCGCGGGCTGATCGGGCAGATCGACGTGGCGATGCTGATGGTCTCGCCTCCGGACGAGGAGGGCTACGTCAGCCTGGGCACCTCGTCGTCGATCACGCCGACTTATATCCAAAACGCCCGACACATCATCGCCGAGGTCAACGAGAGCGTGCCGCGCACCTTTTGCGACGAGGCCAGCCGCGTTCACGTCTCGCAGATCGACTGCTTCGTGCAGGGGCCGAACCGCCCGCTGATCGAGGCGCCGACCCCGCCGCCGACCAAGGTGGACGAGAAGATCGCGGAGCTGGTCGTCAGCCTTGTCGACAACGGCGCGTGCATCCAGCTGGGCATCGGCGCGATGCCGAACGCCGTGGGCGAGCTGATCGCGCTCTCCGGACTGCGGGATCTGGGCGTGCACACGGAGATGCTCTGCGACGCCTATGTGGCGATGGCCGAGGGCGGCTGCATCAGCGGCAGATACAAGACCACGGATCCGGGCAAGATCGTCTACACCTTCGCGATGGGGACGAAGAAGCTCTACGACTTCCTCGACGGCAACAGCGACTGTCTGCTCGCACCGGTGGATTATACCAACGATCCCTATATCATCGCGCGCAATGACAACATGGTCTGCCTGAACAACGCCATCGAGGTCGATCTCTACGGCCAGGTCGCCTCCGAGACCTCCGGCCCCCGGCAGATCTCCGGAACGGGCGGCCAGCTGGACTTCATCTCGGCGGCGGCGCGCTCGAAGGGCGGAAAGGGGCTCGTCTGCCTGTCCTCGACCTACACGGACCGGGACGGGAGCGTCCGCTCGCGCATCCTGCCGCACCTGGGGCCCTGCCAGATCGTGACCGTCCCGCGCAGCTTCAACCAGTTCGTGATCACGGAATACGGCATCGCCGACCTCCGCGCCAAGACCACCTGGGAGCGCGCCGAGGCGCTGATCTCGATCGCGCACCCGGACTTCCGCGAGGAGCTGATCCGCGAGGCGGAGGCCCAGGGACTGCGCGTCCGCCATATCAGGGAGTGAGGAGAAAGCATGGAAAGAAAACTGAACACCCGGATAACGGAAATGCTGGGGATCGAGCGTCCGATCCTCTCCGGCGCGATGCAGTGGCTTGCAAAAGCCGAGCTCGTCGCCGCCGTTTCGAACGCGGGGGGCCTCGGCGTGATGTCCTCGGCCACCTTCCGCACGGCGGAGGATCTGCGCGCCGAGATCCGCAAATGCCGGGAGCTGACCGATAAGCCTTTTGCCGTCAATCTGACGCTGATGCCCTCGCTGGCGCCGCCGGACTACCCGGCCTACGTGCGCGTCTGCATCGAGGAGGGCATCCGCATCATGGAGACCTCCGGCCGCGCTCCCGAGCCCTTCATGCCCTACTTCAAAAGCGCGGGGATGACCGTCATCCACAAGTGCACGATCGTCAAGCACGCGCTCAAGGCGCAGTCGATCGGCTGCGACGCCGTCATCATGGACGGTACGGAGGCGGCGGGCCATGTGGGCGAGAATGACATCGGCTCGATGGTGCTCTGGCCGGCGGCGGTGGACGCGCTGGATATCCCCGTGATCGCCTGCGGCGGCGTGGGCGACGGCCGCGGTCTCGCCGCGGCGCTGATGCTCGGCTGCGAGGGCGCGACGGTGGGCACCCGCTTCTTCCTATCTGAAGAGGCTCCCGCGCTGCGCGCCGGCAAGGAAGCCGTGGCCCTGCACGCCAACGAGATGAGCACCACGCTGGTGCTGCGGCGCTTTGCCAACACGACGCGCGTGCTCAACAACGGCCTCGCGGCGAAGGTGGCGGAGCTTGAGCGAAACGGAGCGCCCTTTGAAGAGATCGCCCCGCTGGCCTCCGGCCGCCGTCTCAAGGCCGCCTTCGACACCGGCAATCTGGACGACGGCGTGCTGACGATCGGCCAGGTCACGGGCCTTATCCACGACATCCTTCCGGTGAAGGAGATCATGGACAAGATGATGGAGGAGTGCTTCGCCTGTCTGGACAGATACAAGGCGTAAGGCTTCGTCCTGCGCGTTTCCGTGTAAGATGACAGTTCAGACCGCCCGCCTTGAGCCGTTTGCGGTCGATCGGAGGGATCAACGTGGCCCAGCATTATACCGCTTTTATCAGCTATCGTCACCAAAGCCCTGATCAGGAAGTCGCTAAATGGCTGCACACGGCCATTGAGACCTACCGAATCCCGGACGCCATCCGTAAGCAGACCGGGCAAAAGAGCATGGGCAAATGTTTCCGCGACGCGGAAGAGCTGCCGCTGGCGCCCTCGCTGGGTAACGAAATCGAGCGGGCGCTGCTGGACAGCGATTGGCTGATTGCCGTATGCTCGCCGCGTTATCTGCAAAGCCGCTGGTGCATGCAGGAGATCGAGTTTTTTGCCGCTCACAAGGGAAGAGACCGCATCCTGATCGTGCTGGCCGAAGGGCACCCCGCGGAGAGTATCCCGGAGCTGCTTCGCTGGCGATACAATGAAAACGGGGAGCGCGTACCCTATGAGCCGCTGGCGGCGGAGGCCCGCGGCGCAACGATGGGCGAGCGCGTACGCAAACTGAAGACTGAGAAGTTCCGTATCCTGGCGCCAATCCTCGGCGTGGGATTTGACGATCTGCGGCGCCGGGCACGACAACGCCGCATCCGCATGATCGCGGGAGCGGTCGCCGCGATGATCGCTGCAGGCAGCGCTTTGGGCATATATGTGGCGGCAAACCATGCCAAAAACGAACGCCTGCGCCGTGAAGCAGAGGAACAGCAGCTCCTGGCGGAAGAGCAGGAGCGACTGGCAAAACAGGAGAGTCTGCGTGCTGCGGAGAACAGCATCGGCGAATACCTTGAACGCGCCGCCGCACAGCTCGGCGGGCAGGAACGTGTCAGCGCCGCAAATTCGCTGCTGGACGCGCTGAAGCTCAGTGAAAGCAACGGCGGCCTTCGGCGTGATGAAATCATTGCCGCGCTGCGCAAGACCATGTATATCGAACCCTTTGCGCCAATTGCAGGCTTTTCCAACCGCAACACGCGTCTGCTTGACATCGTCCCCTCGCCGGACGGACGCCTGGCCGTAGGCATCGAGAACAGCAACGCGGCTGCGCTCATCGACCTGGAGGAGAACACCCTGCGCTTCAAGGTCTCCGTGGATAACGGACAGATCAGCGAGCTGCGTTTTTCCCCGGACGGATCGCGTTTTACCGCCCTGTGCGATATGGGGCGTCTCGTTACGGTATGGAACACCGCGGACGGATCGGTAGCCTTCAGCTACACGAGCGAGGCCAATCAACGCTATCAGATCGCCAACGCTTTCTTCTGGACGGATGCAGACACGCTGCTGGTACAGGACATGGAGCATTTCTACCTGGTTTCTTCCGACGGAACAAAGAAGCTTTTCTACACGATGGGGGACCATCAGGACTGGTATGATCCGGAATACAATCTTCTGACGATGATTTTCGAGCGCTCGCTGGAAGACGTGTTTACCATGCACAGCGAAGACTATACCGGCACGCTGATCCGCTGCACCTCGGATCGCTCCCGAATGCTGGTTGGCGGTCTGGTCGGGGAGACCGGCATGATCCTGCTCGACGGCGAGGGTGAACTTGTCACCCCGCTCAAGCTCATGCCGGGGACCATCTGGGAAAAATACGCCGTCAGCGACGACGGGACGACTGTGGCCTGTATTTCCGCCTTTGGCTTCGTGGCAGGCTGGGACGGCAAGACCGGAGACGTGCTTTATCTCTACGCTCCCGAGGTCGACAGCAGTTACGGCGGCACCTATTCCGTCAGCACCCCGGTCTTTTCGCCCGACGGAAAGTATCTGAGCTATGTGATAAGCGATACCCTGTTTATTACCGACGCCCGTTCAGGCGCTATGCTGGTAAAAGGCGGCATGGCTTCGACGAACTACACACCGGAGCTTGCTTACAGCTCCGACGGGGACTATCTTTTCGTTACGGATCAGGCCTTGTATATTGTGGACGCCGCGGGACGGCTTTTCCGAATGCTGGACACGGATGCATCCGCGCCCTACAACAACGTGGTGCAGCTGGGCGAGCGGATGCTCATCACAAAAGGCGACGGCACGGCCTTTGTCTGCTGCACGCCTTCCGCCGCTTCCATCCGCAGCGTGGGCGGCGACGAGCTCCCCGATCTCTGCGAGAAGTACGATCCGCACATTCCTCCGGAGGGAAATCTTTTTGCGAATCTCAGCTCCGAGCACGAGCTGACAGAGGCCTTTCTCAACACCACGGCGCTGTCGGCCGATCAGCTTGTGCCGAAACTGTGGTTCTCGACGGACGGGAGACGGGCTGCCCTGAGCTATGCCGACGGCGTGATCGAGATTTTCAACACCGAAGACGGCGGCCGGGTGAGTACCATGCTCAGTCAGCTTTTGCAGCCGATCAGCGCTCTGGCCATGACGGAGAGCTGCCTTGTGGTTTCCGACAGCAGCGGACGGCTGATGTTCTACGATCTGGACGGGGGCGCGGTCATCAACATCCGCGGCAGCGATTCGCCCTGCATAGACTTTGCTTTCAACGCGGATCACGATAAACTGATGGCTCTTCGCGCGGACGATGTGATCGACGTCTACGATCTGAAGGCCGACGAGCTGCTCTTTTCGATGCGTTCGCCGGAGCGCTTTACGGCCTTTGGTTTTGCCGAAGACGGAAGCTGCGCAGCGGGGCTGACCGCCTCCGGAGCGCTGCGTGCGGAGATGTGGACGGACGAGGCCTCACTGCTGGCCTATGCCGTGTCGATCACCGGGCACTGATCGACCGCAGCAGAAAAGAGAATGAAGCAGACCGTTTTCATCATGAAAACGGTCTGCTTCATATTCGGCAATAGATGAGCTTTTTTCGCAGCGGGAGACAATGCCGGACAGCAAGGCGATCAATATCGGAGCTCGGCGGAGTGAACTCCGACGTGGTGCCGGTGGTGGGACTCGACCTGCGCAACGGCGCAGGCCGGCTCGCGGCTCTGACGTGCCCCCGGCACGTCATTCACTACCGCTCGCGTTCGAGTCCCGATCCAATGACCAAAAGAAAAGAGGGGACAAGCCCCTCTTTTCTTTTGGTGCCGGTGGTGGGACTCGAACCCACACGGTGTCGCCACCAACGGATTTTGAGTCCGTCACGTCTACCATTCCATCACACCGGCGTATCGCTGTCGAGTATATATCATCCGGAAGGAAAATTCAAGAGGAAACGCTTTACGCATCAAAACAGAGGCAGGACGGGAAAGAAGCGCAGGAGTGCCGCGGCGAGCAGCGCGGAAAGAAAGGCGGAGAAAACGCGTCCGACGAGATGGCCCCGCGCGTCAAGGTCCGTCTCGGCCAGGACGGCCATCGTCTGAAACTGCACGGACAGCCCGCCCCAGCCGCAGAGGAAGGCGGACAGCACGAAGCGCCCGCCGCTCGGCGGCAGGCCGCGCAGCGTGCCGATCCCGCTCGAGAGCTCCAGCAAACCGATGAGCAGCGCGCGCATGTCGTCCGTGCCGATCCCGGAAGCGCGGGAGAAAAAAGAAGTGGCCGTATTCCAAACGCCCAGCGCGTCGAGCAGCCCGGAGAGCACGCAGAAGCACACGACGAAGCCGCAGACGGAAAGCACGGCCGAAACGGCCTGCCGCACCGAAGCGACGAGCGCCCCGGCGAATCCGGGCTCTTTCCATGGCTGGGGCGTGGCGGCGGGAGGCTTGCCGCGCCGGAAAAAGGCCCCGGTGAGCAGCGCGGCGGAAAGATGGACGGCGTAGAGCAGCAGCCCCGCGGCACGGGATGAGAAGATCCCCGCGCCGATCACTCCGACCAGAAAGGACGGCCCGGAGTTGTTGCAGAAGCGCAGCAGTCTTTCGGCCTCGTCTTTTTCGATCTGTCCTGTGATATACAGCTCCGCCACGGTCTGCGCGCCGAGCGGATACCCTCCGCAGACCCCCGCAAAAAAGGCGGAAGCACCAACGCCTGAAACGCCCCACAGCCGACGCGCGAGAGGCGCGAGAGCGCGCCCGAGCAGCTGCGGCACGCCCAGACGGATCAGCAGCGCGCTCGCGGTGAAAAAGGGCAGCAGAGAAGGAACGATCAGCTCCGCGCACAGCGAGAGACCGTAACGCGCGCTTTCGATCGCCTCCGACGGCGCGAGGACAAGGCAGAGCATGGCGCAGATCGCGCCGGCCACGGCAACGGTGTTTTTCAGGAATGATGCACCTCCTTGTCCATGTATCAAGCTATGAGCGCTGTCATAAGGATATACGGACAAGGGGGTGGCGCGGTGCGCAGGAAAAAAAGGGACATCGACGCGCTGGCGGAAAGGCTCGAACTCCCGACGGAAGCGCTCGGCTCGCTGCTCGTCACAGCGATCGGCCGCCGCCGCGTGCTGATCGAAAACCACCGGGGGATCGTTCAGTACAGCGACGTATATCTGTGCCTGAACGCGGCGGAGGGCTCTTTCGCCGTTTACGGCGAAGGGATCCGGATCCACGCCCTCGGCAGGCACAAGCTGGCGATCGAAGGGGATATCCGATCCATGGAGTGGGAAGAATGAGGAAAAACACCGGGATCCTGCGGGGAGAGGCGTATGTCGAGCTGCTCGGAGGCGGGACGGATCGGCTTCTGAACGCCTGCGCGGAGGCCGCGCTGCCGCTGTGGGACGTCTCCTTTCTCAACGGCGCATGTCTGCGCGCGAGGCTTCGGGAGCACGATATCCCGCGGCTGGAAAAAATAGCGGCGCTGTGTCAATGCGAAATGCGCACGCTCAGACTGTACGGAGGCGGCAGCGCAAAACGCGTACGCGCGCGGGCGCGGCTTGCCGTTTTTGCGGCGGTCTGCGCGCTGCTGCTCGCGATCTCCTCGCTTTTCATCTGGGATATCGAGGTGGAAGGGAACGAGAGACTGTCAAAGGGTGAGATCCTGCGCGCGCTGTCGGACTGCGGCGTTTCGGAGGGCTGCTTCTGGCCGGCGGCGGACGCCGAGCGTGTACGAGGAGAGATGCTGCTTCGCTGCGGGGATCTTGCCTGGATGACGCTCAACGTCCGCGGCTCGCGGGCGACGGTGCTGGTGCTCGAGCGGGAGGAAAAGCCGGAGATCTACGATGAGAAGGCGGCGGCGGATCTTGTTGCGTCGCGCGACGGCGTGGTGCGCGGACTGAACGTCAAAAACGGCCGCGCGCTCGTCGGCAGGGGAGAGCTCGTCCGGGTGGGACAGACGCTTGTGAGCGGCGAGATGGACAGCCCGACGGGGCAGAGCCGTCTCGTGCGCGCCGAGGGCGGCGTGACGGCCGAGACCTGGCCGGAGCGCAGCATCGTCCTCTCGCCCGAAACGCGGCAGAAGGAACGGAAAAACGGCCTGCGGCTGATCGTCGGGATCCGCTGGGGAAAAAACAGGATCGATCTTGTCACAAACAGTAGAAAAGAGCTTGACGAATGTGATAAAATCGTGAAAGAATATACGCTGGGCATCCGGGGACTGTTTCGCTTCCCGCTCGGCCTGTGCGTCGAGATCTACCGCCCCTTCCGCAGCACAGGCGCGGCGGCGGCAGATCTGCCCGGCGCGAAGGCGCGCGCGCTCGACGCTCTCAAAGAGGAGATCGACGGCGAAATCTTATCGTACGAGTTCGAGGAGCAGGACGGACGTATCGTGCTGCGCGCGCATTGTCTGGAGAATATCGCGCTTACGAAAGAAAAAGAGAACCCATAACGGGGAGGATCCTACATGATAGAAAAAACCATCGGCGTAGATCGGATGGAGCACGTGATCAGCGTTTTCGGCTCTTTCGACCAAAACCTCCGCATCATCGAATCGGAGCTTTCCGTCTCGGTCGTCGAGCGCAGCGATCAGATCCACATCACCGGCGAGGCGGAAAACGTGATGCTTGCCGAACAGGCCATCGACGGCTTGCTCTCCCTGGCGGCCAAGGGCGAGAACATCGACGCGCAGAACGTGCGCTACATCCTCAAGCTGGTCCGCGAGGGTAAGGAGGACAAGATCTCAGAGCTTGCGCAGGATGTGATCTGCATCACGGCCAAAGGCAAGCCGATCAAGCCCAAGACGCTCGGACAAAAGGAATACTGCGAGGCGATCGCGCACAACACCATCACGCTCGGCATCGGTCCGGCCGGCACGGGCAAGACTTACCTCGCGGTCGCGGAGGCGGTGGCTGCCTTCCGGGCCGAGCAGGTCAACCGCATCATCCTCACGCGGCCGGCGGTCGAGGCGGGCGAGCGGCTGGGCTTTCTGCCCGGCGACCTGCAGAGCAAGGTCGATCCCTATCTGCGCCCGCTCTACGACGCGCTGTTCGATATGCTCGGCGCGGAGACCTATCAGAAATATCTCGAGCGCGGCAACATCGAGGTCGCCCCGCTGGCCTACATGCGCGGGCGCACGCTCGACGACAGCTTCATCATCCTCGACGAGGCGCAGAACACCTCGCGCGAGCAGATGAAAATGTTCCTCACCCGCATCGGCTTTGGTTCGAAGGTCGTCATCACGGGCGACATCACGCAGATCGACCTGCCCGAAGACAAGACCAGCGGACTGAAGATCGCGATGAAGGTCCTCGACGGCATCGACGATATCGCGATCTGCACGCTCACCGGCGCGGACGTCGTGCGTCACCGCCTGGTGCAGAAGATCATCGAGGCCTACGAGGTCTTTGAGAAGAAAAACCCGGCGCCCGCGGAGGAAAAGAGACCGCCGCAGCGCCCGTACAGGAGAAGATGAATGAAACATCAGATCAGCCTTAGCCGTGAAAAGAGAGGACTTGGCCATCCGGAGGCGGCAGCGCTCATCAAAGACGCGGTACGCACGGCGCTTGCCGCCGAGGGCGTTTCGGAGCCCTGCCTGATCGGCGTGGTCCTGACGGACGACGAGGGGATACGCCGCGTCAACCGCGAGTTCCGCGGCGTCGACCGCGCGACGGACGTGCTGTCTTTCCCCTTCAGCGAGCAGCTGCCCGGCGCTTTTGACGCCGCGGCATGCGAACGCGATCCGGAAAGCGGGAGAGCGCTGTTGGGGGATATGATGATCTCGCTCGAGCGCTGCGCGGCGCAGGGCGAGGAATTCGGCCACGGCTTCGAGCGGGAGATCCGCTATCTCACGGTCCATTCCGTGCTGCACCTGCTCGGATACGACCACGTGGACGAGGGAAAAATGAAAAAACAGATGCGCGAAAGAGAAAAAGAGATCATGGGGGATAAGGACGAATGACGAAAGCGGCAATGATCACGATATGCGGCAGACCGAACGTGGGCAAGTCCACGCTCACGAACGCCCTGGTGGGCGAGAAGGTGGCGATCGTTTCGCCCAAGCCGCAGACCACGCGCAACCGCATCACGGCCATCGTCGAGCGCGGAGACACGCAGTTCGTCCTGCTCGACACGCCGGGAATCCATAAGCCCCGCACGAGACTCGGCGATTACATGGTGAGCGTCGTCAAAGAGAGCGTCGCCGACGTGGACTGCGTCGTGATGATGGTCGAGCCCGTGGCCTCGATCGGCCCGCAGGAGGAGGCGCTCCTCGCGCGCCTGCGCGAGACGCAGTGCCCCGCGATCCTGGCGATCAACAAGATCGACAGCGTGGAAAAGGGCCGTCTGCTCGAGGTCATCGCCCTTTACTCCGCAGCCTATGATTTCGACGCGGTCATCCCGATCTCGGCGAAAACGGGCGAAGGACTCGACGAGCTGCTCTCCGAGCTTGACAAATACGCCGTCGAGAGCCCGCATTTCTTCCCCGACGACATGATCACCGATCAGCCGGAGAGGCAGATCTGCGCCGAGCTCGTGCGCGAAAAGCTGCTCAAATGTCTCGATAAGGAGATCCCGCACGGCACGGCCGTCGAGATCACGCGCTTCAGCGAGCGGGAGGACGGCGTCGTCGAGATCGACGCGACGATCTTCTGCGAAAAAGACAGCCACAAGGGCATCATCATCGGCAAAAAGGGCGCGATGCTCAAAAAGATCGGCGAGCTCGCCCGCACGGATATCGAGAGCTTTCTCGGCACGAAGGTCTTTCTGCAGACCTGGGTCAAGGTCAAAGAGAACTGGCGCGACAGCATGGCCCAGCTGCGCAACTTCGGCTACAACAACGAGTAAAGATAGATTCTTCCAACTATAAAAGCCTCCGGCTCGCAGATACTAAAAGCGGAGGTGGCTTGGATGAACAGCGAACTTCTTTGGCAGGCCTTCGTCGACACCGGGGATCCTTCGTATTATCTTCTGTATAAGACCGCGTCCGGCAAAGAGAGAGAAGAAGAAAAAAAGAAAAGCGGCAGCGGGGACGGACTTCCCGCCGCCTCGGATTGACAGCGGACGGGAAGCGTTGCTTCCCGTTTGCGGCGAAGCTGGAGACGTACATAAATGTTCGAGACGACAAAAGCGCTGGTGCTGCGCGAGGTGAAATACAAGGAGGCCGACAGGATCCTGACCCTGTTCACCTCCGACAACGGCAAGATCACCGCCAAGGCGCGCGGCGCGCTGCGCAAGGGCAGCCGCACGGCCGCCGCCACGCAGCAGCTGTGCTGGTCGGACATGACCCTGTTTTTCAACAAGGGGAAATGGACGGTCAACGAGGCCAGCGTGATCGAGCCCTTTGACGGCATAAAAGAGGATATCGCGTCCTTCGCGCTCGGCAGTTATTTCGCCGAGTGCGTCGAAGCGCTGTCCGTGGAGGACCAGAAGGAGCCGGAGCTGCTGAGCCTCGCGCTTAACTCCCTCTGGGCGCTCAGCCGCGCCCTGCACGATCCGCGCAAGATCAAGGCGGCCTTCGAGCTGCGGCTGATGAGCCTTTCGGGCTATCATCCCTCCGTCGAGCGCTGCGCCGCCTGCGGAGAGGAGCATCCGCAGGAGCCCGTCTTCGACCTGCTCGACGGGCGGCTCTTCTGCCGGAAATGCTGCACGCGCGGCAGCGCGGTGTCGCTGGACTCGGAGTCGCTCGAGGCCATGCGCTTCGTCCTTTCCGCGCCGCCGAAGCAGATTTTTTCTTTCGAGCTTGACGGCGACGCGCTCATCACGCTCGGCTTCGCCGCGGAGAACTATCTGCTGACGCAGACCGAGCGCAGCTTCGGCACACTGGATTATTACAAGCAATTCAAGACGATATAACGGGTGCAAGACTATGAGTTTTTTTGAAAAATCGTTGACGACGCTCGAGCTGCCGGCCGTGCTGGGAATGCTCGCGGCCGAGGCGGTCGGCGAATCGGCCAAGGCGGCCGCGCTTGCGCTGACTCCCTCGACGGACCCCTTTGAGGTCAGACGCCGCCTTGCCGAGACGGGGGCCGCGAAGACCATGATGGTCGTGCGCGGCAGTCCCTCCTTTTCCGGCGTCAAGGACGTGCGCCCCGCGCTCTCCCGCGCGGACCTCGGCGGCGTGCTCAACACGCGCGAGCTGCTTTCGATCGCGCGCGTGCTGCAGTGCGCGCGGCTGGTGCGCGGCTACATCGCGGACGATTCCGTCGGCAAAACGCCGATCGACTATCTCTTTTACGCCCTGCACGCCAACAAATTCCTGGAGGAGAAGATCAACACCTCCATCCTAGGTGAAGATGAGATCGCGGACAGCGCCTCGGCAGATCTCGCCTCGATCCGGCGGAATATGCGCGCGGCGGCCGCGCGGGCGCGCGACGCGCTGCAGAAGATCATCTCCTCGCCCGGCTATGCCAGGGCCCTGCAGGAGCCGATCATTACCATGCGCTCGGACCGCTATGTCGTCCCGGTCAAGGCAGACCACAAGGGCGCCGTGCCGGGACTCGTGCACGACATCTCCGCCTCGGGCATGACGCTCTTTATCGAGCCGATGGCGGCCGTCAAGGCCAACAACGAGCTGCGCGAGCTCGCGGCCAAGGAAAAGCTTGAGATCGAACGCATCCTTGCAGAGCTCTCCGCCGACTGCGCCGAGCACCGCAACGACATCAACTCCGACTACGAGGTACTGGTCAGGCTGGATCTGATCTTTGCCAAGGCCAAGCTCTCCTACAAGCTCGACTGCGGCGAGGCCGACACCGAGGGCGAGGGACTGATCCTCCGCCGCGCGCGCCATCCGATGCTCGACCAGGCCAAGGCCGTGCCGATCGACGTCGAGCTCGGCGGCAGCTTCGACACGCTCGTCATCACCGGCCCGAACACCGGCGGCAAGACCGTTTCGCTCAAGACGATCGGCCTGCTCGCGGCCATGCACCAGTGCGGCCTGCACATCCCCGCCGCGGACGGCAGCGTCCTGCCGGTCTTCAGCCATATCCTGGCGGATATCGGCGACGAGCAGAGCATCGAGCAGAGTCTGTCCACCTTCTCGGCGCACATGACGAACATCGTCAGCATCCTTTCAGAGTGCGACGAGCGCTCGCTGCTGCTCTTCGACGAGCTCGGCGCGGGCACCGATCCGACCGAGGGCGCGGCGCTCGCCATCGCGATCATCGAATACGCCCGGCAGAAGGGCGCGATGATCGCCGCGACCACGCACTATGCCGAGCTGAAGGTCTACGCCACCAACGAGCCGGGCGTGCAGAACGCTTCCTGCGAATTCGACGTGGAAACGCTGCGCCCGACCTACCGGCTGCTGGTCGGCATCCCCGGCAAATCGAACGCCTTTGCGATCTCGAAGCGACTGGGCCTCGGCGAAGACATCATCGAGGATGCGCGCCGCCGCGTCGGCACCGAGAGCGCGAGCTTCGAGGCCACGATCGAAAAGTTGGAGCAGACGAGACTGCTGCTTGAAAAGGACAGGACCGAGGCGGCGATCAAGCTCCGTCAGGCGGAGGAGAACGCAAAGAAGGCCGCCTTTATGAAGGCCGAGCTGGAGGTCCGGCTCGAAAAGGCCGAGATCAAAGCCAAACGAGAGGCGGAACGTATCCTCTCCGACGCCCGCCGCAGCGCGGAAGAGGCCTTTGAGGAGATCGACGAGATGCGCCGCCGCGTCAACGAGGAGAGCGACGCCAACGCGCTCAACGAGGCGCGCAGCGAGCTGCGGCGCAAGCTTAACGAGGCCGAAAGCGCCGTGCGCGCCCCCGAGATCGCGCAGACGGAGGAAAAGAAGTCCTCGCGTCCGCTCGAGGTGGGCGACATGGTGCTCGTCCGCTCGATCGGAGCGAAGGCCGAGGTGCTTGCGATCTCGCCGGAGCGCGTGCTGACGCTGCGCGCCGGGATCATGAGCCTGACGGCGAAAGAGGACGAGGTCCTGCTGCTCGAGGGCGAGAAGCCCAAGGTGAAAAAAGCCGCGGGAGGCGGCGCGACGCTGCGCTCCGCCGCGCTCTCTCCGGAGATCGATCTGCGCGGCATGGAGGCGCTCGAGGCGGTCCTGGCCGCGGAGCGCTACATCGACAGCGCGGTCATGGCCAAGCTCGGCACGGTTCGCATCATCCACGGCAAGGGCACGGGCGCGCTGCGCGCCGCGATCCAGCAGATGCTCAAAAAGAACAAGTCCGTGAAGAGCTTCCGCCTGGGCCGTTACGGCGAGGGCGAAACCGGCGTAACTGTTGTCGAACTGAAATAAAAAACGCCGCCGCGGACGGCAAGGAATGTGTAAAACTCCGAAAGCGTCAAAATCAGTTGACGGGACAGGCTTTTTTTGCTAAATTAAGAATGCACCGATGTGCATCTTGTATAAAGTTAAGGAGTGGCAAGTATGATTTCCAAAGAGGTAGTT
>ONQJ01000137.1 GCA_900319935.1 uncultured Eubacteriales bacterium | reverse complement strand
ATGAGCGCCTACCTGCTGATGGGCGTGCCGGGCCTGGCGATGTTCTGCGGCGTGGCGGAGGCCAGCTGGACGGCGATCGGCCTCGCGGCCGGCACCTATCTGAACTGGCTGCTCGTGGCCAAGCGCCTGCGCCGCTATTCCGAGGCGACCGGGGCCATCACGGTGCCGGACTTCCTCGCGCGGCGCTTCCGTGACAAGAGCAAGATCATCGAGACGGTCGGCGCGCTGGTCATCATCATTTTCTTCGTGCCCTACACGGCCTCCGGCTTCGCGGCCTGCGGCAAGCTGTTCAACAGCCTGTTCGGCTTCGACTACATGAAGGCGATGCTGCTCTCCGCCGCGGTCATCGTGGCCTACTGCGCGCTCGGCGGCTTCATGGCGGCCTCGGTCACGAGCCTGATCCAGTCCATCGTGATGACGCTCGCGCTCGTCATCGTGCTCTTCTTCGGCGTAAACGCCGCGGGCGGCTGGGCCGCCGTGGCGGAGAACGCGCGCAGCATCCCCGGCTATCTCAGCCTCGCCGCCTCGACGGACATCGTTTCGAAATCCGCCGGCGCGTACACGCCGATCATGGTCGTGTCGACGCTGGCCTGGGGCCTCGGCTACTTCGGCATGCCCCACATCCTGCTGCACTTCATGGCCGTGCGCGATGAGAACGAGCTGAAGATCTCCCGCCGCGTCGGCTCGATCTGGTGCGTGGTCTCCCTCGGCGTGGCCGTCGTGATCGGCATCGTCGGCTTCGGGATGGCCAGGGCGGGCGTGATCGCGCTGCCCGGCACCGAGTCCGAGGCGGAGAACCTCATTGTCAGGACCGCGGCGCTCATCGCCTCCAACGGCGTGCTGCCCGCCATCATCGGCGGTCTGATCCTCGCGGGCATCCTGGCCGCCACGATGTCCACCGCCGACGCGCAGCTGCTCGCCGCCGCCTCCGGCGTGACGCAGAACCTGCTGCGCGACGTCTTCGGCGTAAAGCTCTCGGACAAAAAGAATATGCTCGTGGCGCGCGTCACGGTCGTCGCCGTGGCGATCCTCGGCGCGATCTTCGCCAGCAATCCCAACAGCTCGATCTTCCGCGTGGTGTCCTTCGCCTGGGCCGGCTTCGGCGCGACCTTCGGGCCCGTGATGCTCCTCGCGCTGTTCTGGAAGCGCTGCAACCGTCAGGGCGCGATCGCGGGCATGATCGCCGGCGCGGTCATGATCTTCGTGTGGAAATACCTTGTCGCGCCTCTCGGCGGCGTGTTCGCGATCTACGAGCTGCTGCCCGCCTTCGTGATCTCCGCACTCGTCATCGTCGCGGTCAGCCTCTGCACGGCCAAGCCCGAGGACGAGATCTGCGCCGAATTCGACGCGGTGAAAGGATAAGACGAAAAAACAAACGCCTCCCCGTCCGGGGAGGCGTTTTTGCACACTTTTCCCCTTGACTTTTTTCAAAAGCGGAGTAAAATATGTCGCATACGACATGTCGTATGCGACATATTTTTGGAGTGATGCCCATGGATCTGAAAGATATCCCCATCGGGGCCAAGTTCGGCGTGATCCACCGCGCCTTCCGCCGCGAGCTGGACGCCTCGCTGCGCGAAACGGGGTTGACCGGCGCGCAGTTCAGCGTGCTCTGCGCGCTCGACCGCCTCGAGCGGGACCGCGGCGAGGTCAGCCAGCGCGACCTGGAGGAGTACTGCCGCAGCGCGCACCCGACGATGACGGAGATCCTCAAAAAGCTGGAGAGGAAGGGCTTTATCGAAGCCCGCCCCAGCGAGACGGACCGCCGCCGCAAGCGGATCCGCCGCACGGACAAGGCCCGCGAGCTCGATCGGGAGGCCTTCCGCGTCGACGAGAAGGCCTATGAAAAATTCACCGCCGGCCTCGACGAGGCGCAGAAAGCCGCACTCGGGAGCATGCTGGACAGGCTCGTCGACCGGGTCTGCGGCGGAGAAGGGGAGGGAAAAGAGAGTTGAAGGATTTCAGAAAGCTTCTGCCGAGCGTGCGGGAATTCAAGCGCCCGGCGATCCTGACGATCATCTTTATCGTCCTCGAGGTCCTGATCGAGGTCGTCATCCCCTTCCTCACGGCAGACATGGTCAACGCCATCAAGGACGGCGCGGCGCTCGAGGGCGTGGTCAGGACGGGCCTGTTCCTGATCCTGCTCGCCGTGCTCTCGCTCGCCTGCGGCGCCTCGGCCGGCTACACCGGCTCGAAGGCCTCGGCGGGCTTTGCGCGCAACCTGCGCCACGACGTCTACTGCCGCGTGCAGGATTTTTCGTTTGAGAACATCGACCGCTTTTCCACCGCGTCTCTCGTCACGCGCATGACCACGGACATCGGCAACGTGCAGATGGCCTTCATGATGATCATCCGCATCGCGATCCGCGCGCCGCTGATGTTCATCTTCGCCATCGTCATGGCCTATATCATGGGCGGCGCCCTCGCCACGACCTTTGTGGTGCTCGTTCCGGTGCTGCTCTTCGGTCTGATCGCGATCACGCGCCGGGCCATGCCGGCCTTCCGCGCGGTGTTCCGCAAGTACGACAAGCTCAACGAATCCATCGAGGAGAACGTGCGCGCGATGCGCGTCGTCAAGGGCTTCGCGCGCGAGGAGTATGAAAAGCAAAAATTCGGCGCGGCCTCGCAGAACATCTGCAAGGACTTCACCTATGCCGAGCGCATCGTCGCCCTCAACAGCCCGCTGATGCAGCTGTGCCTGTATTTCAACATGATCTTCGTGCTCTTCATCGGCTCGAAGCTCATCATCTCCAACCGCGGCGCGACGATCGACGT
>ONQJ01000029.1 GCA_900319935.1 uncultured Eubacteriales bacterium | reverse complement strand
TCGGCAACGGATATTCTACCATACCCTGCCGATTTGTCAAGGATTATTTTGCTCCGTTGTTTCAGTCGAATCTTCCGCTGTTTCTCCGGTTATTTCTTCAGTCGTTTCTCCGGTCGCTTCTCCGGTCGCTTCTCCGGTCGGCTCTTCGGCCGTCTCCCCAGTCGATTTTCCGGTCATTTCTCCGGTCGCTTCTCCGCCAGTTTCTTCAGTCGTCTCTCCGGTCGGTTCTCCGGTTGGTTCCTCAATCGGTTCCGCGGTCGGTTCCTCGGCCGGTTCCGCCGCCGCTTCTTCCGTCGTACCTGCCGCGGCCGGCTTCGGTTTCTCCACGACCTGCTCCTGCATATCGTCTTCCAGCAGATGCGCATAGCTCAGTTCGCCCGAGCAGACAGGATAAGCCGAGATGGTCCAGCGGTACTCATCCCACATTCTCTCGTCGTTGAGCAGGAAGCCCTCCTCAAAGCGCTCGCCGTAGCAGCGGCTGACGTCCACATGATAATAGTCTTCGCCCAATCTGACGATATTCCAGCTGTGGTTCTCGCCGTTGAGCTTGCCGTATACGATGCGGCAGTCCAGGCCAAGCTGATGGCACATCTCGACATAGGCCAGCGCAAGGCCTTCGCTGCTGCTCTCGCCCTGGATGAGCGCGTCAAAACAGCTCGCAGGCGCGGATTCCGAAAGGATGCAGTTTTCTGTCAGGTAACGGCAGGCGGCAAACGCGCGGTGGACGTCGTCAAGCTCCCGCGCATCAAGGTTGCTCACGACGTCGAGGTTTTTCAGCAGCGACTTGCAGCGGATGACCTCGTCGTCCGGCATCCCGTATTGGAAATTGATCTCATAAAGTCTCTGACGTCCTGAGCCGCTGTACATATAGACCGTCAGCTGCGGCTCACGCACACAGAGCGTCGGGTTCTTCCGGTACAGGTCGAGTGCGGTGGAACGGACGTTCTCCGTCGTAGTGGAGCTCGTGTCGATCAGGATCGTCACGCGCTGGCGGTTTTCCTCCATGGCGGAGGACAGGATATCCTGCAGGCCGACGGAATACGGCAGGTGGATGATGCTCGAGAGGTCGGCGGCATAGCCGGTGTATTCGATGCTGACCGTCGCTTCGTAATAGTTGACGATCTTCTCGGTTTCAAAGCGCAGATCGCGGACGCAGTAGGCGCAGAGCGCATCCTGCGTTCTGACCTGCCAGCAGGCGCTCTCCATGTCCTCGGTCGCGCTGCCGTCATAATTGGGATCAAAAGCGATGGGGCCTCCGGAGGAGCCTCTGTAGACCATGTCGATGATCGCTTTTTTCAATTCCGCCATGTTGCGTACGGTCACGCGCTCGTCCGCGCTGTTTTCGGCCGGCGCAGGCGGAACGTAATCAGTCACGGATACATATTCTTTTTCAAATACGCTTCCGCAGCCAGCAAGCAGCAGGCACAGGAGCATGAGGCAAAACGCGCTGAGGATCTTTTTCATCACATCACCCGGAAAATCTTATTCCTCCATCAGGGAGAGCTGCTTTTCTTCCTTGTCCTCCGGCTTCAAAAGCGCGCCGGCGGCCGGCAGGCTGCGTACGCGGTAGCGCGAAACGTTTTGGATCGCGGTGTCCTTCAGCGGAACGGCTCTGACGACTTTTTTGCCCTTCTTCAGCGTCATCACACCCACGCCCTGCGTGCTGCGGGTGGTCTTGGGCAGGATCTGCGCGGTATTGAAAATCAGCGTACGGCCGTCGGAGGAGGAAACGACGACGTCCTTTTCCTCGTCGATGATCATGACGGAAACGGCGGCGCTCTTGTCCGAATAAGCGTTGATCAGCTTGCGGCGATTCGCCTTCGTCTCGTATGCGCCAAGTTCGATACGCGCGGCTTTGCCGTTCTCGAAAACGATCAGCAGATGCTTGGAATAGTCGCCCGGATCGATCATGGTGATCACGCTCTCGCCCTCGTCCATCCCGAGCTTTGTCGGCAGATAGACGCCGAGCGCGGAGGCTTTCGTGTCCTCGAAATCCGAGACGCGGCACTTGTACATCTGCTGGCGGTCTGTAAGGAAGAGCACTTCCCTGCCGTTGGCCGACTCGAAGCTGACGGCCTGACGGTCGCCCTCTTTGTATTTATGTTCGCCGCTCATGCGCAGAGACTGCGCGGTGATCTTCTTGAAATAACCTTCCTTTGAGAGGAAGAGCGTCACGGGATAGTCCTCGACCTCGTCCACGGGCTCGAATTCCTCGATCTCATCGGAGTAAACGATCGTCGAGCGCCGCGGCGTGACATACTTTTTGTTGATCTGTTTGAGTTCGTCGATGATGATCGACTTGATGCGCCGGCGGCTCGAGAGCGTATCGCTCAGATCCGCGATCTCCTTCTCCAGCGCCTCGATCTCGTCCGTACGCTTGAGGATATACTCGCGGTTGATGTTGCGCAGCTTGATCTCCGCGACGAACTCCGCCTGGATCTGATCGATGCCGAAGCCCATCATCAGGTTGGGCACGACCTCGCTCTCAAGCTCTGTGCCCCGGATGATCGCAATGGCCTTATCAATGTCGAGCAGGATCTTTTCCAAGCCCTTGAGCAGGTGGAGCTTGTCCTTTTTCCTGCTCAGGTCGAAATACACCCTGCGGCGGATGCTCTCGGTCCTCCAGGCGCACCACTCGTCGAGGATCTCCCGCACGCCCATGACCTTCGGGTTTCCTGCGACAAGGATGTTGAAGTTGCACGGAAAAGCGTCCTGCAGCGTCGTCATGCGGTAGAGCTTCGCCATCAGCTTTTCCGGATCGGTCCCGCGCTTGAGATCGATCGCGAGCTTGAGACCGCTCAGATCCGTCTCGTCGCGCATGTCGTTGATCTCGCGCACCTTGCCGGCTTTGATCAGCTCGGCGACCTTGTCGATGATGGCTTCGGAGGTCGTCGTATAGGGGATCTCATAGATCTCGACGATGTTTTCTTTCGGGATATAGCGCCATTTCGCCCGCACGCGGAAGCTGCCGCGGCCGGTGTTGTAGATGCTTTCCATCTCCCGGCGGTCGAAGACGATCTCTCCTCCCGTCGGAAAGTCCGGAGCGGGAAGCGTCAGAAGAAGATCGTGTCCCGGATCGCGCAGGTAATTGATCGTCGTCTCGCAGACCTCGTTGAGATTGAAGCCGCAGATCATGCTCGCCATACCGACGGCGATACCGTTGTTGGCGGAGACGAGCACGTTGGGGAAAGCCGTCGGCAGGAGCGAGGGTTCTTTCATGCTGCCGTCGTAGTTGTCGACAAGGTCGACCGTGTCCTTGTCGATATCCCGAAAAACCTCGGCGCAGATCGGCGAGAGCTTTGCCTCCGTATAGCGCGAGGCGGCGCAGGCCATATCGCGCGAATAGACCTTGCCGAAGTTGCCCTTGGAGTCAACAAAGGGCGTAAGCAGGGCCTCGTATCCCGCGGAAAGGCGCACCATCGTCTCATAGATCGCCGCATCGCCATGAGGATTGAGCTTCATCGTCTGACCGACGATATTCGCGCTCTTCGTGCGCGAGCCGCTCAGAAGACCCATCTTGTACATCGTGTAGAGCAGCTTGCGGTGCGAAGGCTTGAAACCGTCGATCTCCGGGATCGCGCGCGAGACGATCACGCTCATGGCATAGGGCATATAGTTCGTCTCCAGCGTCTCGGTGATCGGCTGCTCGACGATCGCGGCGTGCAGTCCCACGACGTTGGGGTTGTCGTATTTTTTTGTCTCTTCTTTTTTCTTTGCCATCTTATCTCTTGCTCTTCTTCTGTTTTTTTCCTGTCGTCAGGCTTCTTTTACAGCGGGGGCAATGCGTGGCGGAGAGAGCGCCCATAAAGATGATCTTCCCGCAGTGCGGGCAGCGGCATCCGCGGACGATAATGAAAAGCATCGTGACGAACAGCAGGATCGTCGCAATCGTCAGAAACAGTTTCAGCGACAGAAAGCTCTGCGGCGTCAGAAGGCTTCCGACACAGGCGATCGCCGCCGCGATCATCACCGTGCGCAGCCGGTCTCGCGCGGTCTCGTAATCGCTTCCGCCCAGTTTGTTCATTTTCATATCCTCCGATCGTCAGGAAATGTCCGCCATGTCAAGGTATCGGTAACCTACCTCAGCGATATGATCTTTACGGCCCGCGAGGTTGTCGCCGAGCAGCAGATCGAAAACCTCCGCCATCTTCTCGGCCTCCTCCGGCATGACCTTGATCAGACGCCGCGTAGCGGGGTTCATCGTCGTCATCCACATCATGTCCGGGTCGTTCTCGCCGAGACCCTTGCTGCGGCTGATCGTCGCTTTCGCGCCGCCGAGCTTGTCCAGGATCTCCGCCTTCTCGCGGTCGGAGTAGGCAAAGTAGGTCTTTCCCCTGCTCTCGATCTCATAGAGCGGCGATTCGGCGATATACACGTAGCCCTCGCGGATCAGCGTGGGCACAAGGCGGTAGAGCATCGTGAGGATCAGCGTGCGGATCTGAAAGCCGTCCACGTCGGCGTCGGTGCAGATGATGACCTTGTTCCAGCGCAGATTGTCCAGATCGAAGCTGGAAAGATCCTTCGTGTGTTTGTCCTTGACCTCGACGCCGCAGCCGAGCACCTTGAGCAGGTCCGTGATGACGTCGCTCTTGAAAATACGGACGTAGTCCGCCTTGAGACAATTGAGGATCTTGCCGCGCACGGGCATGATGCCCTGGAATTCCGCATCGCGCGAAAGCTTGCAGGCGCCGAGCGCGGAATCGCCCTCGACGATGTAGATCTCGCGCCTGTCTGTGTCGCGGCTGCGGCAGTCGACGAATTTCTGCACGCGGTTGGCGATGTCGATGCTGCCCGACAGCTTCTTTTTCATGCCCTGGCGGGCGCGCTCGGCGGTCTCGCGGCTGCGCTTGTTGATCAGAACCTGCTCGGCGATCCGGTCCGCCTCGGGCTTGTTTTCGATGAAATAGACCTCCAGCTGCTGCTTGAAGAAGTCCGTCATCGCCAGCTGGATAAAGCGGTTGTTAATGGCCTTCTTGGTCTGGTTCTCGTAGGAGGTCTGCGTGGAAAAGCAGTTCGTCACCAGGATGAGACAGTCCTGCACGTCCTGAAACTTGACCGCCGTCTCGTTTTTCTGATATTTTCCGATCTTCTTGATGTACGCGTCCACGGCCGAGACGAAGGCGCTGCGCGCGGCCTTGTCCGGCGCGCCGCCGTTCTCGAGCCAGGAGGAATTGTGATAATACTCGATCGCGTTGACCTTGTTGGAAAAGCAGAAGGCAGCCGAGAGCTTGACTTTGTATTCCGGCTTGTCCTCGCGATCGCGGCCCTTCCGTTCGGCCGAGATAAACACCGGCGCGGTCAGCGCGCCTTCTCCCGCGATCTCACGGACATAGTCGACGATCCCGTTTTCATAGCGGTAATCCTTCGTTTCGAACCTGCTCCCGCGCTGGATGCGCAGGCGGAAGGTCACGCCCGCGTTGACGACGGCCTGACGGTGCAGCACATCCTCGAAGTATTCCACTGGAATATCGATTTCGGTGAAGACCTCGCGGTCGGGCCGCCACTTGATCAGCGTTCCCGTTTTTTTTCGGTCGCTCGGCTCAACGATGAGCTCCTCGCCCTTCTTGCCGCAGACCTTGCCTTTTTTGAAATGCAGCTGATATTTTTTCCCGTCGCGCCATACCGTGACGTCCATATATTCCGAGGCGTACTGCGTCGCGCAGGAGCCCAGACCGTTCAAACCGAGCGAGTACTCATAATCGCCCCCGTCGGCGTTCTTGTATTTTCCTCCGGCGTACAGCTCGCAGAAGACCAGCTCCCAGTTGTATCGCTTTTCCGCCGGGTTCCAGTCCACGGGACAGCCGCGGCCGAAATCCTCGACCTCGATGGAGTTGTCCTCGTAACGTGTGAGCGTGATCAGATCGCCGTGACCCTCGCGCGCCTCGTCGATGGAGTTGGACAGTATTTCAAAAACCGCATGCTCGCAGCCGTCCAGCCCGTCGGAGCCGAAAATGACGCCCGGACGTTTCCGGACGCGGTCCGCTCCCTTGAGCTGGGAAATGCTCTCGTTTCCGTATGCGGTGCTGCTCGTACTCATAAAAGCCTTTGCCTTTCATACAATATCTTGTGGGAGATGCAAAGCATATCCGTCCCATTTTTGTTTATATAGTATAACAAATAATCCCCGTGATTGCAAGTGTCCCGCCGTATGCGTCGGAATAAAGGAAAACAGGCGGACCGACAAACACGGCCCGCCCGGCGGAAGAAAGGCTTCCACTTGACATTTCGCCGTTTTCGATGTATCCCTATACGGGACGGCATCTCCTCCGGGCTTTCTCTATCTCGCCCGGACGGTCGGAAATGTCCGCGGTTAGTATATGCTCCTCCCCGCGTAAGCTTGCAGACCAATTCCTGCCACAGAAAGGAACGCTCATGGATTTTTCCGTTATCATCGTTATCGCAGCGATCGTGCTGGGCGTGATCATCGTCCTGCGCCTGCTGGCTAAGCCGATCCGCTTCATCTTCAAGCTGCTGATCAATACCGTACTCGGTTTCGTGCTTCTGTGGCTGATCAACTTTTTCGGCGGCGGACTTGGGATCGCGCTTGAACTGAGTCTTTTCAACGCTCTGATCGTCGGGCTGCTCGGCATCCCGGGCGTCCTGCTGCTCCTGGCGATCCATTTTCTGCTCTGAAAGAACAAAGCGTCCCGCATCGTTAACAATCGATGCGGGACGTTTTTTATTCTTTGAAGATCTTCTTCAACAGCTCCGGCAGTTCGGCGAGCGCGCGGAACTCATAGTCCGGGCGTATATCCTCCGCAGCGCTTGATCCGTCCGGGTTGAACCAGCAGGTCGTGACGCCCGCGTTGATGCCGCCGAGGATGTCCGAGCTGAGGCTGTCTCCCACGATCACGGCGTCCTCGCGCCGGAAGCTGGGGATCGCGGCGAAGCAGGCGTCGAAAAAAGCCCGGGAAGGCTTGTTCGCGCCGATTTGCTCGGAGATGAAGATCCCTTTGAAATACGGCCCGATCCCCGCGCTTTTAAGGCGGCTCTCCTGCGTGACGACGTTTCCGTTCGAGATGAGATAGAGATCGTAGAGTGGATAGAGCTTTTCAAGCAGTTCCGGCGCGCCCGGGACAAAGTAATGGCCGCTTTCGAGCAGCGCCTCGTAGCGATCCTGTACCGGCCGGGCGGGTACGTCGATCCCCATTTCCCGGAACAGCATTTCAAAGCGCCCGACGAGCACCTCCTCACGCGTCATCGTTCCCAGCTCGAGCCGCTGCCAGCAGCCGAGATTGATCTCGCTGTAACGCCGCAGAACGGTCTCGCCGGAGGGGATGGCAAACTCATCAAAAGTCTGTCTGATCGCATTTCGCTCCGCGGTGCGGAAATCCAGGAGCGTGTCGTCGATATCGAAGAGGACCTTTTTTCTCTGCGCGCTCATATCACAGCACCTTGAGCGCATCGGAGATCTCTTCGAAGTGCGAGCCGCGCGAGGCCTTGACCAGCACGCAGTCCCCCTCGCGAATCTCCTCGCCGAGGGCCGCGATCAGCGAAGCGCGGTCGGGAAAGACGCGCGCGATCGAACCGGCTCCGGCGCAGTATGCCGCAGCGTGCTCGCCGCAGCAGAGCAGACGCGCCACGCCCTTTTCGGCGGCGTAGGCGCCGCCCGTGTAATGCGCGTCCCAGGCAGTCTCGCCCAGTTCGAGCATATCGCCGAGGATACACACATGCCTCCCCGGCAGCTCCAGCAGCGAATCGATCCCGCTGTGCAGCGCTTCGGCGTTGGAGTTGTAGCAGTCGTCGAGCAGCGTGAGCTTTTCCGTACGGATCACGGCTGCGCGGCGGCCGACGATCGCGAAGGAAGCGATCCCGCGCATGATCTCCTCATCCGATAGCCCCATCTCCATACCGACCGCGGCGGCCTCAAGCGCCGCGTAGACAAGGTGCCTGCCGAAGGCGGGGATGCGCGCGCGGAAGCGCCGCCCGGCGGATACGATCATGCACTCCGTACCCTCCGCATCCGATACGATATCCTCGGCGCGGACCTCGCAGTTCTCCCCCAGTCCGACAAAGATCCGGCGGCGCGGGCAGTCAAAGCCGCGCAGCTTCTCGTCGTCGCCGTTCATGATAACGAGCCCGTTCTCGGGCAGATAGTCGATCATCTCCGTTTTGGCGCGCAGCACGCCGTCAAGGTCGTGCAGGAATTCCAGGTGCGCGTGGCCGATCAGCGTATAGACCGCGATCTGCGGACGCACCATGCGCCCCAGTCGGCTCATCTCGCCAAAGCCGGAGATCCCCATCTCGACGACCGCGACCTCGTCCTCGGGTGCGATGCGCGAAAGCGTCATCGGAACGCCGATCTGATTGTTGAGGTTTTTATCGGTCTTGCGAACGCGCCAGCGGCTGGACAGAACGGCGGAGATCATTTCCTTGGCCGAGGTCTTTCCCACGCTTCCGGTGATGCCGACGATCGGCAGCGAAAGCGTATCGCGGTAAGCCGCGGCGATATCCTCCAGCGCGCTCTGCACGTCGGGAACGAGGATAACGCCCCGCGTCTCTCCTTCCGGGACGCGTTCGGCCAGGCAGCCGGCCGCGCCCTTGTCGAGCGCGGCGGAGATATAGTCGTGGCCGTCGAGCTTTTCGCCCTTATAGGCGACAAAAAGATCGCCCGGAAGGATCTCGCGGCTGTCGATGACGACGCGGCCGAGCTCGCGCGAGAGCTCTCCCTCGCCGCAGTATCGCCCGCCGCAGGCCTTCAGCGCTTTTTCGATCGTCATACCCGTCATGGCAATACGTCCTCCGTAGAGAATTCTTTTTTTGATTATAGCATAGCCGCCCGGCGTTGGCAAAGAAATTCGCCGTGCGAACAAAAAACAGGTGCAATCTGAAAAAGAGTATGGTATAATACGTCGTCACTAAAGATAAAAGGAACGTTTTTCTATGAATTATATCGTGGTGGATCTGGAGTGGAACCAGGCGATGAGCTCCAAATCTTCCGTTTTCAACAAGCTGCCTATCCATCTGCGCGGCGAGATCATCGAGATCGGCGCCGTCAAGCTCAACGACGATATGTCGCTGGGCGAGGAATTCACCATCGACGTCAAGCCGGTCTACTTCAAGCGTATGCACTACAAGGTCAAAAAGCTCACCGGCTTTGACAAGGAGCGTCTGGCAAAGGGGCTTGCCTTCCCCGACGCGATGGAAATCTTCCGCGACTGGTGCGGAGAGGACGTCACCTTCCTGACCTGGGGCTGCGACGACCGCGGCATCATGGAGCAGAATATCATCATCCATGACCTCGACTGGGACTGGATCGCAGGCTGGGTCAATCTGCAGCTCATCTACAATCTGCAGACGGGAGGAGACAAGAACCAGAAGTCTCTTGCCAGCGCGATGGAGCACTTCGGGATCGAACAGACCCGCATCGCGCATGACGCGCTGGGCGACGCCTACAACACGGCCCTTGTCTGCACGCATCTGAACATGGAGGAGGGCCTGAAGCTCTATCCCGATGCGGCGCAGATCCTCGCTTCCCGCATGCCGAAGTCGGAAACGCAGCCCGAGACGCAGGACGTCGACTACCTCCTGCATGAGAGCTATTCCGCTTTTGCCACAAAGGCGGCCGCTTTCGCCGACGAACGCATCGTCTCTCTGTCCTGCCCCGTCTGCGGAAAGGCGCTCTCCGGAAGCAAATGGGTCAATCAGGGCGATCAGCGCTATATGAGTATCTACAGCTGCGAGGAGGACGGCCCCTTCCTTGCGCGCGTGAAATTCCGCAAGCACGCGGAGGACAACACCTGGTCCGCGAACAAGCTGCTGTACAAGGCCGACGAGGCCGCCGTGGAATTCTATCATACAAAGGCGGCTCAATCCCGCCGCCGCGGCCGCGGGCACACCAAAAAGAAGAATCGCCCGGCAAAGTAATAAAAAAAGGACGTCAGATCGACGTCCTTTTTTATGTTCAGGAAGAGTTACAAATTGAGGTCCGGCGTATTGTCCCGCTGATACGAGCTCCAGTTGCCGTTTTCGATCAGCTCTTCCCTGGCCAGCACACGCAGCAGCTCCTCGGTCTGCCCCTGGCGGGAGAGCCGTTCCGCCATCCTGGCATAGAAGCGTTCCATCTTCTGATGGTCCGAGAGCGAGCGCGGCAGAGAGAGCCGCCCGTAATAATTGGCGACGAATAGCGTCACGGCGGTGATCGTACCCATCACGATCTTTAGGATCGTACGGCAGAGCTCGACGTTCCCGATCCGTACAAGAGGCGTGAAGATCAGCCCTCCGCAGACGAGTTCGAACACGACGGCGGCAAAATAGAGCGTAATGCTGAAAATCAGGGCGGAGCGAACGATCCGGCCGCTGACTTGAAGGCCGTGATCGGAGCGAATCCCCGCGCGGTGATGATAATCCCGCTGGGCGTCGACCCAGCACGAGCGGATATCGTGAGTCGTTTTGGGAGCCTCCCCCGCGTTCAAAGCGCAAAGAGCGTCCATGATCCAGGCGGTCTCCTCCTGCTGCGTCCAGGACAACAGCTCGGAGGCCTCGATACGGCTTCCCGCATAGCGCAGATAGGTCTGCACCCGCAGGCATTCGGCCAGCGCCCGGTATTCGATATAGCGCCTGTGGCAGTCCGATCGCGCGGCATAGCGCTGGCACAGCCACGCGCCGAGCAGCATGAGACCGCAGACAAGGATCATCCAGGTGGCCTGCGCCTCGTCGTACATCAAAAAGGCAAAGGCGACCATCGCGCTGGCGATCGCCAGCAGTCCCAGCGTGAGACGAAGGCGCTTCGCGTTTACGGCGCTCAGCCTTCCGGCCGCTTTTCCGACCCGCTCCATTCTGCCGAGGATCGGGCCGTTTTCCGTCGTCGGCAGCCTTGCCGATCCCTCCACGTTCGTTTCGGCGGAGAGCCGGTTGAACTCATCGCTCCTGCGCAGGATCTCCTTGACGGCGTCGACGCATCCCAGGATATGAACCGTCCCCGCGGGCTCTGCCTGCCGGCCGCGGCGCGGCGTGTAGACGTGGATCACCGCCTCGTTCGTCTCCGTGCGCACGGCGGTCCCGGACGCGGGGAGATAATTGCCGCTCAGCGCGAAATCCACCGCTTCCGCCGTACCGCAGGCCGCTTCCGTACCCGGTCCTCCGTCCCAGAGCGCAAGCAGGACATGGCTGTGCGCGCTCACATAGATCCCCGCCTGTCGGAACAAAAAGTCTCTGCTCGGGCCGTCCTGCGGAACGGCTTCCGTCGGCGGCGCAACGAAGACCTGCTCCGCGCGGCCGCAGTGATGGTGAAGACGCTCCCGCGCCTCGGCGCTGAAATCCTTCTCAAAGCGCTCGAGAGGCATCGGCAGCGCGGCCAGGACGGGAATACCCAGTTCCTCTGCCGCGTCGGCGCAGAGCAGATCGCCTCCTTCGGCGAGCGAGGTAAGCATCACAAGCTCTGAGTGCGGACAGAGTTCCTGCAGCTTTTTCAATTCCTTCCGCACGGACGCGGCGATCGCCGCCCTGTCCTGTTCCCGGATCGCCCGGTGTGCGGTAACACCCACGATGATGGGTATGCTCTTATCCGTTTTCATTGGCCCTCTATTTCAAAATCAAAATGACGATCCGTTCCGTCAAGACTTGCGATCGCCGCCTTCATGTCAGCGGAAACGCGGACGTATCGCAGCTCTTCAAGCTCGAGAAGCGGCGAGAGATCGCGAATGCCCCGGTTCCAGGGGATCCACAGCTCCTGCAGGCCGGGATGCGCGCGCACGAAATCTGCGAACAGAGCGTTGACGTCCTCCGACGCGCTCTCTTCTTTAAAGCTCCCGCAGGCGGAGAAACGAAGGATCGGCGTATCCTTCAGATACGGGACGAAGCGCGCGGCGTCCACATTGTTGATATCAAGATTGCTCAGCGCCCGCAGATCCGCGAGCGGAGCATAATCTTCGATCGGGACTTCACTGATATACAGCGCCAGGCCTCCGCGTTCCTCTATCGCCTCAGAGAGATCGCAGCCGCTCAGCGGCGAGAGGTCCTTCACCTGCGTGCCGTTGAGGTTCAGATCGACAAGGCCGCCGAGGTTCTGCACGCCCTCGATGCTCGTGATCGGGCAGCCGTCGACGCACAGATAGCGGATCTGCTGGCAGGCGAAAGCGGCCGAAACGTCTTTTACCTCCGGGCAGTCAAACAGGCAGAGGGATCGCAGCTCGCTGAGCTTCTGTATGCCGTCGAGATCCTCGATCGGCTGAGAAAACAGACGCAGCTCGTTCAGGCCGCTCAGCGGCGCGAAAAGGCCGAGGTCTGTCAGCGATCCCGCCCCGTATTCCAGAACGCTTTCCTCACCGCTGCTGTGGTCAAAAAGCGTGATGACCGGCCGGTCTTTCCCGTCCTCCCAGCGCCAGCCGACGTCGTATTCATCCAGGTCTACCAAGCGGTCTCCGACAAGGCACAGGCGGCCGACCCGGCTGAGCATGGAAGCCGGAAGCGTATCGAGCTCATCGAGGCTCAGCAGCGTCACGTTCCCTTCAAAGGGCCGGAAGCTCCCGTCGGGGTATTCAAGGCTGTACTCAGCGACCCGTCCCTGTTCCACAAGCTCCTCGGCCTGCTCGGCGAGCGCGGGATCGACCGTAAGCCGCTCCCCCTTCAGACGCCGGAGCGCGGAAAGGTTATCCAGATCGTTCTGCTCAATGAGACAGATCCAGTGATAGTGCCAGTCGTCGGGCTTGCTGTTGAGAAAGCCGAGATCTGTCAGTCCTTCGGCGCCCTCGATCTTCAGGGTGTTGAAATCCACGCCTGCGAGATCGGGCAGCGTGTAGACGTGATCGAGCGTCAGACCGTCCAGATGGATCCCCTCGATCGCGCTCCAGTCCGTCAGACGCGGGCAGCCGGTGACGCGCAGGATGGTGTCACGGCTCCCGTCCGCAAAGAGCGGAAGGTTTTGGATCCCGTCCAGACTGCTCAGGTACTGCAGGTCGTAAAGCTCCAGGTCCCGGATCTTCAGCGCCGGCATGGCGCTCAGATCCCACAGATCGCCGTACCAGATCTCAAGCGACTCCGTCACCTCCGGCAGGCGGCTCAGATCGACGCCGCGGCACTCATGAAGATGCAGATGCCTGACCGTCGCTTCCTCGAGATAGGGCAGGACGGCGTCGAGATCGCCGTCGTGAGGGTTGACGTGGAGATAATCATAGTCCTTCACATAGCGCAGGCCGGAGTAATCCCGGATGTCCCCGGAGAACTCGAGGATAAAATTTCTTTTGTCGGAAAAGCCGCTGAGAAAGTTCGTGTTCGGCAGATCGACGTCATAGAGCTGAAGCCTCTGAAGATGATCCAGCCCTGCCAGGAAGGACAGATCCCGGACCTGCCCGTGCATGCCCCAGACATGAAATTGTTCAAGTTGGCTGCAGCCTGCGGCGGGAGAAAAATCTCTCAGCTTCCCGCAGCTTTCGATATACAGCGAGCAGAGGCCTTTCAGCTCGCCGACTGCGCGGATCTCCCGCAGAGAACTGCAGTTCGTGATCTCCAGCCAGGAGACCGGCAGGCCCTCGATCCCCTTGAGAGAAGTCAGGCCGTTCATATCGGAAAGCCTGAGCATCGAGAGCTTTTCCGCTTTCTCCAGGCAGGAGAGGTCCTTCAGCGGCAGATCGCCCAGCGTGACGTCGAACAGCTCGCCGCAGCCGCGCAGGGAGGACAGATCGAGAGCGCCGCCGCTGTTCGCATGCCAGAGCCAGAGGTTTTCCAGAAGAGGCGGGGAGAAATCCGTAAAGCCGGTCTCCACAGCCTGATCGTACATATCGACCGAAAACCTTTTCAGCTTTCCGCAGGCTGTCAGCGCGCCGAAATCGCGCACCGGCGTGAAGCGGATCGTGATCTCCTGCGCCGAGGAGCCTGCGATCCAGTCGATGCTTTCAAAGCCGCAGCTTTCGATATCGACGCGCTCGAGCTTCTCCGCGCCGCGCAGATCGGGAAGCGCGGACTCGTCGGTGTCGACGAGGACCATGGTCAGGCTGCGCAGGTTCGGCATCAGGCCGATAAAGCGCAGATCGTCCCAGCGGGCGGAGGAAAGCTCCTGCCCCGTTTCCTTGCTGTACCAGTGCACGTCGTTCCATTCGTCGAGATAGGCAAAATGATCCCAGGACTGGAAGGCGTCATCCGGGATGAAAGGGATATCGCTGTTTGTCGTAAATCCCTTGATCTCATAGTTTTGGAAGAAAGCAATCTGCTCGCCCACGATCACCACGTTCTCGATGGACGCGAGATCTTCCTCGGTGATGCCGAGCGCTGAGGGAACAACGATCGGTCCCTCTCCAGCCATGGCGGGGAGCTTCTCTCCGCCGGCGGCGGAGCGCCAGATCAGAAAGCCGACGAGCGCGACAAGTACGAGTCCCGCCGCGGCCAGGAGGAGCGGCAGACGGCTTTTCTTCCGCGGCAGCGCGGATACGATGCGCTCGGCGATCAGAGACGCGTCGCGCCCGGCCGCGGGGATGATGTTGCGCGCGTACAGCGCGTTCTTGAGCTGCTCGGGGATCGGCGCGTCGTCGAGCTGCAGGGGCAGCACCTTG
>ONQJ01000031.1 GCA_900319935.1 uncultured Eubacteriales bacterium | reverse complement strand
ATGACCGTGGCGCTGCCGGTGACGGCGTCGCCGCCGGCGAAGACGCCCTCGCGCGCGGTCACGCCGCCCTCGTCGGCCTCGATGCCGCCCTTCTTCGTGAAGGTCAGGCCCTGGGTCGTGTTGCGGATCAGCGGGTTGGGGCTGGTGCCGATGGCGATGACGACGGTGTCGACGTCAAGGATCCAGTTGCTGCCCTCGACGGCGACGGGCTTTCTGCGGCCCTTCTCGTCGGGCTCGCCCAGCTCCTGGCGCACGAGCTCGATGCCCGTGACGTGGCCGGCCTCGTCGCCGTGGATGGCGACGGGGTTGTTGAGCAGGTTGAACTCGATGCCCTCGGCCTCGGCGTGCTCGACCTCTTCAAGACGGGCGGGCAGCTCGTCGCGGCCGCGGCGGTAGCAGATGTAGACGTGCTCGGCGCCGAGACGCTTGGCCACGCGCGCCGCGTCCATCGCGACGTTGCCCGCGCCGACGACCGCCACGCGGCCGAAGCGCTTGATCGGGGTGTCGTAGTCGTCGCGGTAGGCCTTCATCAGGTTCACGCGCGTCAGCAGCTCGTTGGCGGAGTAGACGCCGAGGAGGTTCTCGCCCGGGATGTGCAGGAACTGCGGCAGGCCGGCGCCGGAGCCGATGAACACGGCCTCGAAGCCGTCCTCGAAGAGCTCGTCCACGGTCTCGGACTTGCCGACGATCGCGTTGTTGACGATCTTCACGCCCATGGCCTTGAGGTTGTCGATCTCGGCGGCCACGATCTCCTTGGGCAGACGGAACTGCGGGATGCCGTAGACCAGCACGCCGCCGGACTTGTGGAAGGCCTCGAAGATCGTGACGTCATAGCCGAGTTTTCTTAAATCGCCCGCGCAGGTCAGGCCCGCGGGGCCGGAGCCGACGATCGCGATGCGGTGGCCGTTGGACTCGGGCGCCTTGACCTCGTCCTTCTTTTCCTTGTTCATGTGGTAGTCGGCCACGAAGCGCTCGAGGCGGCCGATGGCCACGCTCTGGCCCTTGATGGCGCGGACGCATTTGGACTCGCACTGCTTCTCCTGCGGGCAGACGCGGCCGCAGACGGCGGGCAGGGAGTTGGTGGAGGTGATGATCTCGTAGGCCGCGTCAAAATCGCCCTCGGCGACCTTGGCGATGAACTCCGGGATGCGGACGGAGACCGGGCAGCCGGTGCGGCAGCGCGGCTCGCGGCAGTTGAGGCAGCGCTTGGCCTCGTCGATGGCGGTCTCGGCGGAATAGCCGAGGGCGACCTCGTCAAAGTTGCCGGCGCGGACGATCGGGTCCTGCTCGGGCATGGGGTTCTTTTCCATCTTCATATTAGCCATTTCTCTTCCCTCCCGTCATGTTGCAGATGTGCTGGGCAGCGGCGTCCTGCTCGTCCTTGTAGAAGGCGGCGCGCTTGAGGAGGCTGTCGAAATCGACCTCGTGCGCGTCGAAGTCCGGGCCGTCGACGCAGGCGAACTTCGTCTCGCCGCCGACGATGACGCGGCAGCCGCCGCACATGCCGGTGCCGTCGACCATGATCGGGTCGAGCGAGATGATCGTCTTGATGCCGTAGGGGCGCGTCACGTCCGCGAGGAACTTCATCATGATGTCCGGGCCGATGGCGATGACGCGGTCGAACTGCGGCTTGCCCTCGGCGATGTTGGCCTCGATCTCCTGCTTGAGGAAGACCGTGGTGAAGCCCTTCTCGCCGTAGGTGCCGTCGTCCGTGCACATGATCAGCTTGTCCGACGCGGCCTTGAGCTCTTCCTTCAGGATCACGATGTCCGCGCTGCGGAAGCCCGCGATGAAGGTGACCTCGATGCCCTTTTCGTGCATCTCCTTGGCGATGGGGTAGGCGATGGCGCAGCCGACGCCGCCGCCGACGACGCACACCTTCTTCAGGCCTTCCATCTCCGTGGCCTTGCCGAGCGGGCCGACGATGTCGGAGATGACGTCGCCCTCGGCGACGGTGTGCAGCATCTTCGTGGTGCGGCCCGCGGCCTGCACCATGACCGTGACGGTGCCCTTTTCGCGGTCATAGCCCGCAACGGAGACCGGCACGCGCTCACCCTGCTCGTCCAGCCGGAAGATCACGAACTGGCCGGCCTGCGCGTGGCGGGCGATGAGAGGCGCCTCGATCTCAAAGAGGCAAATGGTCTTCGCGTCGTTGAGGAAACGCTTGGTCACTACTTTGTACATGTTCCACCTCTTATGTTTATTTTGTATTTTGCTTTATCTCAGCCGAGCTTTTCCATCTCGTCGAGCAGCTCGCCGAAGAGGGAGAGCGCCGAGTTGACGGGCTCGGGCGTGGACATATCGACGCCGGCGATCTTCAGCAGGCCGATCGGATCGGTGCTGCCGCCGCCGGAGAGGAACTTTTTGTAGTCGCGCACAGCGCTCTCGCCTTCGGAGAGGATGCGGTTGGCGATCGCCACCGCGGCGGAGAAGCCGGTCGCGTACTGGAAAACATAGTAGTTATAGAAGAAGTGCGGGATGCGCGTCCACTCCAGCGCGATCTCGTCGTCGGAGATCATGTCGGGGCCGAAGTAGAGCTTGTTCAGAGCGAGGTACTTTTCGCTGAGCGCGTCGGCGGTAAGCGTCTGGCCCTCCTCGGCCATACGGCCGAGCATCAGCTCAAATTCCGCGAACATCGTCTGGCGGTAGACCGTGCCCTTGAACGAGTCGAGGAAGTGGTTGATGAGGTAGGCCCGCTCGTTTTTGTCGCTCGTCCTGCCGAGCAGGTGGCGCATGAGCAGCACCTCGTTGCAGGTGGAGGCGACCTCCGCGACGAAGATGACGTAGTCGCTGGTGTTGACCGGCTGATACTTGCAGCTGTGCCAGCTGTGCAGCGCGTGGCCCATCTCGTGCGCGAGCGTGAACATCGAATCGAGCGTGTCCTTGTGGTTGAGGAGCACATAGGGGTGCGGGCGGGAGCCGCCGGTGGAGTAGGCGCCGCCGCGCTTGCCCTCGTTCTCGTACACGTCGAGCCAGCGCTCGGCAAAGGCCTCCTTGAGCAGGTCGGTATAGTCCTCGCCCAGGACGGCGAGCGCCTCGAGGACCGTGGCCTTGGCCTCCTCAAAGTCGATCTTGCGCGCGGTCCCCCCGACGATCGGGGTGTAGACGTCCCACATGTGCAGCTCGTCCACGCCGAGGAGCTTTTTGCGCAGCGCGACGTAGCGGTACATCTTGTCGAGATTGGCGTGCACGGCCTCGATGAGGTTGGTGTAGACCTCCGTCGGGACCTCGGTCACGTCGAGCGCGGCGGAGAGGGTGTCGGGGTATCTGCGGGCGCGGGAGAAGAACAGCCGCTGGCGGAACTCGCCGTTGAGGGCCGCCGCGAGGGTGTTGCGGAAAGCGCCCATGCGGGAATAATACTGTTCAAAAGCGCTGCGGCGCAGCGTCCTGTCGGCGCTCTCGAGCAGAGGGACGAAGGTGCCGTTGGTGAGGGGATGCTCCTCGCCCTTTTCGTCCTTCGCCGGGTCAAAGCGGATATCGGCGTTTCGGAAGACGCTGCCGATCTTATCGGGCGTCTCGGCGATCTCGCCCGCGGAGGCGAGCAGCGCCTCACACTCGCCGCTGAGGATATGCGCGGCGCGGCGGCGGATCCGGTAGATGCTGCGGCGATAGGTCTCCAGCTCCGGCTGGGCGACGTAGAAAAGGTTGAGCCTGTCCTCGTCGATCGCCATGATCTCCGGCGTGGCAAAAGCCCCGGCGCTGGCGATGGCGACGTAGCTGGAATAGGCCTTGCCGACCATGTCCTGATAGACCCCGTCGGCGGTATCCGCATCGGACGAGCAGCTGGCGTAGGTGTGCAGCGGCATAAGACGCAGCTCCAGCTCGTCCTGGAGACGGAAGAACTCCAGCAGCGTTTCGGCGCTGTCGCCCAGGTGTCCGCGGAAAGCCTCCAGCCGCGCGGGCATTTCCTTGAGAGCCTCGTATTCGGCCTTCCATGCCTCGTCGCTCGGGTACATGTCGCTCAGGTCCCAGGTGAATTCTTCCGGGATCTCGCTGCGCTTCGGGATGCGTTTGTCTGCCATGCGCAAGCCTCCTTGCTTTTGTTTTTTATATCCGATTTATTATATCACGCTGCGCGGGGGAATACAATCCGATCATGGAAAAACTTGCCGTCCGCGCGCGGAAAAGGCATCCCCCGACGGGATGCCTTTTTCTTTCTTCTCCGCGCCTTATTCCTCAAAGCTCCTCGCCTTGTCGATGATGAACTGCCGCAGCCAGTCGCCGGCCTCCTCGTTCTTGAGCGCGAAGTCGATGATCGCCTCGAGATAGCCTTTGAGGTTGCCGGTGTCGTAGCGGCGGCCCTCAAAGTCCACGGCGCACATCTTCTCGCGGTGGCAGAGCGTGCGCATGCCGTCGGTGAGCTGGATCTCGTTGTTGCGGCCGGGCGCGGTATGCTCGAGGATGTCGAAGATGGCCGGGGTCAGCACGTAACGGCCGAGGATCGCGTAGTCCGAGAGCTTTTCTTCGAGCGTCGGCTTCTCGTTCATGTCGCTGATACGAAAGACCCGCTCGGAGAGCTTCTCCTCCAGCTTGACGGAGGAGTATTTGGTGATGAGCTCGTCCGGCACCTGCCGCACCGCGACGGCGCTGCAATCGTTCTCCTCCGCCGCCGTGACGAGCTGGCGCAGGACCGGCGTCTCGGAGAGCATGATGTCGTCGCCGAGCAGGACGGCGAAGGGCTCGTCGTTGACGAAGCTGCGCGCGCGCCAGATCGCGTGGCCCAGGCCCTTGGTCTCCTTCTGGCGGACGAAGTACACGTCGGCCATGTCCGCGACCTCGCGCACGATGCGCGCGTCGCGCTCCTTGCCGTCGGCGATCAGACGTTCTTCAAGATCGGGCGCGTAGTCGAAATAGTCCTCGATCGGGGTCTTGCCGCGGTTGGTGACGATCAGGATCTTTTCGATGCCGGCGGCGACGGCCTCCTCGACGATGTACTGGATGACGGGCTTGTCCACCAGCGGCAGCATCTCCTTGGGGATGCTTTTCGTGTTGGGCAGCAGCCGCGTGCCGAGACCGGCGGCGGGGATGATGGCTTTGCGGACCTTCATGGTTTTCTCCTTTCGTCCGTTGCGCAGGATGCGTTTATCGGTTGACTTTCTCGACGAACTCGCGGAAGAATCTGAACTTCGGCAGCTGACGCAGCAGCGTGTAGCCGAACAGATACAGCACGCCCAGCTCGCCGAGTCCGACGCTGAGCGCGTTGAAGAGGTACGACATGAGCGTGTCGGATGCGGGCCGGATCTCATAGCCCCAGGTGAGCACCGCGCCGATGATGACGGCGTTGAAGACGACCGGCATCAGACAGCCGAGCAGGCGGGTCACGACCGTGTTCCCCTTTTTCCCGATACGGGCCGTGAGCAGCGCCGCCAGAAGCGTCGCCAGCGAGCCGAACACGATGTCGAGGACGCTGCCGGTGTAAAGGTTGGCGAGGATGCAGCCGATCCACAGGCCCCAGGTACAGCAGGGCATGAAGAAGGGCAGGACGGTGAGCGCCTCGCTCACGCGGAACTGGACGGCGCCGTAGCTGATCGGCGCGAGGACGATGGTCAGTGCGGCGTAGGCGGCGGCGACGATCGCTGCGGTGGTGAGCCTGCGCGTGAGATTTGGCCTGGGTTTGTTCATTTGTGGGGATTCCTTTCCATTTTTTATTTACACAGGGTGTGGAAACCTGTGAGTTCGCTTTCTGTTAGTTTTTAGTTTTAAGAGGACGGGGGTGCGGTTTTTTCCTTTCGGATGCGCGGGCGGAAACGCCGATCACGAAAAACTCACGCGCACGGGCTGTATGTTCCGGCGGCGCGTCAGGGCGCGGGTGTCGCATTTGAGCGGGCGCGCCGTGAAAAGGGCCCGAAGCTCCTTCTCGTTTTGATCGTAATACTGCGCGGCCGTCCAGGCGCAGGCGCGCGAGACGCGGCAGAGCCGCGCGATCCCGCCGACGCCGTAGAGCTCGCGGTAGCGGAAATAGACCGTGGGCGGCACGAGCAGCATGCAGGCGCCGCGCTTGGCCTCGGCCTCATAGAGGGCGTAAGTCCCGGCGTCGTAGCTCTGTTCGCCGAGACGGAAGCGCTCGTCCTCCGTGTGGCCGAGCAGCAGGTGCATCAGCTCCTCGGCCAGCGTGAAGCGGACGCGCTTTTCCGCCGCACGGTCGTTGTAGCCGATCGTGCGGCCGCGGCGCGAGGCCATGGCCACGCCGTCCCGGTTGCCCCAGACGGCAAAGACCGTTTCGGCGTCGAGGCCCTTTTCCTCCAGCTCGCTGAGGCTGAGCAGCCGCGCCCCGTAGATCGGGCAGATGGCCGCCACGTCCACGGGCAGCGTGAGCGCGTGCCGGCGGACAAGCTCGTTCGCCAGAAGGACGACGCGCCTGTCACGCTCCGTCATCATCGCGGAACTCCTCCGGGAAGGCGATCTGCAGCAGGCGCAGCATATCCTGACGGCGCTCGGGGCTCATCTTCTGTCCGGCACGGGCGATCATCGTGATCTCCGGCAGCTCGTCGCGCACGGGGGCGGCCTCCTCCCACGGCGTGAGCGCCGACAGGGACAGACCCAGCGCCGAGGCGAGGGCGCGAAGCCGCTCGAGCGGGATCTTCTCGGTGACGCCGGTCGCATAGCGCTGGATCGCCGACTTGGGGATGCCCGTCCGTTTCGAGAGTTCGCCGTAGCTTGTTTTGCTCGCCGCGATGGCGGCGGAAAGACGTTGTGCGATCTCGTTCATCATTATCACCGTCGGTCATTCTACCACAACTGTCCTAAAAATGCAATAGTCTTTTCCGAACGGCAGACAATTTCGTCCCATTTTTGGGTTGACTTTTTCACCTGTTTGTGATATAGTAGAATCGTCCCAAAAATAAAACGATCGCCTTTGCCTTGCTGCAGAGGAGTCTTCTTTTACGCTTATCGTCCCACTTTTGGGACGATAAGCGTCTGAACAGCCCTCGTTCGGCTGCGGCGGGCAGGCAACTGAAGGGAGGAGGGCGATGGCGGAGAGAGACTGGCTTGCGATCGCCTCGGAATATATAGAAGGTGAGGACAGCCTGCGCGCGCTCGCGAAGAAGCACGCGATCCCCTGGAGCACGCTGCGCGACCGCGCGCGGCGGGAGGCCTGGGAGAGCTTTCGGCGGGATGCGCGCGCGGCGGATGCGGATCCGCTTCCCGGCGGCGGCTCCGCGGCGCACGATAACGGCGCGGAGCGTATCTTCCGCGTCACGGACAAGCTGGTGCGGCGCGCCGAGGAGATCCTCGACGGCGGCGGCGAGCTCGGCGCGCGGGAGCTCGGCGAGCTGATGCGCGCGATCAAAAACGCCAAGGAGATCAAGATGCTCCGCTCCGCGCTCGACGAGCGCGAGCAGCAGGCGCGCGTCCGCTCGCTCGAGGAAAAGAACGAGCCGCCGAAGCGGGAGTCCCTGCACATCGAGTTCTCCCCCGAGGCGGAGGAGGCGTCCGTTTGAAACTGCTGCTTCCCCCGCCCTCGGAGACTCAGCGCCGCTTTTTCGCCGAGGAACACCGCTGCGTCGCCTTCGGCGGCGCGCGCGGCGGCGGCAAGAGCTGGGCCGTGCGCGTCAAGGCCGTGCTGCTGTGCGAAAGGTATCCCGGCATCAAGGTGATGATCGTGCGCCGGACCTATCCGGAGCTGAGAGCCAATCACATCGTCCCGCTGTGCGCGCTGCTGCGCTGCGGCGCGGAAAAGGAGCTGCGGCTGGCTGACTACAACGACACGAAAAAGGAGATCGCCTTCCCCAACGGCAGCGTGATCCTGTTCCGCCACTGTGCGCACGCACGGGACGCCGACCGCTTCCAGGGCACGGAGGTGGACGTGCTGTTCGTCGACGAGGCCACGCAGCAGACCGAGGAGCAGATGGACCGGCTTCGCGCCTGCGTGCGCGGCGTCAACGACTTTCCCAAACGGATCTACTACACCTGCAATCCCGGCGGCGTGGGCCACGGCTGGGTCAAGCGCCTTTTTCTCGATCGGCACTACCGCGCGGGCGAGCGGCCGGAGGACTACGCCTTCATCCCCTCGCGCGTGTTCGACAACAAGGCGCTCATGCGCGCCGACCCCGACTACGTCCGGCGGCTCGAGGCGCTGCCGCCCCGGCTGCGCGAGGCCTGGCTGAACGGAAACTGGGACGTTTTCGAGGGCCAGTTCTTCGAGGAGTTCCGCCCCTCGCCCGACATGGAGGCGGCCCGCGCGGCGCTCTGTGAGCTCGGCGAGGAGGAGCTGCGCCGCGCAGGTCGCTGGACGCACGTGATCGAGCCGATCGACCTCTCGCGCGGCGCGGCGCGGGGCTGGAAGATCTTCCGGAGCTACGACTTCGGCTACGCCAGGCCCTTTTCCTGCGCGTGGTGGGCGGTGGACTACGAGGGCGTGATCTACCGCGTGCTGGAGCTTTACGGCTGTACCGGCACGCCGAACGAGGGCGTGAAGTGGACGCCGGAGAGGCAGTTCAAGGAGATCGCGCGCATCGAGCGCGAGCACCCCTGGCTGCGGGGCAAGGCGATCTCGGGCGTGGCCGATCCCGCGATCTGGGACGCGTCGAGAGGCGAGAGCATCGCCGAGACGGCCGCGCGCTGCGGTCTGAGCTTCACCCCGGGCGACAACAACCGCATCGCCGGATGGATGCAGCTGCACTACCGGCTGCAGTTCGACGAGAACGGCTATCCGCGGATGTACGTCTTCTCCGGCTGCCGGGCCTTCATCCGCACGATCCCGCAGCTGCAGTACGACGCGCAGCGCCCCGAGGATCTCGACAGCTCGCAGGAGGACCACGCCGCCGACGAGGCGCGCTATTTCTGCATGTCGCGGCCCGTCCGCGCGCTTTACGAGCCGGAAAGGACGGCTCTCCCCTTCGATCCGCTGGATCGGCAGAAACACAAATAGGAGGATTTCTATGGACGAGAACTTCAGAGCGCCCGCCGTGGACGGCGCTCGGCTGGAGGAACTGACGCGCATCCTTCAGGGCTACAAGGCCGGCAAGGCCCATCTCGAACGGCGCGTCGTGGCCGCGGAAAACTGGTGGAAGCTGCGCAACGCCGCCGAGGAGAGCCGGGAGAGCTCGCTCGCGGACGGCGGCTTCCGCTCGAAAAGCGGATGGCTGCACAACGTGATCGTCTCCAAGCACGCCGACGCGATGGACGCTTTTCCCGAGCCCGTCATCCTGCCGCGCGAGCCGGACGACGAGGCCGAGGCCGCGATGCTCGGCTCGATCATCCCGGTGGTCATGGCGCAGAACCGCTTCGAGGAAGTCTGGTCCGACGCGCTGTGGCAGAAGCTCAAGACCGGGACGGGCGTGTACAAGGTCGTCTGGGACGCCTCGCGTCTGCACGGGCTGGGCGATATCGCGATCAGCGAGGTGGACCTGCTCAATCTCTTCTGGGAGCCGGGCGCCGAGGACATCCAGCAGAGCCGCTATCTCTTTCACACGGCGCTCGAGGACAACGATCTGCTGGAAGCGCAGTGGCCCGCGCTGCGCGGAAAACTGCGCGGCGGCAGCTTTGCCGCGACGCGCTTCGTCTACGACGACGCCGTCCCGACGGACGGCAAAAGCACGGTGATCGACTGCTATTACAAAAAGTGGGAGGAGGGCAGGCAGGTCCTGCACTACGTAAAATACGTGGGCGACACGCTGCTTTATTCCTCCGAAAACGAGGGCCGGCCGCTCTATGAGCACGGGCTGTACCCCTTCGTGTTCGACGCGCTCTTTCCCGTGGAGGGCAGCCCCTGCGGCTACGGCTTCGTGGACCTGTGCAAGAACGCGCAGACCGCCATCGACCTGATGGACAGCGCCTTCATCCGCAACACGATGGTGGGCGCGATGCCGCGCTATTTCAAGCGGCAGGACGCGGGCGTGAACGAGGAGGAGCTGCTCGATCTGTCCAAGCCTCTCGTGGCCGTGGACGGCAACCTGGGCGACGACGCGCTGAAGATCATCGACTTCCGGCCGCTGAGCGGCAATTACATCGAATACCAGCGCGAGCGCATCCGCGAGCTGCGCGAGACCTCCGGCAACACGGAGACCTCGACGGGCAACATCGCGCAGGGCGTGACGGCGGCCTCCGCCATCGCCGCGCTGCAGGAGGCCTCCGGCAAGGGCAGCCGCGACAGCACCCGCGGCTCCTACCGCGCCTTCGCGCAGGTGGTGTCGCTCGTGATCGAGCTGATCCGCCAGTTTTACGGCGCGCCGCGGCGCTTCCGCATCCTCGGCCGCACCGGGGCGCAGGACTTCGTGAGCTACTCGAACGCCGGCCTGCAGCCGCAGAGTCTCGGCATCCCCGGGGAGGAGGCGCTCGCGCGCGTGCCGGAGTTCGACGTGGAGGTAAAGGCGCAGAAGGCCTCGAGCTACACGCGCCTTTCGCAGAACGAGCTGGCGCTGCAGTTCTACCATCTGGGCTTTTTCGATCCCGCGCAGGCCGAGCAGGCGCTGCTGTGCCTGGGGATGATGGACTTCGACGGGCGCGAGGAGCTGATCGAAAAGCTCAGCCGTCTCGGCTCCGAGCGCGAGCGGCTGCTCGCCTTCCGCGAGCTCGCGCTCGCGTTGGCGGGCAAGTACGAGCCGGAGCTTGCCGCGGGTCTGGCCGCGGGCATCCCGTCCGGGAGCGGGCCGCGGAGCGTCCACAGCGCGTCCGCCGCGCCGCGTCTCGGCGGCGAGAAGAGCAAGGAAGGCGCGCAGGTGCGCCTCGCCCGATCGCACGCGCGCGCGGCCAGTCAGCCGGAGGCGGCGCGATGATCCGCGCGCGGTACGGCCGCAGGGGCATGTCGCTGGATCTGCGCGGGCACGCGCTGTACGGCCCGAAAGGGCAGGACGTGGTCTGCGCGGCGGCCTCGGCGCTGGCCTTTACGGCGGCGGCCGCCCTGCAGGACGAGGCCGAACGCTTTTATCCCCGCATCGTCGAGCGGCCCGGTTCGCTGCGCATCGCCTGCGAGCCCGCCGAGGGCTCGCGCCGCGCCTGCAGGCGGCTGCTCGACACGATCTGGATCGGATTTGAACTGCTCGCGCAGCAGTTCCCCGACTGCGTGAGCGTCGAGAAGGAGGAATAAATGGCAAACACCATCACAAAAACGGGCGGCGCGGCGAAAAAGCGGGACGAGCGCCGGCCGGCGGAAAAGGTCGGCGGGCTTTCGCTGCCCGCGACCGTGCAGCAGCCCTCGCTGCGGCCGCTGCCCCGGATCCCCGAGACGGCGGAGGAGAGTCCGACGCGCGCGAAAGCGCCTCTCTCCGCGGGCGGCTCCTCCGCCGCGGCGGCGGAGCCGGACGCCGTTTCCGTGCAGGAGCCGGGCCCCGATCTCGCTTTTCACATGCCCGCGGAGGACGCCGACGCGAAGCTGCGCTACGAAAGCGCGCTCGCGGAGCTCGAGGCCCTGCGGGACGCCGCGCCGCGCTACGACAGCCGCTATGACGAGCAGATCCGCTCGCTCTATGACCAGCTGACCTCGCGCGGGCCCTTCCGCTATGACAGCGCGACCGACCCGCTGTATCAGCAGTACCGGCAGAGCTATGTGCAGCTCGGTCAAAACGCCATGCGCGACACGATGGGTCAGGCCGCCGCGCTGACCGGCGGATACGGCTCGTCCTACGCGCAGAGCGTGGGCCAGCAGCAGTACGACGCCTATCTGCGCCGTCTGGCCGACGTGCTGCCCGAGACCTACGGCATGGCGCTCGACGCCTGGAAGGCCGAGGGACAGGATCTGCAGCGGCGCTATTCCGCCGCGGCCGCGCTGGAACAGAGCGACTATGAGCGCTACCTCAATGAGCTGGCGCAGTATGACAGCAGGCTCGACCGCGCGCGCAGCGACGCCGACGCGGCCTACGAGAGGCAGTTCGCAGCGGATGAGCGCGCCTATCGCCGCGCGGTGGATGATTACAACCGCCGCCGGGACGAGGAGGAGAGCGCCTACCGCAGGCAGAAGGACTCCGCCGCGGCCAAGGGCTCGACCACCCGCATCATCATCAGGGACAAGAGCAAGAGCAAGGACAGTAGATCCGGCTCGAAAAAATCGAGCTCCGGCGGCAGGAGCTCCGGCAATCTCAACAAGCGCTCGACGAAGTGACGCGCGGATCGCTTAGAGAAAACGGAGCGATCCGAAAAAAAACGGCGCACAGTCGTTCAAAACGGAGAGCCTCCACAATGAAGAGCAGCTCCGCGACCATGCGCCAAAGTCATCGCATCACGTTTGACCGCTTTTGTCAAGGAAAAGCCGACGTCTTGCAGTTTCCCCCTTTGCAAGCCCTTTTTCCGTCCCGGACAAGCCGGGCAAATCCCTTTTGCAGGATGCGCGGGGAGGCTTTCCCCTCCCCGGCGTTTTGAGAGTCGCGGGCTCAACCCGCAGAGATACAGGAGGCATCCGAAATGCAGAATTTGTTTATGACCGATCTCCAGTTTTTCGCCGACGAGAGCGCTCCGGCGGCCGCGGAGACGGCCTCGGGCGCAGAGACTGCCGACGCCGGGCAGAACGATGTGACGGACGCGGCGTGCGCGCCGCAGGAAGCGCCCTCCCCCGCGCGGAAAAGCTGGGAAGAGGTGCGCGCCGACTACAAGGCGGAGTTCGACGCGGAGGTGCAGGCCATCGTGCAGAAGCGTCTGCGCGGCGCGCAGGAGAAGCTGCGCGCCTACGCCGCGCGCGAGGAAGACGAGCGCCGGGGCGCCGTGCTGCGGCGCGAAAAGGCGATCGAGCATTTCCGCGCGCTGTGCCGGCAGGCCGGAGAGCTTTCTTCGCGCGTGCCGGATTTCGATCTGATGCGGGAGCTTCAGAACGACGCCTTTGCCGAGATCACCCGTCCCGGTTCGTCCGTCACGCTGGAGCAGGCCTTTTACGCCCTGCACCCGGAGCTCCGGGCGCGCGAGGCGGAGGAGGCCGCGCGAAAGGCCGCCGAGGCCGTGAGCGCCGCCGTGCGCTCCGGCGCGGCGAGACCGAAGGAAAACGGCGCGCAGTCCGCCTCGCTCGGCGCGCCGCGCTACCGCAGCATGAGCAAGGACCAGAGAGAGGCACTCAAGCGCCGGATCTACGCATACGGCGCCAGGGGCGACCATCTCCCCGCCGGGAGATGAGTCCCTCCGATCATTCTGACTATTAGGAGGAAACATGGAACACCTTTTTGATATCCAGTTCTTCGCCGACGCGGGCACGCTCGTGAACGGCACCGCCAACTATCCCAACGCCTACGACTCCACGGCCGCGGAGTCCTTCTCCGGCAGCAACACGCTGTCCGCCGAGATGAAGGACTTTTACGACACCGAGCTGCTGGAGAACGCGCGCGTCGAGCAGTTCTACGCGCAGTTCGCCAAGCGTCAGCCCCTGCCGCGCAACCACAAGGGCACGGTGGAGTGGCGCAAGTGGAACACCTTCGCCCCCGCCAGCCAGCTGACCGAGGGCGTGATCCCCACCGGACAGAAGTTCGGCGTTTCCGCCATCACCGGCACGATCGCCCAGTACGGCACCTACACGGCCATCACCGACCGTCTGGAGCTGCGCGCCTACGACGACGTGATCCTCGGCGCGACCGAGGAGATGGGCGCCTCCGCCGCCGAAACGCAGGAGAAGCTCATCCGCGACGCGCTGCTGACCAACGCCAACGTCCTCTACTGCGACAACATCGTGCTCGCCACCGGCGCGAAGACCGCCGACGCGGCCGCGGCCGGCGGCAATCCCGCCGTCAAGGGCACGCCCGACGCGCCGAGCTATATGCTCGACGACGGCACCAACCGCTGCGTCCTCACGCCCGCGATGGTCAACAAGGCCGTCACGATCCTGAAGAAGGCCGCGCATCAACGGCCGCTACTACGCGGTCATCCACCCCTCCGTCGCGCACGACCTGCGCGAGTGCGAGGGCTGGATCGAGGCGCACAAGTACGCCGCGCCCGAGGAGCTGTTCAACGGCGAGATCGGCGAGCTGCACGGCGTGCGTTTCATCGAGGACGTCTTCGCCCCGGTGCTCAAGAGCTCCTCGGTCAAGAACGCACAGGACGGCGCGGTCTACGCGACCTACTTCTTCGGCAAGGACAGCTTCGGGATCATCGATCCCGAGGGCGGCGCGCTCGAAATGATCATCCACGACAAGGGTGAGATCGGCGGCCCGCTCAACCAGTTCTCGACCATCGGCTACAAGTTCGAGACCAACGGCGCGACCATCCTCTACCCCGAGCGTCTGCTGCGCGTGATGAGCTGCAGCTCTTACAGCTCCAGCGACAGCGCGAACTGAGTCTTTCCCCGGAGGGCGGGGGTCTCCCCCGCCCTTTTTACAAAAAACGAAACGGAGGATCCTTCCATGAAAGAAAACGAAAAGCTCGTCGAGGTTTTCATCCCGCGCAACAACGCCAACCAGGACCCGAACTACTTCGTCGGCGTCAACGGCGTGAGCTATATCCTGCCGCGCGGCAAGAAAAGCCGCGTCCCCGCCGCGGCCGCGGCCGAGATCGCGCGCGCCCAGGCGGCCGAGGACGCCATGTACGAGGCGCAGGAGACGCTCAGGAGCAAGACCGAATAAAGGCCCCCTAGGAGGACACGAACATGACAGTCAACGAGATCATCGCCAACGTGGATCTCAAGGAGCCCAACAGCTATACCTCTGCGGAGAAGCTGCGCTGGCTGTCCGCGCTCGACGGGAAGATCTTCGCCGAGGTCCTCTCCACACACGAGGGGCTTGCCGCGGACGCGGCCTTCACGCCCTATTCCACGGGTGCGGAGACGCTGCTAATCCCCTTTCCCTGGTGCGAGGGCGTCTATACGCACTATCTCATCGCCATGATCGCCGCGGCCAACGCCGAGACCGCGCGCTACAACCAGCAGATCGCCCTGTACAACGCGGAGTACGGCCAGTGGTGGAACGCCTTCCACGCCTCGCATCTTCCGTTGCACGGCGGCAGACGCTTTGTCTTTTAGGAGGTGAGCGGCCATGCCGATCTATCCGAAAATGCGCTTTCAGCAGACCGAGCAGGACGTGATCGACGGCTTCGGCGGCTACGACCACCGCCTGCGCATCGGCGACGGCGCGTGGTACGACACGAAAAACCTCTCGTCGGACCACGCTCCGCTGCTCTCCACGAGAAAGCGGCGGGCCGACACCCACCGCCGCGCCCGCGCGCTGCTGGAAAAGCAGGCCCTCGCCTACGTCGGCGAGGACGGCACCCTGTACTATAACTTTCTGCCCACGCCCGTGACGGGCCTCTCCTCGGGAGACAAGCAGCTCGTCGGCATGGGCGCCTACATCGTCGTGTTCCCGGACAAGGTCTATCTCAACACCGAGGATCAGACGGATCACGGCAGTCTTGAGGCTTTCTACGGCCCGCAGAGAGCATCCTACGCGCTCTGCCGCTTCGACGGCACGGCGGTGAGCGCGGCGTATACGCAGAGCTCCGAGCCTGCCGCGCCGCAGAACGGCGAATACTGGATCGACAGCTCCGAGCCCCGGCGCGTGCTGCGCCAGTGGTCTCAGGCGCAGGGCCAGTGGATCTCCGTCGAGAGCGTGTATCTGCGCGTGCGCTTCACGACGCTCGGCGCGATCCCCTCGCTTTTCCGCGTGAACGACGCCGTGACGATCTCCGGCTCGAGCGCGGAGGAGCTCAACGGGACGAAGGTCGTCCGCGCGCTCGGCGGCGGGGAGAACGAACAGGACTGGATCCTGGTGGACGCGCTGCCGGATCTCGGTCTCGGCACGGAGGAGGAGGCGCTGTCCCTGAGCAGGAGCGTCCCTCCGCTCGACTTTGTGTGCGAATGTCAAAACCGCCTGTGGGGCTGCCGCTACGGCATCGGCGAGGACGGCCGGGCCGTCAACGAGATCTGCTGCAGCGCCCTGGGCGACTTCCGCAACTGGCGGCGCTTCGAGGGCCTTTCCGCCGACGCCTGGTACGCCTCGGTCGGCTCGGACGGGCCGTGGACGGGCGCGGTGAACTATCTCGGCTCGCCGATCTTCTTCAAGGAGAACCGCATCCACCGCGTCTCCGTCTCGGCCGAGGGCGCGCACAGCGTCGCCGAGACCGTCTGCCGCGGCGTACAGCGCGGCAGCGCAAAATCTCTCGCCGTCGTCAACGAAACGCTCTTCTACAAATCCCCCGCCGAGGTCTGCGCCTGGCAGGGCGGCTTTCCGCGCAGCGTGTCCGCGCCGCTCGG